>NZ_JBFBIP010000004.1:0-452455 GCF_040685655.1 Microbispora sp. NPDC088329
TCGGCCAGGCAGACACCGGCATCGTCGGGAACCGGCGCCAGCGCCAACGCCTGCGCCGACTCCCGCAACGAGGCCACCAACACCCACGACGACCGGACCCCCGACGACCGGACCCCCGACGACCGGACCCGACCACCACCACCATCCGCACCGTTTGCACTGTGACCATCGGCGCCGCCTGTAGCGCAACCTCCGCCACCGCCGGCACCGCCGTTACCAGCGGCACCGGCGCCAGCGGTGCTACCGGCCGCGGCGTCATCGGTGGCAGCACCAGCACCGCAGGCCTCCCCGTCGTTGCCGGCGGGGCCACTGCCACTGCGATCCGAGACCCCTTCGTTCCTCGTCCCACAGCCGCAGGTGCGGGGACCTTTGGACGCCCACAAGGGCGAATGGGTGGTCAGCCGAGCCCACCAATCGCCGTCGACGTCATTCAGGCGACGGGGATGGACAGGATCACATTCGAACAAATCCATCTAACCCCCAATCATCCCGAACGCTTGTACGAATTTTTTCATGGCCTTGTTGCTCCCAACAACCGCACGGCTCGAATTGTTGGAGTTACAGGTGGCGGCTGCGAAGCGTGCCGTGGTGATCGGTTCCGGTGATGTGCCGGGCGGCGTACGCCTTCTCCTGATTGAGTGTGGATGGTTCGAATCCGGCACTCGGAGCGGTGTATCCGTTGCGACCACTCGGTGAAGGAGAGCTGATGACCCCCCAGCCGACCGTAGGTGAGTCCGAGCGGGGTGAGACGCCGATCCGGCGCTCGCAGTGGTTGACGATCATCGTCGTCTATGTGGCCGGGGTCGTGGCGGCGATGAGCTACGGCAAGTTCTCCTCGGTCGGTCCGGCGGTGGCCGATCAGCTCGGACTGTCGTTGTCGCAACTGGGCTGGGTGATCTCGGCGGTGGTCGGGGTGGGAGCCGTGGCCGGGCTGCCCGCCGGATATCTGGTCCGCCGGTTCGGCGCGGGCAGATCGCTGATCGCCGCCCTGGCGCTGATGGTGGTGGCGAGCGCGCTGAGCGCGGCCGCGGGGAGCTTCGCCTGGTTGCTGGCCGCCCGCTTCGCCGAAGGCGCCGGCTATCTCGTGGTCTCCATCGCCTGTCCTGCGCTGATTCTCCATCTCGCGGAGGAGCGCGACCGGGGGGTCGCTCTGTCCATTTGGGCGACGTTCGTCCCGGTCGGCATCGGTGTGAGCACTCTCGCAGGCGGCGCCGCCGGCGCGGCCCTCGGCTGGCGCGGCTGGGTGTTGCTGATCGCGGGGCTGACGCTGCTGACAGCGGTGGCCGTCCGGGTGCGGCTGCCGCGGACGCCCGCCACCGCCGCGGTCGCCGGGCCGGTGCCCGGCGCGCGGGCGTTGGCGTGGCCGGCTCTGCTCACCGCGTCCTTCTGCCTGATGGTGCTGGTGACGATGCCGGTGGTCGTGCTGCTGCCCACGCTGCTGATCGACAGGCACGGCAGCTCCGCCGGCGTCGCCGGGGCTCTGACCTCGGCGATCTCGTTCGTCGGCGTCCTCGGTGGAGTGTCGGTGGGAGTCCTGCTGCGGCGGGGTGTGCCGCTCGCCGTGCTCGCCGCGTCGGGGTTGCTGGTCGTGCCGGGGGCCTGGCTCGCTTACGGCTCCGACGGTTCCCTGGCCGCCGCGGCGGCCGGCGCGGGCGTCGTCTCCTTGGAGAACGGGCTGCTGGGCGCCTTCGTCTTCGCCGCTCTTCCCCTCGTGCTGGAGCGCCTCGACCACGCCGATGTGGGCAACGGCATGGTGGCCCAGATGGGCAGCGTGGGCGCGCTTCTCGGCCCCCCGCTGTTCGGTCTCGTCGCGGGTGCGTCCGATTTCGCGGCCGTCGTGCCGCTCATCGTCGTCGGCATGCTGGCCGCGGTCGGGGGGCTGCTGCCGGTCACCCGGAACGTCGCCCGCCGCGCCCGGGGCGCGGGCAGGTGAGCGCGGGCAGGTGCGCAGGGCATCGGCCCCGGGCCGCACCGGTGTCACCGGTCCGGCGCGGCCCGGAGGCCACGCCGTACGTCCTGGCGGGTCGCCGTCGGACATCCGCGCGTGGCGGTGGTTGATCGGAAGGTAGGCCTCTTTGAGCTGCCTCGTCAACGCTTTCCAATAGGAAACTTTCCTGTTGCCTCTCGCTCGATCAGGCCAGCAGCCAGCCGTACAGCCAGGCGATGAGCGCCAGCCCGGTCAGGGCGGGGATGATCCGCGCGGCGGCGGCGTTCAGCCGGAACGCCTCCACGATCGACAAACCGGTGGAGACGAGGGCGAGCAGGCCGTACCACGCCAGGGCGTGCGGCACTCCGATCGCCAGCACGGTCCAGTCCTCGACGGCCGACAGGCTGAGCGCCGCAAGCCCGCACAGTACGACGCCGGCCAGGCCCGCGAGCGCGCTCAGCCCGCCGCCGCGCCTGCGCACCAGGGAGACCAGCCCCGCGAGGAGCTGGACGACCGACACGAGCAGGAAGGCCGCGGGAACCGCCAGCGGGATCGGCGACCGGGACAGCCGGTAGACCGAAGAGGTGAGCGCGAGGTCGCCCGGCCGCACGATCCGGTGCGGCGCGGCGCCGGCGGCGCACACGCGCCCGGTCGCGGACGGGTCGTCGAGGAACGCGGCGATCGTCCGGCGACCGCAGGCGCTCGACAGGAAGACGGCGTGCCCGACTCCGGCGAACTCGGCGAACCGTGCGCCCGGCACCGGCGACACCGCCTGATGTGCGGCCTCCGGCGGGGTGGTGGGGTCGTATCCCCCGCCCAGGACGAGGATCGGCGGGACCTCCCGGCCCGCCACCGCGCCGCCGGAAGCGCCCGCGCCGTCGAGGCCGCCGGACGCGCCCGCGTCGGCCGTGCCTGCGGTGTCCGCGGTGCCGCCGGCGGTTCCGGCCGCGTTCGCCGAGGTGGCGGCGCTGAGCAGGTCGGCTTCCGCCCGCGCCGCCGGCAGGCCCCAGGCGTCGCAGACCGCCTCGTCGACGATGCCGGTGAACAGCCGGGGCCCCCGCGAGCCGGGGAAGGAGTTGTACGGCACCTGGTCCTGGCACTGGACGGCGTAGTACAGGCCCCACTCGTGCGAGGTCAGCCCGTCGCCGGCCGCGTCGACCAGGGGCTGCAGCAGTTCGGTGCGCCCGGAGGCCAGCCCGTCCACGAGGGCCGGCATGATCGGGATCACGTCGGTCTCGTGCAGCGCCTCACCGAGGATCGTCGCCACGTCGTCCCCGTTGAGCCGCACGGTCATCCGCTCGCGGGTGAGCGGGTCCCGGGTGTCGTACGCCACGGGGTGGGCGTTGAGCGCGGCCACCATGGCGTCGAATCGAGCGCCGATCCCCAGCTTGGTCATCGTCGACGAGAGCGCCGCGGACGCCTCGTCATACCAACGGGCGCGCGGGGGAAGCAGGGAGTCCAGCACGACCCCCCGGGTGCCCTCCGGGTCGCGCGCCGCCGCCAGCAGCATCGGCCGGGTGGAGTAGCTGACGCCGAACAGGTACCAGCGCGGGTAGCCGAGCGCCATCCGCAGATCCACGACGTCGGCCGCGATCTCGGCGGTCCGGTAGCCGCGCAGGTCGACGTGCGCTGCCTCCAGGCGCGACTGGCAGGCGAGCGCCTGCCTGGTGACCGTGGCGGTCTCGGCCGTCGCGGGCCCGGGCGTGCGCAGGGTGTCCACGACGCCGCGGACGATCTCGGGGCAGCTCAGCCTGGGCTCGGAGTAGCGCCCGCCCCGCTGTTCGAGGACGACCACGTCGCGGCCGGGGAACATCTGCGTGAGGAATCCGGTGAGCTGCAGCGAGGCCGACGCCGGGCCGCCGCTCATGTAGACGACCGGGTCGGTCGCCTGCCCGCCGGCCTGTTCCGTGTCATCGCCCGAGGCGTTTCCGGATGCGCGGTGCACCGCGTAGCCGACCTTGACGGTCCTGCTGTTGGGAACGTCACGCCGCTCGGGGACGAGGAGATAGCCGCAGGTCGTGCCGGACGGCACGGCGACCGGGCAGGGGTGCTCCTCGACGGACGGCGTCGCCGACGCCCGTGCGGACAACTGGCCGCGCGTGCCCGGTCTCTCGCTCGCCGCCGACGCGTGAACCGCCGACGCGTGAACCGCCGATTCGTACGCCACGGGCCGGACCGTCCCGGCCTCTTCGCGGACCGGCGCCGCGAGGGCCGCCGACCCGGAACCTCCCAGGAGCACGAGCGCCGCGGCGAATGCCGTGACGGCTGCTCCACCCCAACTCCGCAACCGTCAGCCCCGTCCCGCGAACCCGGCGATATCCGCAGAAACCTTAGCGTGTCCGTCGGCCATCCCGCCCCCATTCGTCCAACCGCCCCCATTTTGGACGATCATGAGCTCGGGCGCGGGCACGACCGAAGGGGTCAGCGGGGCCGGGCGGTGCTCTCCCGGATCACCAGGTCGGTGGACAGCTCGACGCGGCGGGCCTCGGTGTTCTCGCCCCGGCCTATCGCCAGCACCATCCGCGCGGCCAGCGCGGCCATCTCCTCCAGGGGCTGGCGCACGGTGGTCAGCGGCGGCCACGCGGACCGGGACAGCGGCAGGTCGTCGAAGCCGACCACGCTGAGGTCCTCGGGCACCCGCAGGCCCCGCTGCCGGGCCGCCTCGAACACGCCGAACGCCTGCATGTCGCTGCCGGCGAAGATGGCGGTCGGGGGGTTGTCCAGCGAGAGCAGCGCGTGACCGGCGTCGTGACCCGAGTTGACCAGGAAGTCGCCGTATCGGATGAGCTCGGGGTCGATGGACACCCCGGCGGTCTCCAGCGCGGCCCGGTAGCCGTCGATCCTGGCCCGGCTGCACAGCATGTCCGGCGGGCCGCCGATCATGCCGATCCGGGCGTGGCCGAGGTCGAGGAGGTGGCGCGTGGCCGCCAGGCCGCCGTGCCAGTTGGTCGCGCCGACCGAGGCCACCCCCGGCGGCGGCTCGCCCTCGGGGTCGACGACGACGAACGGGATCGAGCGGGCGCTGAGCTGGCCCTGCTGCCGTACCGACAGCCGGGAGCTGACGATGATCACGCCGTCGGTGCGCCGCGCCGCGATGCGCTCCAGCCAGTCACGGCCGGGGCCCGCGTGGGTGTGCAGGACGGAGATCACCACGCTCGCGGCGGCCTCGTGCGCGGCCTGCTCGGCCCCGCGCACCAGCTCCATGGCCCACGGGCTCTCGATCTCGGCGAACACCAGGTCCAGTAAACCGACCGGGCCGTCGCCCTGACCCGTCCGGCGCTGGTACCCGTGCTTCTGCAGGAGGCGCTCCACCCGCTGACGGGTCTCCGGCGCCACCTCGGGACGGCCGTTGATCACCTTGGACACGGTCGGAACGGAGACTCCGGCCTCCTCCGCTATCTGGGCGATGGTCACCCGCCTCTTCACTGGCATGAAACAGATCGTAGCCGAAAGTTTCGGCGTACCCGAACCGGTTCCTGCCTGATGAGACGCGGGACCGCGGTGATCAAGCCGGGAGCGCCCTTGACGCTTGACCTTAGCTTTACTTATTCTCCCGACCACGAAACATTCGGATAGTAGCCGAAACTTTCAGCATGACTACCGGCAGCGGGTAGCGGAGGAGGAGGCGGGAGTCGTCGCCCTCCGGTCACGCCGCGGGTTTCGAGGATTGAGGAGAATCGATGACGCTGCTGCGCGTGTCCGGATCCCGGCTGGTGGACGAGACGGGCGGCACGGTCCGGCTCCGGGGCGTCGGCCTCGGCGGCTGGCTCAACATGGAGAACTTCATCACCGGTTACCCCGCCAACGAGTCCTCCATGCGCGCCGCGGTGCGGGAGGTGCTCGGAGAGGACCGCTACGAGCTGTTCTTCGACCGCTTCCTGAACTCGTTCTTCGCCGAGGCCGACGCCGACCTGCTGCGGGACATGGGCGTCAACTGCGTACGGATCCCGGTGAACTACCACCACTTCGAGGCGGACGACCGCCCCATGGAGATCATCGAGCGCGGCTTCCGCCACCTCGACCGGGTGATCGGGATGCTCGGCGAGCGCGGCATCTACAGCGTCATCGACCTGCACGCGCTGCCGGGGGCCCAGAACCAGCACTGGCACTCCGACAATCCCACCCACGTCGCCTCCTTCTGGCAGCACCGGCACTTCCAGGACCGGGCGGTTCACCTGTGGGAGGCGATGGCCGACCGCTACAAGGACAACCCGTGGGTGGCGGGCTACAACCCGGTCAACGAGCCGGGCGACTCCAGCGGCCAGGTGGTCGGGCCGTTCTACGACCGCCTGGTCAAGGCATTGCGCGCGGTCGACCCCGCCCACGTCCTGTTCCTCGACGGAAACACCTACTCGACCGACTTCTCGGTCTTCCGCGAGGTCTACGAGAACACCGTGTTCGTCTGCCACGACTACGCGCTGGCCGGCTTCGCCCACGGAGGGCCGTACCCGGGATACACGCGCGGCGAGTGGTGCGACCGCGACGAGCTGGAGCGCGCCTTCGACCGCCGCACCGCGTTCCAGCGCGAGACCGGCACGCCGATCTGGGTCGGCGAGTTCGGGCCCGTCTACGCCGGCGACCCCTCCGTGGACGAGCAGCGCTACCAGATCCTGCGCGACCAGCTGGAGATCTTCGACGCCCACGAGGCCGGCTGGTCGCTCTGGACGTACAAGGACGTCGGGCTGCAGGGCCTGGTCTGCGCCGGCGGGTCGTACATGGAGCGGTTCGGGCCGTTCATCGAGAAGAAGAAGCGCCTCGGCGCCGACCGGTGGGGCTCGACCATGGAGGAGACGGCGGGCGAGCTGGCACCGCTGCACCGGCTGATCGACACCGAGTTCCCGTCCTGGGATCCTTACCCGTGGGGCGCCCGCTACCAGACCGACGACCTCATCCGGCACATCCTCATCGCCCAGGCTCTGCTTCCCGAGTACGCCGATCTGTTCCGCGGGCTGGACGACGGCGAGCTGCTCGCGCTCGCCGACTCCTTCGCCCTGAGCGACTGCATCCGGCGTGAACCACTGATCCGGCTTCTCACCGACAACCTGGCCGCGCACTAGCGCGGCACGAGGAGACCCCCGATGCGCAGCCTCCGATCCCGTGCGGCCGCAACCGTGGCCGTGCTGTGTGCGTTCATGGGACTGCCGGCGGTCGTGGCGGGTGCGGCTCCCGCCGGCGCCGCGGCCGTGCAGGTCGCGAAGTACGACTTCGAAGACGGCACCGCCCAGGGATGGGGGCCCAGAGGCGACGGGGTCGAGGTCGGCGCGACCTCGGACGCCGCGCACTCGGGGTCGCGCTCGCTGCTCACCTCCGGCCGCACCGCCACCTGGCACGGGGCGTCCATCAGCCCGCCCTTCGAGAAGGGCGTCACCTACCAGGTGACCGCGTACGCGCGGATGGTGAGCGGGGAGCCGTCGAGCACGATCGCCCTGACGATGCAGCGCACCCCCGACGGCGGCGACACCACCTACGAGCGGGTGGCCGCCGCCACCGTGACCGACGCCGGCTGGGCCGAGCTGTCGGGCACCTACTCCTTCGGCGCCGACTCCACCGGCCTGCAGCTCTACGCCGAGAGCTCCGAGGCCACCGGGAAGTACTACATCGACGACATCGTCATCACCTCCGACACCGACCCCTCGCGCTCGGGGCTCAGCACCGACTTCGAGACCGGCACGGCGCAGGGCTGGTCGCCGCGCGCCTCGGCGTCCCTGACGCCGAGCACGGAGGCCGCGCACGGCGGCACCCGCAGCCTCGCGGTGACGAACCGGTCGGCCACCTGGGACGGCCCGGCGATCAGCGTGCTGGGCAAGATGGCGAAGGGGTCGAAGTACACCCTGTCGGCCTGGGTGCGGCTCGGGCCGGACACGACCGCGGGCGACCTCGGCCTGTCGATCGAGCGCAGGACGAACGGCACGCCCAGCTACGAGCGGGTGGCCGCGCCGAAGGCGGTCCCGGCGGGACAGTGGGTGCGGCTCACCGGCACCTACACGCTCGCCCACGACGTGGACTTCCTCAGCGTCTACGTGGAGTCCGGCGACGGCACGTTCCCCTTCTATCTGGACGACTTCACGCTGACGTACGTCGAGCCCAAGCCGATCCAGACCGGCATCCCCTCGCTGAAGGACGAGGTGCCGTTCACCCTGGGGGCGGCGATCTCCCGCGCGCAGACGCTCGGCGAGCACGGCGACCTGCTGCTCAAGCACTTCGGCGGGATCACGCCGGGCAACGACCTCAAGTGGGACGCGACCGAGCCGCGCGAGGGCGAGTTCGGCTTCGCCGAGGGCGACTACCTGGTGAACTACGCCGTCCAGCACGGCCTCACGTTCCGCGGGCACACCCTCGCCTGGCACAGCCAGACGCCTGACTGGGTGTTCAAGGACGGCGACCGCGACCTCACCTCCTCCGCGCAGGACAAGGCGCTGCTGCTGAAGCGGCTGGAAAACCACGTCAAGACCCTGGTCGGCCGCTACAAGGGCAAGATCGCGGTGTGGGACGTGGTCAACGAGGTGATCGACGAGAACCAGCCCGACGGCCTGCGCCGGTCGAAGTGGTTCCAGATCACCGGCCTCGACTTCATCCGCACGGCCTTCCGCGTCGCGCACGAGACCGACCCGGCCGCCAAGCTGTTCATCAACGACTACAACACCGAGTTCCCGCGCAAGCGGCAGGCGTTGTACGACCTGGTGAAGAAGCTGAAGGCCGAGGGCGTGCCGATCGACGGCGTCGGCCACCAGCTCCACCTCAACATCGAGCAGCCGCCCGCCTCCGAGGTCGAGGCCACCATCGAGAGATTCGCCACGCTCAAGCTGGACCAGCAGGTCACCGAGCTGGACGTGAGCGTCTATCCCGACTTCGTCTCCACCTACGACGAGGTTCCGGCCGAGGTGCTCGCCGAGCAGGGCTACCGCTACAAGGAGCTGTTCGACGTCTTCCGCAGGCACAGGGCGCAGCTCAGCTCGGTCACCGTGTGGGGCCTGGCCGACGACGACACGTGGCTGTCGACCTTCCCGATCACCCGGCTGAACGCGCCGCTGCCGTTCGACGACGAGCTCCAGGCCAAGCCGGCGTACTGGGGGATCGCGGACCCGGCGAAGCTGCCGCCGCTGGTGCGCGGGCTGGAGGCTCCCGCCGCGACGCCGAAGGTGGACGGGAAGCGCGATCTCGAATGGGATCTGCTGCCCGACGTCCCCATCGCCCGCGTGGGCCAGGTGTCGGCCGGGTTCCAGGCCCGCTCGTCGGCCAAGTGGCTGTACCTGCTGGCCGAGGTGCGCGACCCCAGCGACGACCGGGGCGACCGGGTGACGTTCACGGTGGGCGGCACGCCGTACGCGATCGGGCGGGACGGCGGTCATCCGCGCGGCGTGGACGCGGCCGTGAAGAAGACGGCCGGCGGCTACCTGGTGGAGACGCGGCTTCCCCTCGGCACCGACGTCGGCGTGGTGGTCAGGGACGCCTCCGACGGGTCGCAGACCTCGTGGACCGGCAGGGTGACGGCCGTCCCGGCGGTGAAGCTGACCACCGCGCCCCGCCGGGAACCGGTGGTCGACGGGATCGTCGACCCGGCCTGGGCGGCGGCGCCGGAGATCCGCACCGCGACGTGGCTCCAGGGCACGTCCGGGGCGACCGCCCGGGTCCGGGCCCTGTGGAGCGGCGGGACGCTGTACCTGCTGGCGAAGGTCGCCGACCCCACGCTCAGCGAGCAGCCGGCCAACCCGTGGGAGCAGGACTCCGTCGAGTTCTTCGTGGACCCCGGCAACGGCAAGACCAGGGGATACGGCGACGACGACGGTCAATACCGGATCAGCTTCTCCGGCAGGACCAGCGTCGGGGGTCCGCTCGACCCCGCCGGCATCGAGGGCAACCTGAAGGCCGCCGCCAAGACCGTCTCCGGCGGCTATGTGATCGAGGCGGCCGTGAAGCTGCCCACGATCACGCCGGCGGACGGCACGCTGCTCGGCTTCGACGTCCAGGTCGACGACGCCACGGGCGCCGCCCGGACGAGCGCGGTGACCTGGAGCGACGCCACCGGGCAGGGATATCGGGACACCAGCCACTGGGGCGTGCTCCAGCTCCGCCGCTGAGCCCCGCCGCTGAGCCCCGCCGCTGAGCTCCGGCACCGGACCCGGCGCGGGCCCCGGTTCAGGGCCTGGCGCAGGGAGGCCCCGCGCCGGAAGGCGCCGGCGCCGCGTCCGTGCCGGTCGGCCCGGTTCCCTCGGGGGAACCGGGCCCGTCACGTTTGGGAAGGAAACGAATGATCGACGGAATCGACGGGTGGGAGTACCGCAATCCGGTCATCCCCGGATTCCACCCCGATCCATCGGTGTGCCGGGTGGGCGAGGACTACTACCTGGTGACCTCCAGCTTCGAGTGGTTCCCCGGGGTGCCCGTCTTCCACAGCCGGGATCTGGTCAACTGGCGGCAGCTCGGGCACGTGCTCGACCGCCCGTCCCAGCTCGACCTGGACGGCATGCGGCCGTCGGGCGGTGTCTACGCCGCCACCATCCGCCACCACGACGGCGTCTTCTACGTCGTCACCACGCTGGTGGACGGGCGGGGCAACTTCATCGTCACCGCGACCGACCCCGCGGGCCCCTGGAGCGAGCCCATATGGCTGCCCGGCACCCGCGGCATCGACCCCTCGCTGCTGTTCGACGACGGCCGGGTCTGGCTCACCGGCACCAGGGAGAAGGACCCGGGCCGCTACCCCGGCGACAACGAGATCTACCTCGTGGAGCTCGACCCGGTCACGCTGGAGCAGCGTGGCGAGGAGCGGGTCGTCTGGGAGGCCGCCCAGCGGGGCGCCGTGTGGTCGGAGGGCCCGCACCTGTACAAGATCGGCGGCAGGTACTACCTGCTGACCTCGGAGGGCGGCACGTTGTACGACCACGCGGTCGTGGTCGCCCGGGCCGATCACGTCACCGGGCCCTACGAGCCGAACCCGCGCAACCCGATCCTCACCCACCGGCATCTCGGTCACGGCCATCCCATCGCCTGCACGGGCCACGCCGACCTGGTGGAGACCCAGGACGGCGAGTGGTGGACGGTGCTGCTCGCCACCCGGCCGTACGGCGCCCCCGGCGACTCGGGCACCGGCAACCTGAGAGGCGACAACCTGGGCAGGGAGACCTTCCTCACCCGGGTCACCTGGGAGGACGGCTGGCCGGTCGCCGCGCAGGTCGCGCCCGTGGCACAGGGGCCGGCGCTGCCCGAGCATCGCTGGCCCGCCGTCCCCGCCTGCGACCACTTCGACACCGACCGGCTCTCGCCCGTCTGGAACCACCTGCGCACCCCGCGCACGCCGTACTGGAGTCTGGGCGACAGCCGGCTGCGGCTGCGGCTGCGGCCGGAGACGCTGGCCCAGCGGGTCAACCCGAGCCTGGTCGCCCGCAGGCAGCAGCACATGGACTTCGCCGTCCACGCCGCGCTCGACTTCACCCCCGCGGCCGGCGAGTGCGCCGGGCTCGCGCTGGTGCAGAACGACGACCACCACGTGCTGCTCGTGCGGACCGCGCGCGGTCTCGAACTCGTCCGCAGGAGGGCGGGCTGGGACGACCTGCTCGCCTCCGTACGGGTGCCGGGCCACAGGCGGTTGTACCTCGGGGTTGAGGCGCGCGGGCAGGCCTACCAGGCCAGGTACGCCGTGACGCCGGGGGAGTGGGCCGATCTCGGCGACCCGGTGGACGGCAGGATCCTCAGCACCGCCGTGGCCGGCGGCTTCACCGGCGCCTACGTCGGCATGTACGCCAGCTCCAACGGCCGCCCGAGCTCCAACGTCGCCGCGTTCGACTGGTTCGAGTACCTGCCGCTCGGCCCGTGACCGGGTGGGGACTCCGGCGGGGAGTCAGCGCATGATGCGGCGGAAGGCGGAGCCGGCCGCCCGCACCGCCAGGGCGGGCGACAGCCGTACGGCCCGCCAGGTGGCGCGGGCGGACGCGGGCGCGACGATGAGCGCCTGGTTCCTGGCCACGCCGCGCAGCACGTCGCGGGCGAGCGACTCCACGGGATACAGGCGGCCCTGGGCCCGCACGGCCGTCGTGCGGGCGCGCAGGCCGATCTCGGTCTGCGGCAGCCCGGGATTGGCGTTGTCCAGCAGCGGGGTGTCGGTGAACCCGGGACACACGGCGCTGACCCGCACGCCGTGCACCGCCGCCTCGGCGCGCAGCGCGAGCGACAGCCCGACGACGGCGTGCTTGGTCGCCGTGTACGGCAGCATCATGGGCGCGGGGGTCAGCCCGGCCAGCGACGCGGTGTTGACGATGTGCCCATAGCCCTGCTCGATCATGAGCGGATACGCCGCGTGCACCCCGTGGACCACCCCGCGCAGGTTCACGTCGATCGTCCGGTTCCAGTGGTCGAGCGTGAACTCCTCGGCCCGGCCGCCCACCGCGATGCCGGCGTTGTTGAACAGGAAGTCGAGCCGGCCGTGCTCGGCGGCCACCCCGGTGATCAGCTCCCGTACGGCCTCCGCGTCGGACACGTCGCACACGACGCCCGCGCAGCCGAGCTCCTCGGCGGCGTCCTCGGCCCAGCGGACGTCGGCGATCGTGACGTGGACGCCGCGCCGTACGAGCGCGGCGGCGACGGCCCGCCCGATCCCCGACGCCCCGCCCGTGACGACGGCGGTTTTCCTCACGCGCTGCTCCTCGGTTCGGCCTTGGGCGGCTGACCGGGTTCATCATGCCCGGATCGGCGCAAAGCTCTCTCGTTCCGGCCATCGAGTCGCGATCCGCGCGACCGTCGCCACAATTGTACGGATCATTCAATAGCTCGCGAGCGGGCGCGGCGCGACTCGGCGGAATTCCCGGCTCGCAAGATTGCCGCGCGATACAGTTCGGCGAGGTCACCCGTCTGTGGCCTTCTTGAACGGCCCTCCCTCGCCTACTGTCGAAGCGAGGGGACGGCGAATTGGAGCCCGTGTGCCTGAGACCTGCGACGTCGTGATCATCGGTGGTGGCGTGATCGGCTGCGCGATCGCGCACCGGCTGGCCGCGCGGGGCACGAGCGTGGTGCTCGTGGACGCCGGGCAGCGTCTCGGGCTCGGCGCCTCCGACGGCGCCATGGGCGGCATCCTGACCCAGACGGAGCCCTCCTGCCTCGGCCCGCTCAGCAGCGTCATCAAGCGCAGCCGCGACATCTACCCGGACTGGCTGCAGGAGATCCGCGACGCCTCCGGCGTCGAGGTCCCGGTGCTGGACGGAGGCGACATCCAGGTCGCGCTGGACGAGGCCGAGATGGAGCGCCTGGAGACCAAGGTGCTGCCGCAGTGGAAGAACTCGCCGTTCGCCGTCGAGCGGCTGACGGCGGCGGACGCGAGAAGTCTCGAACCGCTGCTGAGCGAGCGCGTCGTCGGCGGGTTCCTGCTGCCCGAGGAGCTCGCGCTCGACCCGCGGGTGCTCATGGCCGCCCTGACGGGAGCCGTGCTGTCCGGGCGTACCCCGATCCGGGTGCTGAGCGCGGTGCGCGCCACCGGTCTGCGGACCGGGGCCGGCGGGGTCGAGGTGGACCTCCACGACGGCCGCAGGGTGTCCGCGGACAAGGCCGTCGTCGCGGCCGGCCACCTCAGCGGGGTCTTCCTGCCCCGCCACCACGCGCACCTGTTCCCGATCAAGGGCGTGGCGTTCGACGTGCGTCCGCCCGGGGCCGGCACCTACCCGCTGCGCCACCACATCTTCGCGGAGATCAGGCAGGACGGCCGGGAGTACTTCCCCTATCTCGTCCCGCGGCACGACGGCAGGGTGGCCGTCGGCGTCACCTACGAGGAGAACGTGGGGGACGTGACCGTGACCGCCGCGGCGATCGAGGAGATCCGGCGGGGGGTCGCCGCGCTCATGCCCAGGGCGGCCACCTGGCCGATCGGCCGCCGCTGGGCCGGACTGCGGCCGGGCAGCGCCGACCACATGCCGATCCTCGGCCCGGTGGACGACCACGGCAGGGTCGTGGCGGCCACCGGGCACAGCGGCCTCGGTATCACGCTCGCCCCCGTCACGGCGGAGCTGGTGGCGGCCCTGGTCGGCGGGACCGCCGGCGCCAGGGACAAGGAATTGCTCGCGGTCTGCCGGCCCGACCGCCCCTTCCCGCCCGCGCCGCTCCCGGCTACGCCGCCGGTGTCGCCGCCTCCCACAGTTCGGTGAACCGCTCGACCCGCTCCCGCACCCTCTCCTGATCCCGTACGAGGATCGTGCTGTGGATCACCGGGGCGATGCCGTCGCCGACCTGCGGGGCCGGGTTGGACTCGTAGTAGACGACCCCGTCGAACAGGATGAAGTCGGACAGCGAGCCGCGCAGCAGGGGCGGTGCGTCGGCGAGCAGGAGCGTGCGCACCTCGATCCCGACCGTGGTCTGCCACTTCCACACCCGGCGGAACGCCTCGGAGTCGAGCCGCTCGGAGCGATCCACCACGAACACCCGGCGCACCCGCGCCCCACGCTGGACGAGGTCGCGCTGGAGCTTGACGTAGCGCTGCCCGAGATCGGTGTGCCAGAAGCCGGCGCCGAACTCCGTGTCGCGGGCGTCCACGCTGGTCAGGCTGATCGCGTCGAGGCTGACCCGGGTGTTGCGCGCGAGCGCGAGCAGCCAGTCGCGGTCCTCGCCCTCGTACAGCGCGTACCTGCCGTCGGACAGCTCGCCGAGGAACTTCGCCATCCGGGTGACCTCGTGGTGCACCAGGCTCTTGACGAGATCGGGCATGTCGTCGCGGATCTTGGCGGCGTTCTGCACCAGCTCGGCCACGCCCCTGGTCTCCAGCGCGGACATCTCCACGACGCCGAACAGTTTGCTCGCCTCGTTGATCTTGGCGAAGCTGTCGGCCACCAGGTCGTGGGTCTTCGTGTGCTGCCTGCGCTGCTCCTGCAGCACGGTCTCGAGCTGGTCGTCCACGTCCGTGAGGAACTGCACGACGAAGACGATGCCGCTGATGAACGTCGCGAGCAGCAGGCTCCACAGGTCCTCGTTCGGTCCGTGGATGAGCGCGTTGCTCACGAGGTAGCTCACTCCGCCCACGAGCACCGTCACGAGGACCTTGCGCACGATCCTCGGGACGAGCGACGGGGAGGGCTCGGGTGCTGCTCCGGTCACGGTCATCTCCGTCCGGCTTCGGCGGTCGCGCTGAGCAGGGCCAGGGTGTTCATCGCGATCTGGTCGCGGACCCGGTCGACCAGGGAGTGCCACTGCCGGGTGAACCCCGGCCGCCGCTCCAGGCTGTCCCAGAACGGCGTCAGCCACTCCTCGACCCGGGCGGCGGGCATCCACAGGTGCAGCAGGTGGTCGATGGCGGGCGCCAGGCGGGCCACCCCCTGGGCCTCCGGCGTCGCCCCGATCCGCGCCCGCTCGACGATGACCAGCAGCGACGTCAGCAGCCAGTCGTGCGTCGCCAGGTCCTCGCACAGGTCGACCACGGCGGGGGTGAACGGGCCGGGGTGCGTCAGGCGCAGCGTCCGCTCCTGCTCGGTGTGCAGGGTGAAGCGGATCGACGGCTCGCCGGTCTCGGCCACCCACCGCAGGGTCGTACGCGGGATCTTGAAGGGGGCCCGCCGGTCGAGCAGCGGGGAGGCCTGCACGAGGTCGAGGAAGCGCCCGCTGACGGCCCCCAGATCGAGGCAGCCGGGCGCGGGGTCGCCGGTGAACCCTTCGGCGAGATCGGCCGCCTTCGCCTTTCCCAGGACCTCCACGACCCCCGGCCGGGCCAGGTAGTGCGACCAGGGCAGCCTGCGGTCGGCCTCCGAGCGCACCACCCGGACGTACGACGATCCCTGAGCCACCCGGCCCCCGGTCACCGCGCAGCGGGACACGACGGTGCCGACACCCCTGATGCGGGAACGGGACGCGGTGGGCAGCGCGCAGTCCACCCCGGTCAGCCGCTCCGGCGACAGCGCGTGGAGGATGGGACGGCGGGAGACGCGCACGGTCTCCCCGGCCATGAGCCCGAGCACCCGGCGGCACGTCGACTCGGAGATCTCCCCGGAGTCCTGCAGCAGCCCGGTGTGGACCTCCCCGATCACCAGCATCGGGCCGCCCTCATATTCGAAACCCCTCAGACGAAGACGTAGGAGATGCGGTCGACGAGCTCCTCTTCGAGCCGGATGCCCTCGCTCTCGCTCCGGGTGGCGACCTGCCGCAGGACCTCGTCGTCCACCGCGACCTGGCTCAGGATCGTCCGTACGGCCAGCTCGACGGGCAGGAACCGGGGGGAGAGGACGGAAAGTGTGGTGTACGCGCTGAACGGGGCGGCCTGGGGGTTGAGCCGGACGACCGCGGGCAGCCCGTCCCAGTCGCGGGGCCAGCCGCCGTCCAGGGCCACCGGCGGAAGCGGCACCCGGCCGTCGCTGCGCAGCAGCCCCAGCCGCAGGAGCTGCCAGACGGCCGCGAGGAAGGGGCACGACCAGGTGCGCCGCGCTTCCTTCTCGTCCCACAGCTCGACGTCCACGAAGATCGAGTGGCCCCGCTTGGCGTTCTGCGCGGGCGGCTCCCACGGCCGGGTCTTGCCCATCGCCTGCAGCGGCGCCGTGCGGGGCGAGCGGGAGCCGTTGCACAGCCAGCCCGTCTCCTTCACCGGCGGGCGCGAGCCGTCGGTCTCCGGCGGCGGGTCGTCGACGATCCGGTCCTCCACCAGCCGGGCCAGCTCGACGCCACGTGATTGCGCACAGGCGGACTCGCGGGCCAGGTAGTCGATGGTCAGGTCGTGCTCGGCCGCCGCGTCGAGGACCATCGGCACCAGCTCGGCCGGAGTGCTGAAGCGGCTGAAGTAGTCGTCCACGAGAAAGCAGGTGCTCACCCGGGCCCGCCCCCCGGGCACCCGCTCACGCCATAAGGAGCGGACCGTGGCGAGCCACGGCGCGACCCTGCGGAACTGCTCGCGCAGCCGGGCCGGGCCCGCCTCGAAGTCCTCCATGTAGAGGTGCCCGAGCTCGACGGACACGTGGGAGAGGGGGACGGAGGCGATCCTGCGCTCGGCCGCCACCTCGCCGAACGTCGCGCGCACCCGCGTCACAAGCCCTCCCAGGCGCTGTCGTCGACGATCTTCTTGGCGAGCTCGTCGAACGCGGCGGCGGTCTCCGCGTTGGCGATCTTGCTGGCGAGCACGTCCTCGTCGGTGATGAGCTGCTCGCGCCACTGGAGGACCGGGTCCAGCGGGATCTTGCCGAGCATGGCCGTACGGCCGACGCCGTGGCGGCCGGCCAGCTCGCGCAGCTCGCTGTCGCACGCGCTCAGCCAGGCCCGCTGCTCGTCGCGCAGCCCGACGAGCTCCGACGCGTCCGGTTCGAGCACGGCCGTGCGCACGAAACGGATGCGGTCGCGCAGGTCCTCCGGGTCGTGGCCGAACCTGGTGCCGACGTCGAGCAGCCCGTCGGCGCCGGTGACGAGCCCGTCGGCCGCGATGATGTGCTGGCGCGTCCAGCGGTGGAAGACCAGCCAGCGGAACGGGATCGCGGGCATCCGCACCGTCGCCGCCAGGACCAGCTCCGCGGTGAACGACCGGCCGGCGCTGACGTCGACCACGCACAGGTCGAACTCCTCGTCCAGCCGTCCGAGCAGCTGGACGCAGCGGCCGACGACCTCGTCGGTGAGGGCCGACAGCTCGCCGCCGCCCTCGCTGCCCGGAAGCAGCACGAGCCGCCCCGCGCCCGGCGGGCGGGTGCGCAGCCCCTCGCGGTCGGACTCGGTCCACACGTCAACCCGCCGCGGCTGCGGGCACTCGCCCCGCAGGTAGTGGTGCAGGCCGTTCTCCCGGGTGCCGCGGGCCACCGCGCTGACGCTGAAGATGGCCCCCGCGGTCGGCGAGCCGAAGTCGAAGTCCAGGTAGCAGACGTCGTTGCCCTGCAGGGCGTGCCGGTAGACGATGTTGGTGCCGGTGACCGAGCGCCCGGTCCCCCCTTTGTCCGAGATCGCGAAGACGAGCAACTCAGATCGCCTCCGACGCGCTGTCGCGGGCGGCGGCCAGCCGTTCGAGGTCGAGCAGCGCGTTGTTGATCAGCGCCTGAGCGGTCGCGGGGCGGTCGCTGACGATGGCCCTGGCCCGCTGCAGCGAGGCCTGGATCGTGCGGAGCTTCGGCTGGATCGTCTGCCCGGCCACCAGCGGCCGGGTGACCAGCTCCTGGTCCAGCAGGTGCTCGGCCTCCCCGAGCATCTGGTGGGCCAGCTCGACGAGCTGGGGGCTTCGCAGCGGCGGCTCCCCGCTGGACGTCGCGGCGGAGACGAGGAACTCGACGACCCGCTCGCTGAAATACCAGGACGGTTCCTCGTCGCGCACCTGGATGTCGGTGAAGACGTTGCCGGGCTGGTCCCACAGGCCGGCGGCCGGGCCGTCCGCGTGGCGGCGCAGCAGGATGTGCCGCCAGATCTGGTCGGCGAGGGCGACCAGCCGCTCGCGCATCCGCGTGTTCTGCGCGATGGACGCGGCCCAGATGGTCCGTTTGAGCAGCGTGATGGCGAAGTCGGAGACGACCCAGACCAGGTGGGGGCCGAGCGTGTCGCTGCCGTGCAGGTTGATCGGAACTCCGGGGGAGTGCATGAGCACGGGCGGGTCGCCCGGCACCGCCCTGCGGATGATCCTGGCGCGGATGGCCAGCTCCTCGAGCACGGCGGCGACCCGGCCGAGGTCCACGTCGGCCGCCCGGTTGTTGACGAGGCTCTGCACCACCATGGCGGTGACGCCGAGGCTGTAGTAGTCCGACTCCTTCTCGTCGACCGTCCTCCAGGGGATGTCCTCCAGCGGCCAGGTGCCCCGTCCGTACGTCGCGATGGTGCGCCAGTAGGACTGGGTGAGGTCCCAGCGGCGCTGGATGGCCTGGGCGAGGGTGATCTGGTCGTCGTTGAGCAGGCTCAGGACGCGGGTGCGTGAGGTGAACAGGTCGGCGATGCCGACGAGGGCGTTGACGGTGAAGTACAGGAACGGCGTGTCGGCGGCCACGCCCTTGGGCTGGGGCCCGATGTCGAGCGGGGTGACGATGTCGGGGGCGTCCTTCACGATGCCCCACGTCCAGCCGCACTCGAACAGCAGGTTCTCGTTGTCCAGGTCGACCTGGCTGCCCGAGCCGATCGTCAGGTCGCGCAGGCCGGCCCGTACCGGCCGCAGCTCGCGCCGCAGGTCGTCGAGCACGCGGCGGGTGGGCGCGCCGGTCTGGTTCACGGTGCGCAGCAGCGCGCGGCCCGGCGTGGAGCCGGGGTCGAACGCGTTGACGGTGAAGCTGCGCAGCAGGCCCGCCATCGCGGCCGACAGCCGTTTGCTGGCCAGGTCCTCCAGTTCGCGGATCTCGCTGCGGATGGACTGGCGCCGCACGCTCTGCCGGAAGACCTTCAGGAAGCCGAGTGTGCCGAGCGCGAGCGTGACCGACATCGAGAAGGAGTCGACCACGTCGAGCTGGAGCTGCTCGGGGGTGACCTTCGCCTCGTCGTCCAGGGGCCGGAAGTAGCTGCCTCCGGAGAACACCGGGCGGCCGTCGTCGGCGGTGTACGTGCGCAGGTACTGCCCGATGACCTTGAGCAGCAGCTTGGGGATCTCCACCGAGTCGCCGAGGACGGACAGCGCGGCCAGCACGTCGTCGGCCGTCTCGTTCGGCGTGTCGAGGCGGAAGCCCGGCAGCTCGGAGGCCGGATACATGAAGCACAGGAGCTGCTCGGCGTCGGAGATGGAGTTGGATCCGTCCCGGCCGCCCCAGGTCCAGACGCCCTCCCGGTAGGAGGCGCGCGCGGCTGCGTCCCACAACTCCAGGAGCTGCTGTCGCGGCTGAAGTTTCATCTGGCCCCTCTCTGCGCTGCGCCGTCTTTGCCCGCCCTCTCCGTACTGCCGCGCGGAGAAATGGACGTTCGTGTGGCCGGGCGGGGCCGAGGCCGGGGTCCCCAGACCCTCCCCAGGGGTTTCCTTTTCACGTCGGATGGAGACGTAAGCACCACAACCCTTATACCATTGGATTCCTGCTCCGTCGCCTAGGCCATCCGTGGTTTTTCTGCACCGTCTGGTTCTTGTGATTGGAGAGATACCCCAGAGAAAAACAGACATATATGTCCTAAGTCTGAGAGATATTTGAAATGTCCCAAACCGTGGCTCCAAGGGATATAACGGACTGTCGTCCCGTGCAGCCGCGGCCGGCGGCCGGAGGGGCCTGCAAAGGCGGGACTGTCCTGGTCACGGGGGCGGGCATCGACACGGCGCTGCTGGAGCCGCTCGCCCGGCAGGGGCTCACGGTACGACGGCCTCCGTCGATGCTGGACGAGGACAAGCTGATCCGCGAGCTGCGGGGCGCGGTCGCCTACCTGCACGGCGGTGAGGAGCGGGCGACGGCGTCGGCGCTCGAGGAGGCGCGGGAGACGCTGCGAGTGGTGGCCTTCCTCGGCGTGGGCTACGAGAACTTCGTCGACGTGGCGGCCGCCGACCGCCTGGGCATCGCCGTCACGAACACGCCGGGGGCGGCGACCGACGCGGTCGCGACGTTCACGGTCGCGCAGATCGTCAACGCCAACCTGGGCATTCCCCGGCACCTGGGCGACCGGGTCCCCGGCTGGCACGGCTCGGAAGAACTCCCGCACGAGCTCGCCGCCCGCAGCGTCGGCATCATCGGGATGGGCGCGAACGGCCGGCGGATCGCGGAGATCCTGCGCCGGGGCTTCGGCGTCCGCGTGTCCTACTACAGCCGCACCCGCAGGCCCGACGCGGAGCGCGACCTCGGCATCTCCTACCTGCCCCTGCTCGACCTGGCCGCGTGCAGCGACATCCTCGTGGTCATGGTGCCGGAGACCGGCGAGACCAGGTCGATGGTCGACTCGACGGTGATCGGCCGGATGCCGGAGGGCGCGATCCTCGTCAACACCGCCCGCCCGGCCATCGTCAGCCCGGGTGCCCTGTACGCCGGTCTGGAGAAGGGCCGCGTCGGGATGGCGGTCTTCGACGGCTTCTACGACCCCGAATGCGAGGAGGCCATCGAATTGCGGAGGGATTTCCCCGAGCGCCTTCTGATCACCGGGCACATCGCCTCCCATACCACCGAGGCGATGCACCGGATGGTGCGCCAGGCCGTGAAGTCCATCGGCAATGTGCTGACGTACGGATCGGACGAACACGAGGTGGGATCGCGTCCCCGGCCGCGTTTCCGATGACAGGATAAGAAAATCCGGCACGCGGAACGGTAGCGCGACGCGCGAAAAGGGGAAACCATTCAGGGAAACCCAAGAGAAACCCCTCCGCTCTCCGGGAAGTGATACGTGGACGGCCATGACCCGATCCCCCCGGCGGGGACGATCACGACGCCCACGGGGGCGCGCGCCCTGGTCGAGGCGCTGCGGCTGCACGGCGTCGACACGATCTTCGGCATTCCGGGCACCCACAACCTCGCGATCTACGAGGAGCTCGACCGGGCGGGCGTGCGGTGCGTGACGCCCCGGCACGAGCAGGGCGCGGGATACGCCGCCGACGGGTACGCCAGGGTGACCGGCAGGCCGGGCGTCGTCGTCACCACCACGGGCCCCGGCGTGGTCAACGCGGCCACGGCCCTCGGACAGGCGTACTCCGACTCCTCTCCGATCCTGCTCGTCTCCCCTGGCGTGCCGACCGGCCATCCTCGCGACGGCCGCGGCTACCTGCACGAGAGCAGGGACCAGTCGCGGGCGATCGACTCACTGTGCGCCTGGAGCCACCGCGTGACGACCGTGCGGGAGATCCCCGCCGCCGTCGCCCGCGCCTTCGGGCGCTTCGCCGAGGGACGCCCCCGCCCGGTCCACATCGAGATCCCCTTCGACCTGCTCGATCTGGAGGGGCAGGTCAAGATCGTCCCGCCGTACCGGATCACGCGCCGCGAGCCCGATCCGCGGGCCCTCGACGCGGCGGCCGGGCTGCTGCGGGCGGCACGCCACCCGGGTTTCGTGCTCGGCGGCGGCGCCCAGCGCCCGGGCCTGCGGAGCCCCGGCGGCGAGGCGCCGCCGGTGGGGCGTCTGGCGATGCGCCTGGCGGAACGGCTCGGCGCGCGGGTCGTGACCACGGTCAACGGCAAGGGCGCGGTGCCGGAGAGCCATCCGCTGGTGCTCGGCACCACGCTGCACCTGGCGGCCGTCCGCCGGTGGCTCGCCGCGTGCGACGTCGTGCTGGCCGTCGGCACCGAGCTGGGCCCGGCCGACCTGTGGGACGACGCCTTCGCCCTGTCCGGCCGCCTCGTGCGGATCGACATCGACCCGGGGCAGATGCACGGCGACCACGTGGCCGACGTGGCGATCGTCGCGGACGCGGAGCTCGCCGTGCGCGGGCTGGCCGAACGGCTCGACCGCCAGGGGGCCGTGCCGCGGCCGCGCCGGGAGCGGGATCCCGGGACGGGGCACAGGACGGAGCTCGAGGAGCTCACCCGCAGGTGGTCCGGCCAGCTCGCGGCGCTGCGCCGGGCCCTGCCGCCGGAGACCGTCGTGGTGGGCGACAACTCGATGTTCGTCTACCACGGGGCGCTCGTCGGCATGCCGATGGACCCGCCGGGGCGCTTCCTGTTCCCCACCGGGTTCGGCACGCTGGGCTTCGCGCTGCCGGCCGCCATCGGCGCCAAGCTCGGGCGGCCCGACCTTCCCGTGGTGGCGCTGGCGGGCGACGGGGCGTTCCAGTTCAGCCTGCCGGAGCTGGCGACCGCGGTGCAGCTGGAGCTGGGCCTGCCGGTCGTCGTGTCCGTCAACGGCGGCTTCGGGGAGATCCGCGAGGAGATGAGGAAGCGGGGCATGCGGCCGGTCGCCGTGGACCTGCACGCGCCCGACTTCCCCGCCCTCGCCGCCGCGTACGGCGCGCGGGGCCGCGCCGTCAAGACGCCGGGGGAGCTGGAGGAGGCGGTCGCCGAGGCTCTGCGCGCCCCGGTGCCCACCGTGATCGCCGTGCCGGAGGGGGAATGACACGGTGGTCAGCGGGCCGGGGCGAGCGGGAGCCGCAGCACGAAGCGGGCGCCCCGCTCGCTGTCCTCGATGGTGAGCGTCCCTCCGTGCGCCTGGGCGATCTGGCGGGCGATGGACAGGCCGAGCCCGGTGCCCCCGGCGTCCTTCGACCGGGCGGCGTCGAGCCTGGTGAAGCGCTGGAAGACGACCTCCCGCTTGTCGGGCGGGATCCCGGCGCCGTCGTCGAGCACCTCCAGCACGCCCTTGCCGTCCTCGCGGCGCACGGTCACCGTGAGTGCGGAGACCGCGTGCCGCTCGCCGTTGTCGAGGAGGTTGTTGAGCAGGCGGGCCAGGGCCACGCGGTTGACGACGACGACCACACCGGGCGTCAGGTGCCGCACCAGATCCACTTTGCGCGGCCTGCGGTCGAGCTCGCGGGCGGCGAGGCCGGCGAGGTCGGCCGGCTCGCGGCGGGGCGGCGCGCCGGCGTCGAGCCGGGCGAGCTGGAGCAGATCGGTCACGAGCGCCTGCAGGCGGTCGCAGCTGCCCAGCAGGGCGCGCGCGGTGGCCGGCCAGTCGGCGTCCTCGCTGTGCAGCAACGCCTCCTCGATCTCGGTCCGCATCGCCGTCAGGGGGCTGCGCAGGTCGTGGGAGGCGTCGGAGGCGAAGCGCCGCTGCCGCTCCACGGCGGTCTCCGCCCGGTCCAGGGTCTGGTTGGCGGTCTCGGCGAGCCGCCGTATCTCGTCGTGGTGCTTCGGCACCGGCACGCGCTGGCTCAGGTCGGTCGCGGTGATCCTGGCCAGCTTGCTCGTGATCGCCTCGACCGGGCCGAGCGCCCTGCGCACGGTCTGGTAGGTGCCGAGCGCGGTGAGCCCGACCAGCAGGAGCGAACCACCGAGGAGCGCCGCCAGCAGCGGGCCGCTGACGTAGAACGGCACGGTGTCGTCGGCGGCGTAGATCGTCCACAGGCCACCGGTGTTGTGGAAGCGGAAGGCGACGACGGTTATGCACCGGCCCGGAAACGCCGGGGAGTCGCAGAGCTTCTTGCTCGTCTCCGGGCTGGTGAGCTCCGGCCGGAACGCGGCCATGCGCGGGCGGCCCGCGAGGCCGTCGCTGACGGAGACGATCCGGCCGTAGTGGTCGATCACCTGCACGCCGGCCAGGTCCTGTCCCAGGAGCACCGGGGGCAGCCGATCCCGCTTGGCCTGATAGGCGAGGCGTACGGCGGTGGTGGTGATCTCGTCGGTCTTGTACCGTTCGGCGGTGCCGTGCAGGACGCCGAGGACCAGCAGCACGGCGACGGTGCACAGGAGCGCCATCACCGCGCTCGCCAGCACCGTCAAGCGGATCCGCACCGAGGATCCCCGCCACCCGCTCATCTGATTCCCCCCGGTAATCAGATGATCAATAAGGCCTCATGGCCACGTCCGGTCCCTACCCATTCCGGCCGCGTACTCAGCGACGGACGGGCGCGCCATCGGCGGTGCTCATTCCGCGGCGGGGGAGGGCCGCTCCACGACGTAGCAGCCGCCGGCGAAGCCCGTCACGAGGCGGCCCTGCGCCATCAGCCCGCCCAGCACGTCGCGTACGGCGTGCCGCCAGGCCCTGGCCGTCTCCGGGGCGGCGCGGCGCAGGGTCTCCACGTCCGCCGGCACGGCGACGAGCACGGCCGCTGCGCCGGCGCGCAGGGCCACCGGCCGGCCGTCCCGGTCGGCGAGGGCGGCCACCGCGCCGTCCGCCCCGGCGGGCCGGTACGGCAGGCCGTCGCACGCCCGCGCCACCCGCGGGTCGTCCAGCCGCCACACCGCGAGAACGCGGTCGGACTCGTCGCCCGCGTTGACCGCGTCGCCCATCGGGCCGTAGAAGTCGGGCAGGTACTCCTCCGGCAGGGCGGCCAGCTTGGCCAGGTTGAAGTGGGCGTTGCGGCGCACCAGGGGATCGAAGGTCCAGGTGATCCGGCTCAGCCCCCGCTCCAGGGCCCAGGCCCGCTGGTGCAGCTTGAGCGCGAATCCGGCGCCGGGCCGCACGGCGCCGGTCACATGGGAGTGCAGCGCCCGGCCCGCGGGCGCGGCGAGGAAGGCGACGCAGGCGCCGACGAGCTCCGGGCCGTCGAACGCCCCGGCGACGTACCCGCCCGCGTGGGTCAGCGCCCGCATCAGCTCGGCGGTGATCGGCGGGTTCCACGGCTCCGGTCGCCAGATGCCGTGGAACAGCCGGACCACCCGTTCGAAGTCGGCGATGGTGTCCAGTTCGGCGACGCGAAGGCCGCGCAGCGCGGCGGCCGCGGCCGCCTGCTTCCGGGCGGCGAGGCGGTCTGCCGGGTTCACGCGCTCTCCCCGGCGGTCTGCCTCGTGCCGCGCGTCATCGCGTCCTGCGCCGCGTCGGCCGGGTCTGCCGGGTCGGTCGTGTCGATCGGCCCTCCCGACAGCACGTACGCGGCCAGCGCCGCGACCAGGCGGGCGCGGACCGGCATCTCGGCGACCAGGACGTGCTCCCCGGCGGCGTGCGCGCCGCCCCCCACCGCGCCCAGGCCGTCGAGCGTCGGGCAGCCGACCCCGGCGGTGAAGTTGCCGTCAGAGCCGCCGCCGACCGCCGCCCCGCGCAGCGGCGCCATGCCCAGCTCGCGCGCGAGCCGTACGGCGACCTCGAAGAGCCCGGCGGAGGCGGCGGGGTCGAGGGGCGGGCGGTTTGGCCCGCCCCGCAGCTCCAGCCGCGCCCCGGGGGTGCGCGGCGTCAGCGCGCGCATCAGCTCGTCCACCCGCCGCTGCGCCGCCCGGTCCGGCACGCGGACGTCGACGGCCACCCGGCCCCGGGCCGGGACCGTGTTGGTGCTCGTCCCCGCGGTCAGCATGGTGGGCGTCACCGACGTCGCCCCCGTCCTGGACGACGACTCGACCTGGGCCGCGATGCCCGCGACGGCCAGCACCTGATGGGCCAGCTCGACGCCGGCGTTGACCCCCAGCTCGGGTTCGAGTCCGGCGTGGGCGGCCCGTCCGTGCACGATCAGCTCGTACCGCGAGATGCCCTTGCGAGCCGTCTTCAGCGCGCCGTCGTCCGCGCTCGCCTCCAGCACGAACGCGGCCTCGCACCGCGACGCGATCGACTCGATCAGCGGGCGGGAGGTCGGCGAGCCGAGCTCCTCGTCCCCGACGACGAGCACGGTCAGGCCCTCGGGGGACGGCAGCGAGGCGACCGCGTGGAAGAGCTGCACGAGACCGGCCTTCATGTCGAACACCCCAGGGCCCCGCGCCACCCCGTCCCGCACCGACCAGGGATGCTCGCGCAGGGTGCCGACCGGCCAGACGGTGTCGTGGTGGCCCAGCAGCAGGACCCGCGGCGCGCCGAACGACCAGCGCAGGTGGGTGACCCCGTCGATCACCACGGTCTCCGGCTCGGCGCCCAGCAGCCTACGGCCCAGCGCTCCCACGACGCGGGCGCTGCGCGCCACCGCCTCGTGGTCGGTGG
Organism: Microbispora sp. NPDC088329; assembly: GCF_040685655.1. Classification (NCBI taxonomy): domain Bacteria; kingdom Bacillati; phylum Actinomycetota; class Actinomycetes; order Streptosporangiales; family Streptosporangiaceae; genus Microbispora; species Microbispora sp. NPDC088329. Next base: position 26,219 of record NZ_JBFBIP010000004.1, read on the forward strand.
AGTACGACTCGCAGAGCACCAGCTCCTCGAGATCGGCCAGCATGGCCTCCGGGTCCACCGTTACTGCCGTTCCCGCGCCGTACGGCCCAGCTCGGCGCGGAACAGGCGCATCACGTTGGCGCCCAGGATCTTCTGGATCTCCTCGTCGGCGAACCCCCGCTTGAGGAGCGCGTCGGTGACCAGCGGAAGGCCACGCGGGCCCTCCAGCCCGGGAATGGCCGCGTTGGCGTCGATCCCGGAGTAGCTGAAGCCCTCGCAGCACGGCGGAGTGAGGTCCGCGAACACCTCGCGCACGAAGTCGGGGCCGAGACCCACGTGGTCGACGCCGGCGACGCCGGCGATGTGCTCGATGTGGTCCACGAGATGGTCGACCGTGGCCGAGCGGGCGTCCTCGGTGAGGAAGGCGGCGAGGAAGTTCACGCAGACGACGCCGCCGCCCGCGGCGACGCCCCTGAGCTGCTCGTCGGTGAGGTTCCTGTGATGGTCGCGCAGGGCGCGCGCGGAGGAGTGGGTCGCGATGACGGGCCGGGTCGCGATCTCCAGCACGTGCGCGACGCCCGTGGCGCCCAGATGGGAGATGTCGAAGAGCATGCCGAGCCGCTCCATCTCGCGCAGCGCCTCGACGCCGTGGCTGGTGAGCCTGGAACCGGTGCCGTCCTGGCCGCTGCCGTCGGCGAGAGCCGTACGGCCCCAGTGGGCGATCGAGGCGACGCGGACCCCGAGGCGATGCAGGGTCGGGATCAGCTCGACGCTCTCGTCGATCCCCGGCATGCTCTCCAGGGCCAGCACCAGGGCGATCCTGCCGAGGGCGAGGGCCTCGTCGATCTGCTGCCCGTCGTGACACAGCGCCACCGCGTCGGGGTTGCCCTCGGCCAGCACGTGGGCGCACTCGATCATCCGCAGGGTCTGGCGCAGCGCGCCCTCCGGGCGGAACTGGCCGTCCACGAACACGGGCAGCACCTGCACGTCGACCCCGCCCTCGACGAGCTGGGGAAGCCACCGCTCGCGGAAGAACGAGGCCCACACCGCGGGGGGCCGGGCGGAGACGGCCATGAGCAGGTCGTTGTGAGTGTCGGCGACCACGGACCTGACGTGCAGGCTCTGCTGATCAACGGGCACGCTGGGGATCCTTCCTGGCGGCGGGGCGTCAAATGGGACGTTACTCTTCCCGGAACGTTCCGCCAGCAGGCTGTAGTGTGCGCGGGTGGAATCGATCTCCTGCACCCTCGCCGAGGTGGTCGGACGCCTGGAGGCGTTGTACGACCCCTCGTGGGCCGAGTCCTGGGACGCGGTGGGCCTCGTCTGCGGCGACCCGGAGCAGGCCGTACGGAGGATCCTGTTCGCGGTCGACCCGGTCGCCGTGGTCGTGGACGAGGCCCTCGACTGGGGGGCCGACCTCGTGGTCACCCACCACCCGCTCTACCTGCGCGGCACCACGAGCGTCGCCGCCACCACCTTCAAGGGCCGGGTCGTGCACCGGCTCATCCGCGGCGGCGCCGCGCTGTACGCCGCGCACACCAACGCCGACGTCGCCGATCCCGGGGTCTCCGACGCGCTCGCGCGGGCCGTCGGCCTGACCGGGGACCTGCGGCCACTGCAGTCCTCCGCCGACGACCCGCGTCGCGGGCTCGGCCGCGTCGGCGACCTGCCCGCGCCGATGCCGCTGCGGGAGTTCGCCGCGCTGGCCGCCTCCGGCCTGCCCCGGACGGCGGGGCCGCCGCGGGTCGCGGGCGACCTCGATCGGGAGGTGCGGACCGTCGCCGTCTGCGGCGGCGCGGGGGACTCCCTGCTGGGCGCGGCCCGGGCGGCGGGGGTGGACGTCTTCCTGACGGCCGATCTGCGGCACCACCCGGCCAGCGAGCACCTGGAGGCCGACGGGCCGGCGCTGATCGACGCCTCCCACTGGGCCACCGAGTGGCCGTGGCTCGCGGACGCCGCCCGGCGTCTGACGTCAGCGTTGGCGGCCGGGGGCATTACTGTTGAGGCGCGCGTCTCGGCCGCCGTCACCGACGCCTGGACGGCGACGACCACAGACTTGGACCCCCGAGCATCTTGAGGGATTTGGGATGAAGGCCGCACCGGAAGCACAGAAGCGTCTGCTCGATCTCGCTGAGCTCGACACCAGTCTCGACCGGTTGCGGCACCGCCGCCGCAGTTTGCCGGAGCTCGCCGAGATCGACGAGCTGTCCAAGAGGCTGGCGAAGGTCTCCACGCAGATCATCGCCGCCGAGACCGAGGCCGGCGACCTCGCCCGTGACCAGGCCAAGGCCGAGTCGGACGTGGACGCCGTACGCGTCCGGGTCGACCGGGACCAAAAGCGCCTCGACTCCGGGCAGGTCTCCTCCCCGAAGGACCTGGCGAGCCTCCAGTCCGAGATCGTCTCGCTGCGGCGCAGGCAGTCGGACCTTGAGGAGGTCGTGCTGGAGATCATGGAGCGCCGGGAGGCGGCCGACGCGAGGGTGACCGCCGTCAAGTCGGAGCGCGACGAGGTGACCGGCACGCTGCGCGCCGCCGAGGACCGTCGCGACGCGGCGTTCGCCGAGATCGACAAGGAGATCGGAGAGCTGGTGGGCGGGCGGACCGCGATCACCGCCGACATTCCGGCCGATCTGCTCGGGCTGTACGAGAAGATGCGCGAGCAGAGCGGCGTCGGCGCCGCCATGCTGCACGGCGGCCGGTGCCTCGGCTGCCGCACGAGCCTGTCGATCGCCGACCTCAACCGCATCCGGGCCGCCGCGCACGACGAGGTGGTCCGCTGCGAGGAGTGCCGCCGGATCCTGGTGCGTACGGCCGAGTCGGGTTTGTGACGGTCACCGTGGGCGCTACCGGGGGGTTCGTCGTCGAGGCCGACGGCGGGTCGCGGGGCAACCCCGGCCCGGCCGGGTACGGCGCGGTGGTCAAGGACGACGGCGGGCGGGTGCTCGCCGAGGCGGCCGAGTCGATCGGCACCGCGACCAACAACGTGGCCGAATACCGCGGCCTGATCGCCGGGCTCCGGGCGCTGCTCGCGCTCGGCGCCGAGGGCGGTCAGGTCGAGGTGCGGATGGACTCCAAGCTGGTCATCGAGCAGATGGCCGGCCGGTGGAAGGTCAAGCACGAGGGCCTGCGGCCGCTCGCCCTGGAGGCGGCCGGCCTGGCCCGGCGCTTCCGCGTCACCTGGACGTGGATTCCGCGCGAGCGCAACAGCCACGCCGACCGGCTCGCCAACGAGGCGATGGACGCCGCGGCGCGGGGGGAGACCTGGCAGGCGAGTGAGATCTCCTCCGCGCCGAAGGCGGCTCCGGCCGTCGAGCCCGGCGCCGAGCCGCCCAACACCGACGCGCCCTCGCTGTTCGACCTCCCCGACGGCGCTCAGGCTCCGGCCGCGGGCGCGGAGGCCGCCGGCGCGACCGGGGCGCCCGGTGCGGTCGACGCGGCCGCCGGCGCCTCCCACGACCGGCGCCGGCACGGATGGATGCCCCGGCCTTCGCGCGTCGCCACGTCCCTGCTCCTGCTCCGCCACGGGCAGACGCCGCTGTCGGTGGACAAGCGGTTCTCCGGGCTGGGCGACCCGTCGCTCACCCCCACCGGGCTCGCGCAGGCCGAGGCCGCGGCCCTGCGCCTGTCGCGGCAGCCGTACGAGGTCGAGGTGATCGTCACCTCCCCGCTCACCCGTGCCCGGCAGACCGCGCAGGCCGTGGCCGCCCGGACGGGCCTCGCCGTACTGGTCGACGACGATCTCCGCGAGACCGACTTCGGCGAGTGGGAGGGCCACACGTTCGCCGAGATCCAGCAGCGCTGGCCCCGCGAACTCGCGGCCTGGCTGGCCGACCCGGACATCGCGCCGCCCGGCGGGGAGAGCTTCGCGGCGACGGCCCGGCGGGTCGAGCAGGCGAGGGAGCGCATCGTGAAGGCCCACGAGGGCCGCGCCGTCGTCGTGGTCTCCCACGTGACCCCGATCAAGATGCTCGTCCGCTTCGCGCTGGGCGCGCCGCCGGAGGCGCTCTACCGGATGCACCTCGATCTGGCCTGCCTGTCGGCGATCGACTACTACGCCGACGGGCCCGCCGTCGTACGGGCTCTCAACGACACGGCCCACCTCTCCTGACGCCCCTTCGCAGGAGCCGAATCGCTCCGGCGGGGCCTCGCCACAACCACCGGCCTGAACTCGACGTTTGAGGGTTTGGGGGCCATCTTCCTAGGGCTTTCGCACGAAAGTCTCCACCGAAGGTTCAACGATACCGTTGATGATATGGCTACCGACATCAAGGACGCCGTCCACGCCGTCGAGGCCGCCTCGGTCATGAGGCTCCTCCCGGCCCGGCCGCGGCTGCTCGCCCTCGGCGAGCCCACCCATGGCGAAGACCTTCTGCTCGACGTGCGCAACGAGCTCTTCCGACAGCTCGTCGAGGGGGAGGGCTACCGGACGATCGGGATCGAGAGCGACTGCCTGATGGGCCTGGTCGTGGACGACTACGTCACCTGGGGCACGGGCACCCTCGACGAGGTCATGGAGCGCGGCTTCAGCCACGGCTGGGGCGCGTCCGCGGCCAACCGCGAGCTCGTCCGCTGGATGCGCGCGTACAACGAGGGCCGGCCCGCGTCCGAGCGGCTGCGCTTCGCCGGTCTCGACGGCCCGCTGGAGATCAGCCACGCCGCGAGCCCCCGGCAGGCCCTCACCGCTCTCCACGGCTACCTCGCGGCTCGGGTGGACGCGGACCTGCTCCCCTGTGACGTGGAAACGCTCGACCGCCTGCTCGGCGCCGACGACCGGTGGGCCAATCCCGCCACGATGATGGACCCGTCCCAGTCCGTGGGGCGGTCGGCCGAGGCCAGGGAGCTGCGGTTGCTCGCCGACGATCTCGTGGCGCTGCTCGAGGCGGAGACGCCGCACCTGATCGCGGCGTCCTCCCGGGACGAGTGGGACCGGGCGCACCTGTACGGACGCGCCGCCACCGGCCTGCTGCGCTACCACCACTGGATGGCCGACACGTCGCCGGGCCGCATGCCGCGGCTGCTGGGCCTGCGGAGTTCGATGATCGCCGCCAACATCCTCGCCGTCGCCGAGCGGGGCCGAGCGCTGGTCCACGCCCACAACGCGCATTTCCAGCGGGACAAGAGCACGATGCGGCTGGGTGACCTGCCGTTCGAGTGGTGGAGCTCCGGCGCGATCGTGCACGCCCATCTCGGCGAGGGATACGCCTTCCTGGCCACGGCCCTCGGCACCATCCGGCACCAGGGGGTGGACACCCCGCCCCCGGACACGCTCGAAGGGATCCTGTACGCGCTCCCCGAGGACCGCTACGTCGTCGACGCCCGCCGTCTGGGCGCCGCCCTCGGCGACGCGCGGCCCGCCCCCCGCGTGTCCCCGTGGTTCGGCTACGCCGCGCTGGACCCGGCCCACCTTGCCGCGTACGACGGGATCGTGTTCGTCAAGGACGTCACGCGCAGCTAGGTCGTGCCCCCAGAACCGGGGCCGATCGGGCCTGCGGCGGGATCAGCGGCGGCCCTGGACAGGACGACGCTGGGCAGGGCGACACGGAAGGCCGCTCCGGCGCCGGGCCGCGTCCGCAGGTCCACCCGCCCCCCGTGCGCGGTGACGATCGACCGGACGATGGCCAGCCCCAGCCCGGCGCCTCCGGCACCGGTGTGGGTGCCGGTGCGGCTGCGCGAGCCGTCCACCCGGTAGAAGCGGTCGAACACCCGGGCCGCCTCCTCCTCGGACATGCCCGGCCCCTCGTCGGCGATCACGAGGACGCCGTCCCCGCCGGCCGTGCCGACGCCGATCCGCACCGGCGTTCCCGGCGGAGTGTGGGCGATGGCGTTGCCCACGAGGTTGGAGACCACCTGCCGCAGCCGCGCCTCGTCACCGTGGACCGGCGCCTCACGTGGCGGTCCGCCGTCCGGCCCGGTCAGCGTGACCTCCCGCCGGGGATCCAGCGCGCGCAGGTCGTTGAGGGCGTCGGCGGCGAGCGTCCGCAGGTCCATGGGGGCGAGGTCCATGGGCAGGGCGTCCTCGCCTTCGTCCAGGCGGGCCAGCAGGAGCAGGTCCTCCACGAGCCGGATCAGGCGTCCCGCCTCGCTCTCGACACGGTCGAGGGCGAGGTCGGCGTCGGGCAGCCCGCCCATCCGGTGCAGCTCCGCGAACCCCTTGACGCCGAAGAGCGGGGTGCGCAGCTCGTGGCTGACGTCCGCGACGAAGCGGCGCATCCGGGCCTGCGCCCGCTCCCGCTCGGCGAAGGCCGTCTCCAGCTGGCCGAGCATGACGTTCAGGGCGACGGCCAGCCGGCCGACCTCGGTCTGGGGCGCGGCCAGGGCGGGGACGCGCCGGGACAGGTCGCCCCCGGCGATGGCCGCCGCGGTCTGCTCGATCGTCCGCAGCGGCCGGAGCCCCCGTCGTACGGCGAACCAGCCGATGACGGCGAGCGACGTCATCAGCGCCGCCGCGGTCGCCGCGCAGACCATCGTCAGGCGGCCGACGGTGGACCTGACCCCGCGGAGCGACGCCGCCACGACGACGCTGCCGGGCACCGTCGCGGATGTGGCCGCGGATGCGGTCGTGGGGGCGGGCAGGAGGACGGCGACGGCCCGCCACTTGCCGCCCTCGGGGCCGGTCGCGTCGAACGGCCGCCCGCCCAGCCGCCCGACCGCCGCCCTGTCGAGCCGGGGGAGCGCCGGGCCCCGGTCCCGCGGCCCCTCCCGCAGCCACGGGCCGCCCTCCTGCTCGACGGCGCCGTCAGCGCGCAGGTAGGCGACGTACACCTGGTCGATCAGGTCCATCCCGGGCACCGTACCCACCGGCTGCGGGCCCTGCGGTTGCGGGTTCTGGCGTTCGGACGTCACGGCGACCAGCGGGGCGGGGATCCGCGACAGCACCGCCGCCATCGGCGTGAGCTGCCGGTCCACGCGTTCGATGAGATGGGCCCGCAGCGTGGCGACCGCGACCGCGCCGCTGACGGTCAGGCCCAACGCGAGCAGGGCCATGGTGGTCAGCAGAAGCCGCCCACGCAGTGACAGGCCCTTCGCCCGCGCCGGTGACCCGGGCGGCGTCCCGGTCACGGGCGCGGCCCGCGCAGGACGTAACCCACACCGTGCATCGTGTGGATCAGCTTGGGACCGGGCTTGTCGATCTTTCGGCGCACATAGCTCACATACGTGTCCACGATGCTGGAGTCTCCGGCGAAGTCGTACCGCCAGACGTGCTCCAGGATCTGCGCCTTGGACACGACCCTCCCGGCGTTGAGCATCAGATAGTGGAGCAGCCGGAACTCGGTCGGCGACAGCCGCACGGGGACGCCCGCCCGGATCACCTGATGGCCTTCCGGGTCGAGTTCGAGATCGGCCACCCGCAGCATGCGGTCCTCGGGGGCGGCCCCGGCCCGCCTGAGCACGGCCTCGATCCGGGCGAGCAGCTCCTCGAGGTCGAACGGCTTGGTCACGTAGTCGTCGCCGCCCAGACGCAGACCGTTGATCTTGTCGTGGGTGGCGTCGCGCGCGGTCAGAAACAGCACCGGCACCTGGCTGGGACGATCGCCGAACAGTGGCCGGGGGAGTTCCCGGAGACGCCGGATGACCTCGAAACCATCCATGTCGGGCAGCATGACGTCGAGGAGCACGAGGTCGGGCGGCGTGCTCCGCGCGCTCTCCAGGGCCTGCGACCCCGTCGCGGCCGAGGTCACCTCGTATCCCGCGAAGCGCAGGGTGGCCGCCAGCAGTTCCCGCACCACGGGTTCGTCGTCGACCACCAGCAGGTGCCGCCCGTCCACTCCGGCCTCCCTTCGCATCGGAAGAATAGGTACGCGATGCTAAGCCCGCCGTACAGGCCGGGCGCGCCGCCGTGATGCCCGGCGGCGTCCTGGTGCGCCGTGGTCCGGGCGCCTCGCGGTCACACGTCCCGCCGCCGGAAGACGGCGACGGCGGCGCAGAGCAGGACGGCCACGGCGGCGGCGAGCACACCGGCGCCCGCGAGCGGTGCGAGCAAGTCGGTGCCGGGATGGACCGCGAAGATCCGGGAACCCGCCGCGCTCGGCCACCAGGTCATGATCCACCTGGCCACCGGCTTCGGGAACAGACTCGCCATGCCGGGCAGGATCAGCAGGAACGTCCCGAGCGAGATGGCCCCCGCCGATCTGCGCAACAGGAACCCGAACGCCATGCCGTACAGCCCGACCAGGCCGGTGAACAGGCCCGCGCCCAGCAGCGCCCCGGGCACGCCGGGATAGCCCGGTCCCACGCTCGGCGCGCCCTGCGCCGCCAGCGCCGCCTGGCTGAGCGTGAACGACAGCAGCGCCAGCGGCGGCCCGATGAGGAGCGTGGTCAGCGCGACGACGGCGCCCTTGCCGCCGACGAGGAGCCCTCGTCCGGGCACTGCGGTGACGCTGACCGGCATCGTACCGGAGGCGTATTCCGAGGTCACGGCCAGTACGCCGACCGCGCTGACGAGCACCGCCACCAGCACCAGAGCGCGGAAGGCCGGCTCCGTCGGGTCGAAGGCCGCGCGGTCCGCGGCCGAGCCGCCGAGGTACTCGCGCGCGGCGGTCATGCCGAACAGGTAGCCGTACGATCCGGCCGCGACCACGGCGCCGGCCAGGCAGCCGAGCATCGCGCGGATGCTGCGGAACTTGACCCACTCCGAGCGCAGCACGCCGTACGCGGTCATGAGACGGCCCCCGCGAGATTCGCGGCGAACTCGACGCTGTCGCCGGTCAGCTCCAGGTAGGCCTCCTCCAGGCTGGCCTGCCACGGCGTGAGTTCGTGCAGGACGATCGCGTGCGCGCCGGCGAGATCCCCGACCTCGGCGCCGGACATCCCGGTGACCATCAGGGCGCCCTTGGCGCCGGGCCGTACGGCGGCGCCGGACTCCCGGAGCAGGGAGGCGAGCCGCCGCGCGTCGGGGGTGCGCACGAGCACCTCCTGCCGCGCGGCCGACCGGACGAACGCCTCCAGCCCGGTGTCGGCGATCAGCCGTCCGCGGCCGATGACGACGAGGTGGTCGGCGGTGAGGGCCATCTCGCTCATCAGGTGGCTGGACAGCAGGACGGTCCTGCCCTCGGCGGCCAGGCTTCGCGTCAGCGTGCGGATCCAGCGGATGCCCTCGGGGTCCAGCCCGTTGACGGGTTCGTCGAGCAGCACCACCGGGGGATCGCCGAGCAGCGCCGCCGCGATGCCGAGCCGCTGCTTCATCCCCAGGGAGAACCCGCCGGGACGCCGGCCCGCCACGTCGGCCAGGCCCACGAGCCCGAGCACCTCCTCGGCTCGGCGTCGTCCGATGCCGTTGGCGTAGGCCAGGCAGAGCAGGTGGTCGGCCGCGGTCCTGCGGGGGTGCACGGCGTGCGCGTCGAGCAGCGCCCCCACCTCCCGCAGGGGCACGGGCAGGTCGGCGTGGCGCCGCCCGCCGATCGTCGCGCTTCCGCTCGTCGGCCGGTCGAGCCCGAGGATCATCCGCATCGTGCTCGACTTGCCGGCGCCGTTCGGCCCGAGGAAGCCGGTGACGACCCCCGGCCGTACGTCGAAGGTGAGACCGTCCACGACGGCGACCTCGCCGTACTTCTTGGTCAGTTGCCGCAACTCAATCATGGGACGCAGGCTCGCCCACCGATCTGCGCGATCTCTGCGAGGATCTGTGCGGTTCCTGTGAGAGTCCGGCCCGCGACCTGCGCCGGTGTCGTCTCACGTTTCCTTCGCCCGGGAAAACTCGGAGAGTCTTCACATGACCGCCGGCCGGGGAGGGGAATGAGCCGGGAGCCGCTAGGCTTACCTCCACGGTGGACGAGCCGGCCGGGCGGCCGCGTCAGGGCTTCGGCCCTGCCGAGGAAGGTCCGGGCTCCACAGGGCAGGGTGGTCGGTAACGCCGACCCGGGGTGACCCGCGGGACAGTGCCACAGAAAACAGACCGCCCCCTTCGCGGGGGTAAGGGTGAAACGGTGGTGTAAGAGACCACCAGCGCCCACGGTGACGTGGGCGGCTCGGTAAACCCCACCCGGAGCAAGGTCAAGAAGGGACGTTCTCCGGAACGTCCCGCGCGCGACGTTCGAGGGCTGCCCGCCCGAGCCGCGCGGGTAGACCGCTTGAGGCCGCCGGCAACGGCGGTCCTAGATGGATGGCCGCCGGTCAGCCCTCGTGGCTGATCACAGAACCCGGCCTACAGGCCGGCTCGTCCACCTTCCACCCCTCCGAGCTGGGCCGACTTCCGGATCTCTCCTGCTCGGGGCACAACGGGGGCACATCGAGCACGCGCCTGTTGACTGAACAGCGCCTAACTTGCTCCCATGGGCGTCGTGGAGATCGTCAATATGACCGACGAGTACGCGGCGGACATCGTCACATGGCGTTATCCCGCGCCGTATGACTGCTACGACCTCGTTGGCGCAGATGCCGGGTTTTTACGGATTCGCGAAACGGATATGTCGCCCTCGTGGATAAGGGGGAACTCATCGGCTATCGCGTGTTCGGCCCTGACGGCCGCGTACCAGGCGGCGAGTACGACGAATCGGCGCTTGACACAGGTGGAGGTCTACGTCCCGAATTGACGGGCCGTGGTCTCGGTAAGCAAGCAATCGCCACCGGCCTGGAGTACGGCGCTGCACGTTTCCGGCCCACAGCCTTTCGGGTGACTGTCGCCAGCTTCAACATCCGTGCCCAGCGGGTCGTTCAGGGACTCGGCTTCGTGCCCAATAGAACCTTCAACGCCACAACAGACGGCCGCAGCTTCGTCGTCATGACTCGCCAGCAGCCTTGAACCTGCTGCGTGACCAACTGCGTGACAACGCCCCACTCGGCCACCTCAGCCAGCAACGGAAGCGCTTTCGGAGACCGAGCTTCAGCGATCAGCTCCAACGACCAGCACCGCAGGCCGCGGTCTTCGTGCTCCGCCCGGAACTCGTCGATCAGCTCCGCAACGTGATCCGCTGCGTAGGACCGAAGGCCATGAAAGGGGCGCAACCCCGCGGGCGGTGGGTCCATGAACTGTGACGGCATGGCTGGGTAGGCGAAGGTCACGGTTATACCCAGCGGTTTCGCCGTGGGTGTGGCCGGCGTCGCGCTCGCCTGCTGGATCGGGTTCGCGATTCCGAACGTACGGCGATGTAAGGAGCAGCCGTCGTGGGTCAGCCGGCAGGACGGATCAGATCTCGATGATGTGACGCCCGGCACCCGCGATCCGGGGCGCTGTCGCCGCTCACCGTCACGCGGCTGCGCCGGGGCCGGGCAGCAGGTCGACATCGCTTGCGTGCATCGGCTCGCCGCAGTGGGCGCAGCGCAGGTCGACGCCGCTGACCTCACCGCACGCGTGGTGGCGGTAGAGCACCGGCGGCCCGGCCTCGCCCGCGAGCCACTTGTCGCCCCAGCCGGCCATGACCATGAGCAGATCGACCAGCTCGGTGCCCTTCTGCGTCAGGTGGTACTCGTGCCGTGGCCGCTGGTCGTAGGGGCGGCGTTCCAGCACGCCCTGGTCGACGAGGTGGTTCAGCCGCTCGGTCAGCACCTTACGTGAAATCCCGAGGTCGGCCTGGATCTGTTCGAACCGGGTGAGCCCTACCCACACGTCACGCAGGATCAGCGGCGACCAGGGCTCCCCGATGACGTCGAGCGTGCGCGCGATCGAGCACGCCATCTCACCGAAGTTCGTGCGCTGCATGAAACCAGTCTAGCAATTTGGGTTCCTTTAGGGAACTTGAGGCTGTTAGACTCGTGGAGTCTCTTGAAGGAACTCACCGAGAAGGACCCATCGAGATGAGCAAGGTCTTCAGCGCCCACGCCGTGTCGGTCGACGGATACATCACCGGTCGCGATCCCGGTGCCGGGCGCGGGCTCGGCGACGGGACGATGCTGTTCGACTGGTACTTCGGCGGTGACACGCCCAGCCGGGTGTTCGACGGGTTCCTGCTGAGCGAGCCGAGCGCCCGGGCCTTCGACGCCCTCGCCGGACGCGTGGGCGCCGTCGTGGCGGGACGCAACACCTATGAGGACTCCGACGGCTTCGGTGGTGGCAGCCCCCACCCGGCGGCCTCGCTGTTCGTTCTCAGCCACCGGCCGCCGCCGGAGATGAGCGAGCGGCAGACTCTCGTCACCACCGGAGTCCAGGACGCGATCGCGGCGGCCCGCGAGGCGGCCGGCGGTAAGGACGTCGGCCTCATGGGCGGCGGCGTCGTGACCGAGGCGCTGAAGGCGGGTCTCGTGGACGAGGTGATCCTCCACCAGGTGCCGATCCTGCTCGGCCGCGGCCGGCCCTTCTTCCAGTCGCTCCCCGAGCATGTGCGCCTCCGCCTCGTCGAGGCCATCCCGGCACCCGGCGTCACCCACCTCCACTACGAGGTCGAACGATGACGTCGTCGCTCTCCGACGATCACCACAGGAAAACCGCCGACAACCCACCCCAGGAGATGACCATGACGCTCGACCCCACTGTGCGCCGCGTGCTCGACGGTGCCTCGCTCGCCCACCTCGCCAGCGTCCTGCCCGATGGCGCCCCCCACACCGTCCCAGTCTGGATCGGGACCTACGGCGACCACATCGTGTTCCTCACCGGCCCGGAGTCGCGAAAGGCCCGCAACCTGCGCCGCGACCCGCGGGTCGCGCTCTCCCTGACCGCGCCCGACAACCCGTTCCAGCCGATCATCATCCGCGGACGCGTCGTCGAGTGGCTCGAAGGCGACGCCGCCTGGGCGATCGTCGACCGGCTGTCGACCAAGTACATCGGCCGGCGATACTCGCGAGACGAGGAGCGCGTCGTCGCGGTCATCGAGCCCGAGCGGCAGACGGTAGGCCTCGCTTGAGCGGCGGCCGCAATCGGCGTGCAGATCGATCACGTCGTCGTCGATCTCGACAGGATAGGCCGTGTGGATACAGCGGCGGCACCTGAATGAGGTTCGGTGTCGTGCGCCCAAGGATCGCCATCGATGACGTGTCCGCAGGGGGGAGCGCCCTGCCGAAATTGATTCGCCTGGCGGGCCCGGAGTGCCTAGCGTTGGGTCTCCAGAGGGTGCCGCGGGATGCCCCTGTCATGGCATCGAATCCTGATCGGAGGTGCGGAGCGGAATGACCTGCCACCTCGTCGCTCTCTGCTTCGACGCGCACGACCCGCTCCGTCTCGCGCGCTTCTGGGCCGGCATCCTGGGCTGGGAGACGGCCGACGACCTCCACGGCGGCATCGCGCTGCTGCCGAGCGACGACACCGGGTTCCGGATCCGATTCCTTCCTAGTCAGGAGCAGAAGGCCGGGCAGAACCCGATGCACTTCGATCTCACGAGCAGATCCCTTGAGGACCAGCAGCAGACGGTGGCGAGAGCGCTCGAACTCGGCGCCCGGCACATCGACATCGGTCAGAGCCCGGAAGACGATCATGTCGTGCTCGCGGACCCCGAAGGCAACGAGTTCTGCGTAATCGGGCCGGACAACAAATTCCTCGCCGACTGCGGATTCATCGGTGCGCTTTCCTGCGACGGTTCACAGGCGGTCGGGTACTTCTGGAGCGAAGCGCTCGGCTGGCCGCTGGTCTGGGACCAGGACCAGGAGACCGCGATCCGCTCGCCGCACGGTGGTCCGAAGATCACCTGGGGCGGTCCGCCGCTGATGCCGAAGGCCGGGAAGAACCGGCTGCATCTCGACATCGCTCCGCCTGCCGGCGGTGATCAGCGAGCGGAGGTCGAGCGTCTCGTCTCCCTTGGGGCGAAGCGCATCGACATCGGTCGGGGTGAGGTCGGCTGGGTGGTCATGGCCGATCCCGACGGCCACGAGTTCTGTGTGCTGACACCGCGGTAGCGCGAACGCGCGCCAGGGCCGGACCGTTGCTTCCGCCGGCCGCAAGTCCCTTCGGCACGGGGAAATGGGTATAAACGTCGCCGGATTGCAAGGCTGAGTGCGAGAACCAGCCTCTCGACGGTGACACCGTGTACGGCCGGCCCGGGAAGAACATGGACCCCTCGCCCCACGCTGAATGCCGCATCAGCGCCGGCGCCAGGAAAATCGCGGCACCCAATAAGAGGGTCATAACGACCAGCTTCACCAGCGCGTACGGCGAGCGCCGAGTTTGGCGCTGGCGAAGTGCCAAACCAACGACGATCCTTGGTCACCGGCCCTGACTGGTCAATTCTGGTTCAAAACAGGTTCGAATTAGCGTTCCCGCCATAGCTCGATCTGCGATGGACTATCCACGCGGGACGTTCGGGCCGGCCGCATGGGGATCTCGGTCACCCCTGGCCTGGAGGCGGGGGCAGTAGTTAGGGGGCCTCGCCGGCGACGTCGTCCGGCATTTTTTTCACGGACCTTGGGCAGGGATGAGGGGCAAGAAACCCGGAGAACAAAGGCGTATGTGCTGATTTTAGCGGTTCATGGGAATCGTCGCGGATGGGTCAGGGAATCTCGGAGACGTGACATCGCTCCGCCACCTCCGTGAATGTCTTGGCGAACTCGATGAGCTGGAGCGCAGCATCAAGCACGGCATCGACAGCATGTGCGGCAAGTTGTATCGGGCCATCGACTGGCAGCGGCGTTTCGAGGCCGACGCGTCGCACGAACTGCGCACCCCGATCGCGGGACTGCGGGCACAGCTGGAGGAGGCCCGGCTGCATCCCAGCGAGATCGACGTGGACGACCTGCTCGAACGGGCGCTCAACGATGTGGAACGGCTGCAGACGCTGGTCGACGACCTCTACCTGCTGGCTCAGCTTCAGGCCGCCGCGCAGCCGGCCGAACCGTCCCTGCTGGACCTGGGGGATCTCGTGCAGAGCGAACTGGCCCGGCGTTCCGACAGGCTCGACGTGAAGGTGCAGGTCGTTCCCGGGGTTCTGGTGCGCGGTCTGGACGCGCGGCTCAGGCGAATGCTGTCCGAACTGCTCGACAACGCGCAGCGGCACGCCAAGACGGTCGTGTTCGTCCAGGTCCGGCGTACGGCCGACGTGGCGGAGCTCGTGGTGGCCGACGACGGCGACGGAATCGGGGAGGAGGATCGGGAACGGATCTTCGATCGATTCACCCGCCTCGACGCCGCCCGCTCCCGCGATCGCGGCGGGACCGGCCTCGGCCTGGCCATCGTGCGGAACATCGCGTACGGCCACGAGGGCGAGGTGCACGTGGAGCGGTCGTCGGCCGGTGGTGCGGCCTTCGTCGTCCGGCTTCCACTGGCCTGACCGATCGTCCTCGCGGGCGGGCCGCCTCCCCGGGGGTGCGCCAGGCGGTCAGGGGCCTGCCCTGGAGGCCACGCGCCGCTGAGTCGCGCGCACGCGAAGACCCGGAGCCGTCAGGAGAATCGCTCGACGGTCACGGGGACCGGTCCGGCGTGACGCATCGCCGTCGTCAACCGCCGCAGCAGCGGCCCGAGGGCCTGGCCGGACGCGGTCCCCAGATGGGCCGTGAGGTCGAGGCAGCAGGCGACACCGGGCCCGATCCGGCGTACCTCCCAGGTGAAGGCGTCCGGGTCCGTGCGCAGTTCGCCCGTGCCGATGACCCGGGTCCGCGGGTCGCCCGCCTCCCCGGCGAGCGTCACCACGTCCGCGAGGCGGGGAAGATTCGGCTCACCGGCGAACAGGAGGCGGTAGACCCGCGTGTCGTGGAACCCGTCGGGGACTCGGGGCGGGCTGAGGCGCAGGGGAGGCGAGTCCGGCAGTGGCTGGTGGTCGTGGAAAAGAGCCCGCAGCCGCGTCTCGCCGGGCAGCTCGCCCCCGCCGAGACCGCGGTAGGCGGCCTCGGCATCGAGGCGGCTCACGGCGCGGGCCCGGGCGCGCAGGCCGGGATCCTCGCGCATCGCACGTCCGAAGGCCGCCGAACTCCACCAGGCGCCGTCGGCCGCGGTCCATCCGGTGGTGTCCAGGCCGACGGTCCTGAAGTCGCCGGTGAGCGCGAACTCCTCGACGACGATTCCCTCGGCCGGGGCTCCGTCCGGGCCCGCCGCCGGAAGGATCAGGTAGTAGTCGAGAGCCGCCTGCGCTTCGGATCCGGCGGTGACGGCCGCCCGCCCGCGCCCGCGTATGTCGCTGGTCATGGGCCGCAACCCTACTGGCCTTCGATCGCCCACACGCGGGGCGGGCGGCGCGCCCGGCACCGTGGGGCCCTCATCCACCTCGCCCGCTCAGTGGTCCGGGTTCAGGGCGTTGCCGATGTACATGGCCGCCAGCATGGTGAACAGGAACGCCTGCAGGAACTGGATGAAGATCTCCAGCCCGGTCATCACGACGGTCATGGCCACGCCGAGCAGGCCCACCGGGAGCCCGGGCACCGTGGGGTGCTCGACGAGGAACCAGAATCCGACCGCGCTGAAGAACGCCAGCAGCAGGTGCCCCGCGAACATGTTCGCGAACAGCCGTACGGCGTGGGTGAACGGCGCGGTGACGAACGTGTAGAGCAGTTCGAGCGGCGCGTACAGGACCAGCGCGAGCGGCTTCGGCAGGCCGGGCGGGAACATCAGGCTCTTGAGATATCCGCCAACCCCGTGGTGCCGGAAGCCGAGATAGAGCTTGATCGCGTACACGACCAGCGCGAAGACGACAGGGAAGGCGATGTGGGAGTTCACCGGGAACTGCACTCCCGGGATCACGCCGAACAGGTTCCACAGCAGGATCACCGAGAAGAGGCTGAGCAGGAAGGGCATCCACCTCTCGGCGTCCGCACCGATGAGCGGCCGGGCCACCTGGTCGCGCACGAACAGGTATCCGTACTCGCCGAGGTGCTGCAGGCCGCGCGGGACCAGCGACGGGCGCGCGCACGCCCCCCACGCGAGCGCGCACAGCAGGATCACGCCGACCGCGGCCAGCACCACGGGCTTGGTGAGCCAGTCTGGCGCACCCGGCCACAGCGGCGGGAAGTCGAACAGTTCGAGACCGGGGGCCGTGAAGTCGTCCCCGGCGAGGCTTATGGGCATGGGGAATCCCTTCGTCCGGCCGTCCAGAAACTGGGTACGTCGTACTCACTTTCTCGATGCGAGCCTACATACCGGGTACCGTGTACGCAATAGCGCGACGACCGGGGACAACCAACGATGACGGGCCACGAGAACCTGTGGATGCGACCCGAGCGCCCCGCTCGGGGGCCGCGGCCGAGCTTCAGCCGCGCCGCCCTCGCGCAGGCCGCGATCAGGATCGCCGACGCCGAAGGGCTGGAGGCGATCTCCATGCGGCGGCTCGCCGCCGAGCTCGGGGCGGGCACGATGTCCCTGTACCGCTACGTGACGGGCAAGGACGAGGTGTTCGACCTCATGGTCGACACCGTGGCGGGGGAGTACCTGCCGGAGGACCGGCCGCCGCCGGACGACTGGGCCGAAGGTCTCCGCCTGCTCGCCTGGCAGGCCCGGCGCACCATGCTGCGCCACCCGTGGCTCGCGCCCCTTGCGGCCGGCCGCCCGCAGGCCGGCCCGAACAGCGCGCGTCTGACGGAGACCGCCCTCGGCATGCTCGACGGTCGCGGCCTGAGCGTCGACGAGATGCTGACCCTCGTCGGCGCGGTCTTCGCGTACGTGAACGGCTACATCCAGAGCGAACTGGCCGAGGCCGAGGCGCTTCGGCGGTCGGGGCTCACGCTGGCGCAGCGGCTGGCGCAGCACCTGTCCTACATCCAGTCGCTCATCGCGACGGGGAACTATCCCATGCTGGAGCGGATGACGAAGGAGGGCGGCCGACAGTACACCGCGGCCGACGACCGCTTCGCCTACGGCCTGGACCGGCTGCTGGACGGCATCGCCGCCGCCCTGCCGCCGGCCGCTGCGGAGGGGCCCGAATCCACGGGATGACGCCGGCGGCCGTGGGGGCCGGTCTCGGGGCTGGTGCCGGGGGGGCCGGCCTCTGGTCAGTTCGGCGATATCTCGTGGAGACGGCAGACCTGCCGCCAGACGCGCGCGTCGAGCGTGCCCGCTTTGTCCTGGAAATCCGCGACGGGCACGCGGACGGGCCCGGTGAGATCGAGGAAGCTGTTGTGGTCGGCGTCGGGGTCCCAGGTGCGGGTGGGGATCTCCACGTGGTCGGAGCGGTCGCTGCGATCCTGGCTCGTGATCTTCAGGACCTCGGCGCCGCCCCGGTACGTCCTCAGCACCACGCAGGGGCGCACTTTGTGGCCGGGCCCGTCCTCGTAGGGCACGTCGGCCCACCAGATCTCACCGGGCCGCGGACCGGCCTGGGTCGCCGTGCCGCGCACGCCCGACGAGCCGCCCGACGCCGAGCGGCCCGGGGCGCGGGTCCCCGCCCCGGGAGGACGTCCGCCGCCGGGGCCCCGTGTCGTGCCGCGGTCCCGTCCGGTGTCCTGACGAGGCCGGCTCGCGGGCCGCGCCGTCCCGCCGCCTCGGCCGGCCGGGCGGCCGCTCCCCGAGGGGCGCCGCGCGGACCGCCCGCGTGAGGTCCCCGGCAGGCGCCCGGTCACGCCGAGCCCCGCGAACACGACCAGCACAGCCACGATCAGAACCACCCAGATCATGACCGACAGCCTACGGCTCCGCGCGGACGGCCCGGGCAACGAAGTCCGCGCCGTCTCCGCCCGGCCCGCGCGATTCGCCCCACTCCGCGTGGACGCCGCAGCGGCGAGGCCATGCTCCACCTCCGTGGCCTCCCGCCCCGCGCCGCTCAGGACAGGCCGGTCGCGGTCAGGACCGGGCGTCCCAGGTGGCGAGGATGCGCGCCTCCTTGTCCGGGTCGATGCCGTGGCTCAGCCGGACGCTGCCGAACGTGCGCTGCTCTTCGGGGATGCCCTTCAGCCACTCCCAGGTGTCCCTGACGGTTTCCCGCACCGGCCTGCAGGTGAGACCCGCGGCGACGGCCTTGGCCGAGGAGTGCGTCCACACGCCCAGGCGGTCCGCCTCCGGATACCACAGCGGAAGCTCGGTCCACGGCTGCACGCCCTGGTCGACGAGGAACTCGTCGTCGGCCCACACCAGCTCCGCGTCCGAACCGGTGACCTCCACGCAGTCGTTCAGCCAGCCGCCGTAGGTGGTGTTGCCCGGCACCCCGCCGGTCATGTAGTGGCCGGTCGTGCCCTTGGCCGCCTGGTCGAGGGTGAACGCCGCGATGTCGCGGGCGTCGATGAGCTGCATCGGCAGCGACGGGTCGCCGGGGGCGAGCACCCGGCCGCCCTCGGAGATGCGGGTGAGCCACCAGGGCAGCCGGCCCACGTTCTCGTGCGGGCCGAGGATCAGACCGGGCTGGATGACCAGGGCGCCGCCGTCGAAGTGCTGCTCGACCGCCCGCTCGCAGCCCGCCTTCAGCACGCCGTAGTCGCCGAACTCGGCGTCCGCGTCCGGCGGGCACTCATGCGTGGGGAAGGTCTCGTTCACCTCCGACTTGTCGGGCCAGTCCGGGTAGGCGGAGATGCTGGAGATGAACGTGTAGTGCGGAGCGTGCCCCGACAGCGTGCGTACCGCCTCCAGGACGACGCGGGGGACGAACCCGCACACGTCGATCACCGCGTCCCACTGCCTGCCGCCGGCGAGGCGCCGCAGATCGTCGGTGACCTCGCGGTCGCCGCGCACCGCCTCCACTCCGGGCAGGTCCGTCCCGCTCCTGCCCCGGTTGAACGTCGTGACCTCGTGACCGCGCCGCAGCGCCTCCTCCACGACGGCGCGTCCGAGGAACACCGAACCGCCGATGACCAGAATTTTCATACGGTCATCTTTGGCCCGCCCGCGCCGTGCGTCTGCCTCGTTTCACAGTGGGCGGACATGATCCGCTCACAGCGGAAGGCGGACCGGCGGCCGGAGCGGGCTCAGCCGGTGCGCAGCTCGGGGACGGGGGTGAAGCGCTCCTGCTCCAGCACGTGCACCCGCGCCGCCCCGATGTCGAAGTACAGGCCGGTGAGCTCCAGCTTCCCCGCCCGTACGAGGGAGTCCACGAACACGTGGCTCCGCAGGTTGTCGAGCTGCTGGATCACGTTGACCCGGCAGAGCCGGTCGAGCGGCCCGGCGTCGTCGTCACCCGGCTCGGCGGCCACGAACCTGGCCAGGCTCTGCCGTCCGTGCCGCAGCCAGTCGCGCAGCGCGGGCAGGTCGGGCACCCCGCCCAGCAGGGCGGCCATCGCGCCGCAGCCGGAGTGCCCGCAGACCGTGATCGTGCGTACGTCCAGCACCTGCACGGCGTACTCGATCGTGGCCGCGACCGAGTCGTCCATGGGAACGGCCCCCGCGCGCGGCACGAGATTGCCGATGTTGCGCAGCGTGAACAGGTCACCGGGACCGCTCGCGGTAATGATGTTCGGCACGATGCGGGAGTCGGCGCAGGTGATGAACAGATGCGACGGCGACTGCTTGCGGGCCATGCGGTGGAGCAGCGGGCGGACCATCGGCGCGGTCCGGCGCTGGAACTCCCGCATCCCCTCCAGGAGGTCGGGCACGCCCTGCGGTTCGCGGACGACGGGGACGCCGCCGTGCTCCCCGCCGTGCTCCCCGCCGTGCTCCCCGTCGTGGTCCCCGTCGCCGGCCGCGCCGATCGCGACCTGGGAACCGGCGTCGCCTGCGCCGGCGTCCATGGGACGGGGGTGGCGCCGGTAGGCCCACGGCAGCCACCAGCGGTCGTGCCGGGGCGGGATCCTGGCGGGGAACAGGCGGGCGCCGCTGATCGCGGCGGAGTACCACTCGCCGTGCGGCTCGTCCACGTCGATGACGCCGCCGGTGCGCTCGTGCTCCAGCCGCCAGGCGTGCAGCGCCTCGAAGGCGGCGTTGTCCATGAAGTCCAGGTGCAGGTCGAGCTCCACGGCCGAGCCCGCGGGAACGGCGCGCAGCGCCTCGGTCAGCCGCGGCACGCCGAGGAACGTCAGCGATCCGGTGACGACGACCCGCCAGCGCCGCTCACCGGCCTGCCGTACGTCGACCGAGACCCAGGCCAGGCGGCGCAGGGCGAGCAGGGCGGCCAGCGCGAGGCCGAGCGCCACGCCCTCGGCCAGGCCGATGAACACGACCCCGCCCATCGTCACGAAGTAGACCGGCATCTCCCGGTGGTTGCGCAGGTTGCGCACATGACCGAGGTTGACCATCTGCACGCCGATGAACAGCAGCAGCGCCGCGAGCGCCTCCAGGGGGATCAGCGCGATCATCCAGGCGAAGGCCGCGGTGAACAGCAGCACCCACACCCCGTGCAGGACCGCGGACCAGCGGCTGCGCGCGCCGGCCCGCGCGTTGGTGGTCGTACGGACGACGACACCCGCCACGGGGAGGCCGCCGAGCGCGCCGGACACCACGTTCGCCACCCCCTGCGCGGTCAGCTCGCGGTCGAGGTCGGCACGGGGGCCGTCGTGCAGGCGGTTGGACGCCACGCAGGTCAGCAGCGACTCCACCCCGGCGAGAAGAGCGACGAGCAGGACGGCGCCGGCGATCGCGTGCCAGTCGCCCCGCGGCATCAACGGCCCCTCCACCGAGGAGAAGCCGCCTTTCAGGTCCACCCTCGTCAGGTCCCAGCCCGCCACCGCGGCCGTCAGCGTGGCGATCATCAGCGCGGCGAGCGGGGCGGGAACGGCGCGCAGCCGGGGGAGGCGGCCCCACACGAGCAGAACCCCGATGGTCAGCACACCGATCATGACGGCGTGCGTGTGGTTGTCGAGGATCTGGGCGGGGAGCTGGAGGACGTTCTCCAGCGCGGAGCGCTGCGGCGACCCGCCGAGCACGATGTGCAGCTGGGACAGCGCGATCACCACGCCCACCCCGGCGAGCATGCCGTGGACGACGGCGGGGGAGACCCCGAGCGCCGCCCGCGCCACCTTCAGCCCGCCGAGAACCAGCTGAAGGAGGCCGGCCATGACGGTGATGGCGCACGTGGCGCGCCAGCCGTACACGTGGACGAGCTCGGCGACGACCAGGGAAAGCCCGGCGGCGGGGCCGCTCACCTGGACGACGGACCCGCCGAGGGCGCCGGCCACCACGCCACCGACCACCGCGGCGACGAGTCCGGCGGCCACCGGCGCGCCGGACGCGACCGCGATGCCGAGCGACAGAGGCACCGCCACCAGGAAGACCACCAGCGATGCGGGCACATCGTGCTGAAGTACGGACTTCAGGTTACGTAGCGAGGTCGCCCCGTCACGAATCGTCATGGGCCGACGATATGTCAGCCGTAGAGGCCGTCACCAGGAAGGCAACGGGAAAATCACCGATAGTAGTCGGGATAGTCGCTCTCCGGGTTGTGGTGGCTGCCCCGCCGCCCGCTCGCCGAGGTGGGGGTGTCGCCGTACAGCTCGTCGTAGGAGGGCCAGCTTCCGCCGGTGTTCTGCTCGGGCTGCGACGACGGGACGCCGCCGGGTCCCTGCTGCTGGTCGTAGCCGTATCGGCTCTGCCCCGAGGGCGCGTCGTAGCCCGCCGACTCGTACGGCGAGGCGGCCGCCGGGGCGGGGCCGTTCACGGTGTCGGAGGCGTCGATCGTCGCCCAGCCCGCGCTCACCTCGTACGACGGGGTGGAGGGCGCGGCGGGCGACGGCACCGGGGCGGCCGGGTAGCCGGAGGAGTAGCCCTCGTATCCCGGCGTCTGGTAGGTCTCCGCGTTCGGCCAGGAGGACGCGCCGCGCGGCGGCTCCGGGTCGTCGAGCACGTCGCGGGGCGGGTAGCTGCCCGCGACCGGCCAGCCGGGGTCGGTGGCGCCGCTCGCGTCAGGACCGGTCACCGCCGCGCCGGCGGCTGCGGAGCCGGGCGCGTACGACGAGGAGGGGCCGGCCGCGCGGAACGGGCCCGTCGCGGCGCCGGACGGATCGTAGGCGTCGGAACGGGGCGTTTCGTAGCCCGCCCACGCGTCGAAGGAGCCGCCACCCGAGCGGGGAGCGGCGTCGGCGAGCGCGTCGGCCGGTGAGGGGGTGGGCGCCGCGGCGGGTGAGGCGGCCTCGAACGCGCCGCTGGTGCGGGCGGGGTCGTACGAGCCGGCGGTGAAGGACCCGGTGGCGGGGATGGCGGAGGACGGTGCCGTGTCGTAGCCGCCGGTCGGGTGGCCCTCGTGGGAACCGGCGCCCTGGGAGGCGAACGGCCCGGTGCCCGCGGGGGTGTCGTACGCGGAGGCGCCGAACGGGCCGGTTGCCGCCGTGATCCCCAGAGGGTCGGCGGCGGGCTGCGTGCCGTACGAGCCGGTGCCCGCGGCCGACGGGATCGCGCCCGTGCCACGCGGGCTGTCGTAGGAGCCGCCGGCCTGACCGGCCTGACCGGCCTCGGCGGCGGCAGCGGCGCGGCGGGCGGCGGCCCGAGACGACCGGCCGGACCTGCTCGGCCTGGCCGGCCGGGCGGCCGCGCTCGGGGTGTTCGTCTGGGGCCCGGCGGCGGTGAAGGGATCACTCACCGCGGACGCGGGGACGCCCCCCATCGCGGGGGAGTCGAAGGGACCGGTCGCGCGGTTCGCGTCGAAGGGACCGGTCGAGGGGGACCCGGCCGGCGAGGGCGGGGCGCCGAGCACGTCGGGCGTCGGCGCGGAGAACGTGACGGTCTTCTGGTCGGCGACAGCCGAGGCGGAGACGGGGGCGTCGGGAAGCACGGGCTCATCGGCGCCGGCACGCCTGCCGCGGGTGGAGCGGGAGGGCAACGGGACCTGCACGGTCGCGGCGTCGGGGGAGGCCGCCTGGGCCGCGGCGCTCGCCGCGTCCGCGGTCTCGTCCACCGGCCGGGGGGTGGCCATCCTCGCGGCGATCGTCCCCCCGAAGCCGCCGTCGTCCGCGCGTACGCGTGACCAGTAGTCATCGTCGTAGTCGTCGGCCTCGCCCCACTCGTCCACGCCGCGCTTGCCCCGGGCGGCGGCGGGCTGTTTGCCGCCGCGCTGCGCGGGCCGCGCCGCCTGCCGCCCACCGGGGCGGGGCGCAGGGCGGGGCGCCGGTCGCTGCTTCTCGGGCTCCTCGAAGGCGTCGAATCCCTTGGGGAAGCTCTCGAAGAACGTCTCCTCGGCGGGCCGCCGGGGCTTCGGGCCCTTGTTTTCGGCCATCGCCTTGATGCGCTCGGCGGAGAGAGCGCTCTCCCTGCGGTTCATCGACCGCATGCCCAGCGCCACGACCAGCAGCACGAGAAGCACGACGGCGACAAGACCCACAATGACCGCAGTCATAGCACCACCCTCAAGGCCATGGCCTTTCTGCGGCGCCGGTGAGGTCGCGCGGCCATCGACGCGACCTGCCCCCCTTGTTCACCCGCGCTCAGCAATTGGATCCGATTCTGCTCGACCACAATGACCGTTGTCACACCCTAGGCGAAGATTGGTGTAGCACGACTACCTCCGGTGCTCAGCATGTCACTCGATCGTGTTCGCCGTGAGGCGCCCACGGGCGATGGTGTGACTCGCGATGCCCCCCAGGGTCTCCGCGAGATCGGCGCCCTGCTTCAGGTCGAGCTTCGTGTTCAGCGCGTAGACAGTGAAACGGTAGCTGCCGTCGGCCTGGCACGGGGGCGCATAGCCCACCTTCCCGCTCGACGTCCTGCCCTGCCGGGCGCCCCGGGGGACGTCGTTGATGCCCAGCTCGGTCGTCGCAGGGTCGATGTCGAACACCACCCAGTGCACCTCCGGGCCGCTGTGGGGGCTGTTGTCGTCGACCACGAGGGCCACCGACTTGGCGCCCGACGTGCCCGACCAGCGGAGGGGCGGGTTGCCCTGCCCTCCCTTGCAGGTGTAGTCGTCCGGCAGGGGGGCGCCGTCGCGGAACTGCGGGCTCGACACACTGATGACGTCGAGGTTCCTCGGCGATCCCCCGCCCAGGATTCCGCAGCCCGACGCGGCCAGCGTGAACGCCGTCACCGTGACGGCGGCTCGCGTGACCGCTGATTTTCTCGGCGACCCCATGCCCGATGATGCTACGCGGATTGGACAGGTGCCCCGACCGGATCGCGGTGATCCGTACCGATGACCGGACCCGTGCGGGCCGTTGACCTCTGGGTTCTCCCGAATCGATCCGTACGTGGCCGGAACCGGCATGGAGGGGTGTCAGCCGTGAGCGCCCTGATCCGCCACAATCGAGACATGCAGGGGGACACGCCGGGAGCGGGCATCGGCTTCGCCGTTCTGGGTCCCCTCGACGTACGACGCGACGGGCGGCCGGTCGAGGTCGGCGGGCGGCGGCTGCGCGCCCTGCTGACGCTCCTGCTGCTCGACGCCGGTCGCACGGTGTCCACCGAGGCGCTCGTGGCGGGGGTGTGGGACGACCGTCCGCCCCCCGGCGTGGGGAACGCCCTGCAGGCGCTGGTGTCCCGGTTGCGGGCCACGGTCGGCCGCGGCCTGGTGGCCGGCGGGTCCTCCGGCTATCGCCTGGACGTCTCACCCGATCAGGTGGACCTGCACCTGTTCGCCCGCCTCGCCCGGGAAGGTGCGGGCGCGCTCGCCGAGGGCGACCCGGGCCGCGCCGCCCACCTGCTGCGGGAGGCGCTCGGCCTGTGGCGCGGCGCTCCGCTGACCGACCTGCCGAACGCCGAGGCCGAGGTGGCCCGCCTGGAGGAGCTCAGGACCGCGGCCACGGAGGACAGGATCGAAGCGGAGCTCGCCCTGGGCAGGCACGCCGACCTGGTCCCGGAGCTGCGGCTGCTCGTCACCGCCGACCCGCTGCGGGAACGGCCGCACGGGCAGCTCATGCGCGCCCTTTACGGGGCGGGCCGCCGGGTCGAAGCCCTGGCCGCCTACGAGGTGGCCCGGTCGGTCTTCGCCGAGCGGCTCGGGGCCGACCCCTCACCCGCGCTGGCCGGGCTCCACCTCGCGATGCTGAGGGGAGAGTCCGGTTGCGGCCCGTCCCCGGTGCCGGCCGGCACGTTGCGCACCGGCGACCCGCGGCCGCCGCGCCCGCCGCGACAGGGCAATCTGCGGGCCCGGCTGACCAGCTTCGTCGGCCGCGACGACGACGTCGGCCGGATCGGCGCGCTCCTCGCCGCCGACCGCCTGGTCACGCTGCTCGGCCCGGGCGGGGCGGGCAAGACGAGGCTCGCGGTGGAGTCGGCCGAGGCGCTCGCCGCCGGCGTGCCCGACGGCGTCTGGCTGGTCGAGCTCGCGCCGGTCGGGGACGCGGCGGAGGTGCCGCAGGCCGTCCTGACCGCGCTCGGCCTGCGCGACACCGGCCTGGTGCCCGTGCGCCCAGTGCCCGTCATGTCGTCCGCGCCCGCCATGCCGTCCGGGCAGGGCGGGGAGTCCGACCCGGCGACCCGTCTCGTCTCCGCTCTGGCGGCGCGCGACACGCTGATCGTGCTGGACAACTGTGAACACGTGGTCGAGCCGGCCGCCGCGCTCGCCGACCGGCTCCTCGCCGAATTCCCCGGCGTGCGAATCCTCGCCACCAGCCGTGAGCCGCTCGGCATCACCGGCGAGAGGCTGTGGCCCGTCGGCCCGCTCGGCGCCGGTCACGCCGTGCGGCTGTTCGCCGAGCGGGCGGCCGCCGTACGGCCCGGCTACGTGGTGGACGACGGCGAGCGCGACGCCGTTCAGCGCATCTGCCGCGAACTCGACGGCATGCCGCTCGCCATCGAACTGGCCGCCGCCAGGTTCCGCACGCTGTCGGCAGGGCAGATCGCCGACCGGCTCGGTGACCGGTTCCGGCTGCTCACCGGCGGGAGCCGTACGGCGATGCCCCGCCACCCGCTCCGCGCCGTCGTGGAGTGGAGCTGGGACCTGCTCGACGCCGGCGAGCGCGCGCTCGCGGCGCGGCTGGCGGTGTTCGCGGGCGGGGCCACGCTGGAGGCGGCCGAGCAGGTCTGCGAGGGCGACATCGACGTGCTCGGCAGGCTGGTCGACAAGTCGTTGGTCGCGTTCGACGGCGGGCGTTACCGCATGCTGGAGACGATCAAGGCGTACGCCGCGGAACGTCTGGCCGAGTCGGGCGACGAGCGGCCCGTGCGGCTCGCCCACGCCGAGTTCTTCGCCCGCTTCGCCGAGGCCGCCGAGCCGCACCTGCGCCGGGCGGAACAGCTCGAGTGGCTGGCCCGGCTGTCGGCCGAACACGACAACCTGTCGGCGGCCCTCCGATGGGCCTGCGAGGAGGCAGAGGCGGACCTCGCGCTGCGCCTGGTCGGCGGACTCGGATGGTACTGGTGGCTGTCCGGCCAGCGGCTTGAGGGCGCCCAGCGACAAGGCGCTGACCGTCGCCGTGGAGTCCAGCGACGCCCCGGTCATCGGGCACGTGCTCGTCGGGCACGCGGCGCTCGCCGCCCGCGACGGTGACCACGCGCGGGCCGCCGCCATCCTCGGCGGGGCGGAGGCCATCCGCGGCTTCGCCCACGACCTGAGCTTCGACCATCGGCGGGTGGCCGCCGCGGCGCGGGCCGCGCTCGGGCCCGGGGAGTTCTCCCGGTGCCGCGAGCGCGGGCGCGGCATGAGCCGGGACGCCGTGCTGGCGCTCACGTTCGGCAGGACGTGAGAGATCAGGTGTGCGGGCCTCAGGCGCGGGTGCGGAAGGCGCGTACGGCGAGCGGGGCGAAGACGACGGCGATGCCCGCGGCCCACAGCAGTGAGATCGTGGCGTCCGACGCCACCGGCCCGCCCCCGAGCAGGCCGCGGACGGCGTCCGCCAGATGGCCGACCGGATTGATCTCCACCCACTTCTGCAGCCACGCCGGCATGGTGTCGGTGGCGACGAAGGCGTTGCTGGTGAAGGTGATCGGCATCATCAGCGAGAACATCAGGATCTGGACCTTCTCCATGCTCGCCGCCGTCACCCCCACGAGCACCGCCGTCCACGACATCGCGAGCGCGAACGCCAGCAGCAGCGCGAGCGCGCCGAGCACTCCGGCGACGCCCGTGTGCACCCGGAAGCCGAGCACCAGGCCGAGCCCGAGGAACAGGGCGAACGCCCACACCTGCTTCAGCGTGTCGGCGACGATGCGCCCGGCCAGCGGGGCGGAGCGGGAGATCGGCAGGCTGCGCAGCCGGTCGAACACGCCCTTGGTGATGTCGACGTTCAGCCCGACGGCCGTGGTCATGCTCGCGAACAGCATGTTCTGCGCGACCAAGCCGGGCAGCGCGAACTGCAGGTAGTCACCCGTGGAGCCCGCGATCGCGCCGCCGAACACGTAGGTGAACAGCAGCAGGAACATGATCGGCTGCACGCTGAGGTCGATCAGCTCCATCGGGTTGTGCTTGATCTGCACCAGGCTGCGCCAGGCGAGCGTCATCGTGTGACGCAGAGCGGCCACCGCATTCGGACGGGGGGCCGCCGCGGGCGCGGTCCGGGTGATCGTGGTCATGGTCTCTCCTCGTGGCTTCGCGCGTCCTGTGACTCCCGTCGCGGCCTCATGCCGCGGCCTCGTCCTGCTCTTCGTCCTGCTCCTCGGCCTGGGTGCGGTGGCCGGTCAGGGCGAGGAACACCTCGTCGAGGCTGGCCCGGCGCAGCGACAGCTCCGCCGCGACCACGTCGAGGTCGTCGAGGCGCCGTACGATCACGGGGACGGCCGCGGGGTCGTGCACCGGGGCGGCGACCTGGCCCTGGGAGACCTCCGGCGAGGCGTCGAGCACGTCGGCCACCACGCGGCGGACGAGATCGAGGTGGGCGGCATCGAGGGGCCGCACCTCCAGGACCTGGCCGCCCGTCGCCGCCTTCAGGCCGTCCGGCGTGCCGCTCGCGATCACCTTCCCGTGATCGACCACCACGATGTCGTCCGCGAGCTGGTCGGCCTCCTCCAGGTACTGCGTGGTGAGCAGGACCGTCACACCCTCGTCCCGCAGACCGCGGACGACGCCCCACAGCTCGGTGCGGTGGCGCGGGTCCAGTCCGGTCGTCGGCTCGTCCAGGAAGAGCACTTGCGGGCGGCCGACGAGGCCGGCGGCGAGGTCGAGCCGGCGGCGCATGCCGCCCGAGTAGGTTTTGGCCGCCCGCCCGCCCGCGCCTGTGAGCGCGAAGCGGTCGAGCAGGGCGTCGGCCCGGCGCCGGGCGTCGGCCCTCGTCAGGCCCAGCAGGCGCCCGATCATCACAAGGTTCTCGACCCCGGTCAGGGTCTCGTCGACGGCGGCGTGCGGCATACTGCCCGGTCAGCCCGATCAGCGAGCGCACCTGGTGCGCCTGCCGGACCACGTCGAACCCGGCCACGCGCGCCCCGCCCCCGTCCGGCCGCACGAGCGTCGCCAGGATCCGCACCGCCGTGGTCTTCCCGGCCCCGTTGGGGCCGAGTACGCCCAGGAGACGGCCCTGCGGCACCTCCAGGTCCACCCCGTCCAGCGCCCTCGTCTCTCCGTACCGTTTCGCCAGGCCCTCGGCCTGGATGGCGTATCTCACGGCCTCTCCTCAGTCGTCCGTCGAGTCGTACGGCTCCACGCTGCCGGACGGCGCTGACAGGGCCCTGAGGAGGCGCTGAGGGCGGCCGCCGGCCGCTGACATACCGCTGACGGCGTGCTGAGAAGGAGAAGAGGGCGCCGGAGCCTCAGGGCCTGCGGGCCAGGACTCCGATGTAGCCGCTGTTGCCGGGGTCGCCCGGGTACTGGTCGTGGCGGGGACGCCAGAGCTCGACGGGCACGACGCCGGGCTCAAGCACCTCCATGCCGTCCAGCAGGGCGGCGAGCTCCTCGGGTTCACGGTGCACGAAGCCCCCGGCGGGGGTCTTGCCGTAGACCGACTGCGCCTGCTCCACCTTGGCTTGGTCGGAACGCCGGACATAGGTGTGGGAGATGGCGAGGTAGCCACCGGAGGGCAGCCCGTCCCGCAGACTCGAGACGATCCGGCTCACCTCCGCGTCGTCGGTGAAGAAGTGCAGGACCGCCAGCGCGAGGATCGCCACCGGCCGGCTGAAGTCCAGGTGCGCGCGGATCCGCTCGTCGGCGAGGATCTCGCCGGGCCGGTGCAGATCCCCCTCCACCACGATGGTGTTGGGCGTGTCGGCGAGGAGGGCGCGTGCGTGCACGAGAACCGTCGGATCGTTGTCCACGTAGACGGTGTGGGAACCGGGACCGAACGTCGCGGCGACCTGGTGCACGTTCTGCTGGGTGGGCAGGCCGGTCCCGATGTCGAGGAACTGGCGAACGCCCGCTTCGGCCAGTTCCCTGACCACCCGCACCAGGAAGGCGCGGTTGGCGCGGGCCAGCGCGGGGATGTCGTACCCCTGCTCGCGGCCGAGGCGGATGACCTGCTCGGCCGACTCACGGTCGGAGGCGAAGTTGTCCTTGCCGCCGAGGAAGTAGTCGTAGATGCGCGCCACGCTCGGAATTTTTGGATTCACACCTGCCGGAACGCGCCCCGTCTCCGTCATTCGTCGCCCTTCGCGCGATCAGTGATCCACCAGCATTGACGATCATAGAAGGTGCGGGCGCGCCTCATCCGCCATAGGAGGGAGCAACCTGACAACTGTGGCCTTATGGCGTACGGCGACCGGGAGCCCGTGAGCGTCACCGTCGCGACGCTCGCCGCCCTCCTCGCCCCGCCCGCGCGTACGCCGTTGGTCCGGTCGCGACGGGTGAGGCGCCTTCGGCGGCCGCCGTTTCAGCCGCCGGCGTCCGGACAGAGCGAAGGCCGGCGGCGAGTTCGCGTACTCACCGCCGGCCTTTCCTCGCCGGGTGGTCAGACAGCCGATGCCGCGGCCGGCGTCGCCCGCAGAATTCGCGGGCGCGACGTCACGCGGGGTCAGTCCTGCTTGCGGGCGCCGAACATGATCTCGTCCCAGGTCGGCACCGAGGCCCGGCGTCCGCGCGACTTGCGGGGACGCGGCGGAGCCGGCTTCGGCACCGGCGGGGCGGGGGTCTCGGGCTTGGTGTCCTTCGGACCCTCCTTCTGCGCCTCCTTCGCGCCGTCCTTGGATCCGTCGCCCGCGCGCTTCCCGGCATCTCCCGCCCGCGACGCCGGGGCGGCGGCGGGAGCCTGAGCCGCCGGGGCCTCGGCGGCGGGTTGCGCGGGAGCCTGCGCGGCCGGGGCCGCCGGGGCCTGCTGAGCGGCCGGGGCCTCGGCGGCGGGTTGCGCGGGAGCCTGCGCGGCCGGGGCCGCCGGAGCCGCGGGTGTGACCGGAGCGGAGGAGACCGCAGGCGGCTCCGCGGGCTCGCTCTGCGCGGGCTCGCTCGCCGGTGCGGTGACGGCCGCAGGCGGGGCCGCCGATTCCTCCGCCGCGGACTCTGCCGCGGACTCTGCCGCGGACTCCGAGGGCGGAGCGGGCGCCGGAGGCGGAGCGGACTCCGGGACGGCGACCGCCGGTGGCGTCGCGTCCTCGGCCCTGTCCGCGGCACTGTCTCCGGCCTCGTCCGTGCCCTCGTCCGTGCCCTTGTGCACGGGCGTGTCCGTGGCCTCGCCTGTGGCCTTGCCGGCGTCGACGGCCGGGTGCTCGGCCTCTCCGGGCGCGCCGGGGACGTCCGTGCCGGCGGTCGCGACGTCCGTCGCCCCCGGACCGGTCGCTCGGACGTCGGCTGTCGCGGGGCCTGTCGCCGCGGTGGGCGGGGTCGCGGTGTCCGCGGCGTTCGGGGCCGCCGCGGCATCGGCGGTCGTCGTGGAGTCCTCGGCGGTCACCGGATCCGGCGTGGCGGGGCGCGCGGCCTCCTGCGTGCCCGCCGCGTCGCCGGGTGGCGTCGCGGGGGTGGCGCCCGGTGCCGCGTCCGCGGCGGCCGCCTCATCGGTGTTCACGGTGGTGGGCCGGGGTGTGCCCGGCTCGACGGAGGCTCCGGCCGGACCCGCCGCGCCGGCGGACGGGCTCGGCGCGTCGGCACCCGCCACGGGCGCGGGCGTGGCCTCCGCGAAAGTCCGCGACTCACCCTGCACGACGTCCTGCCGGCCCACGGTGTCCTGCTGTCCCGCCGCGTCGGGCTGCCGCGTCGCGTTCTGGTCGTTCTCGCGGCCCGCACCGCCTCCGGCGGTCTCCCGGTCCGATACATCCGATACGTCCCGCACGTCCGGAACGATCCGGGCGACCTCGGCCGGCGGCGCGGCGGAGTCCCCGGCGCTCTGCGCCGGGTTGTCCACTCCGGTCTCGGGGCCGGTCGGCGCAGGCGCGGGATCGGGGGTGGCGATGAGCGACTGCGGCAGCCGGAAGGGCACCGGGGTCAGTTCCGGCCGGTACGCCGACGGCTCGTCCGCGTACGGCTCGGGACGGCCGCCGGGCTCGGGCCTCCCGGACTCCGCGCGGAGCGGCGGGCTCAGCCGCGGCGGCGGCACGTGCTCGGCCAGCGCGGCGGGCTCGGCCCGCAGCGGTTCCGGCCGCGCGGGCTCGGAGCGTACGGCGGGCACGCCGAAACCCTGCTCGCCGCGGCCCGGAGAGGTCTCCTCGGGCAGCGGCGGAACCGGGGCGAGCTTGGACGCGAGGCGGGGCACGAAGGGCCGCACGGTGGCGCTCTCCGCGTCCGGCTCGACGTACTCGGCGGCCGACAGGCGCATGGCCTCGTCGTCGTTCGGGGTGATGTGGCGGCGGCGCGGGTCGAAGAGCCACTCGGCGTGACGGGTGTGACCGTTCCAGACGAAGCCGAGCCGCACCCGCCACAGGTTGTCGTCGCGCTTGGCGGAGTCCCAGTCGATCTCGTCGGCGGGCACGCCGCGCCGGGTCAGCCGCTCGGCGACCAGCTCGCCGAGGGTGGGCCCGGGGGTCGTCTCGCCCGGCATCCGGACCGAGACCCGCTGGGCCTGCTGGGCCATGTATTCGCGCTCCTGGAGAACCGGTCCCTCGAACCAGCGGACCCTCTCCACCGGGATGCCGGCGGTGGCGGCGATCTCCTCCGCCGTCTCGCCGGCACGGATGCGCGCCTGGATCTCCTTGGGACGCAACGGGCTCTCCACTTCGATCTCGTACTGGCCGAGACGGGAGAAGTTGCCGCGGACCGCAGCGCGGAGCCGGTCGTCGACGGGCAGCGTGAAGCGCGTGCCCCGCCCGGCCGTCGCCAGGACGAGGTACGTTCCGTCCTCACTCACCGCGACGAGACGGAGCTCCTGCATGCGAGTCCCTTCGTCGTCGTGCTCTGTCTTCCCCCGGACCCTCGAGTCTCTCGCGTGAACCGGTTGCCTTCCAGCACCGTACCCGGCATGTCCGAACATCGCCTCGCCAGGGGGCGAGGCAGGTGTTGTGACGCCGGTCACATTTTTCGCGTTCACCTTTCCGCAACCTGTCGGTCGTACGGGAGCGGCAGGCCGGGGGCGGCGGCCACGCCGCCGATCCGGCCCGGAAGGCGAGAGCGAGGGTCGTGTCTCCTCAGGTGGTGCGCGCCCACCGCCCGTCCACGCGGCGCGGATGCGGCGCACGGCGCCGTGACCGTGCCGTACGCCGTGCGGCCGGACCTGCGGGAGGGTCTCATCCCTGCTTCTCCCTCGGGTTCGAATGGCGCGCCGGGCTCTGGTGTGCCCGTGCTCCGCAATGTGCCTTCCCCGGGGGAGGCGCGGGCAACGCGACACGCGGAAGACGCCGGACCGTGGAGAGGGACTTTACGCGGCGATGGGGTCAGCTCTCCCGCGACGCGCCGAGCACCCGGTCGAGGTAATCGTTGGCGAACAACCCGTCCGGGTCCATCTCGCGGCGCAGGGCGAGGAAGTCGCCGAACCTCGGATAGACGGTACGCAGGTAGTCCGCGTCGCGGGTGTGCAGTTTGCCCCAATGGGGCCGGCCACCCAGCCTGACCATGATCTCTTCCACGCCCTCGAAGTACGCCGGGTTGGGCGCCTGGCGGTAGACATGGCAGGCGACGTACGCCGAGGGCCTGCCGTACGCCGTGGACAGCCAGGCGTCCGAGGGCGGCGTGACGCGCACCTCGACCGGGAAGGTGACGGGCCAGCCCGACCGCTCCACGAGGTCCCGCGTCTCCCGCAGCGCCTGGGCGAGGTGGTGGCGCGGAACGGCGTACTCCATCTCCAGGAAGCGGACCTCGCGCACCGAGGTGAACACCCGGTAGGAGGTGTCGACGCACTCCGACGCGCCGAGCGCGCGCGCGGAGATCCCGTTGATCGCGGGGACCGCGGACGGGAAGCGCGCCCCGAGGGCGCAGGCCGCGCCGAACAGCGTGTTCTCCAGGAAGACGTTGTCGAGCCACCGCTTGAACGCCGCGGGCGGGCGGGCCGGTCCCGGGTCCCGGTTGTTGCGCTTGACCAGGCAGGTGTCGGTGTGCGGGAGCCAGAAGAAGTCGAGATGGTCGTCGGACTCGGTCAGGTCGTCGAGCGTCTCGAGGATCTCGCTGAACGCCATCGGCTCGCGGCGGGCCCGCAGCAGGAACGCGGGCTCGACCCGGAAGGTGACCGCGGTCAGGACGCCCAGCGCGCCGAGGCCCACCCGGGCCGCGTCGAACAGGTCGCCCTCGCGAACGGTCGTCACGGAGCCGTCGGCGAGGACCATCTCCAGCTCGACGACCTGGTCGGCGAGGCCGCCGACGTGCCTGCCGGTGCCGTGGGTCCCGGTCTGGATCGCTCCCGCGGCGGTCTGCGCCGTGATGTCGCCCATGTTGGCCAGCGCCAGGCCGCGCCGGTGGAGTTCCTCGTTCAGCGCGTGGAGCGGGGTGCCCGCGGCGACCTTGACCCAGCCCTCGCCCACGTCGAGCACGCCGGCCAGCGCGCCGGGCCGCAGCAGGACGCCGTCGGTGAGCGCGACCCCCGTGAACGAGTGCCCGGTGCCGGTCATGCGGACCCGCCGTCCCGTCTTCGCGGCGTCCCGTACGGCGCCGGCGACCTCGGCCGCGGACGCGGGGGTGCGGACCTCCGCGGGGGTGACCGACTGGTTGCGCGCCCAGTTGACGAAGGCGTCCATGCTCCTCCTCGCCCCGGCACCTGCCCCGGAGTGAACATGAACACTACTCATGAATAGCCCGGCTGCCTACGGGGCCGGCCGCCTCAGCCGGTGTACTGACGCCTGCGGACCAGCGCGGAGCCGCCGAGGCCCGCCACCACCGCGAGTAGCGCGCAGGCGTAGGAGAAACCGTACGCGTTGGACGCGCCGAACAGATCGGTCAGCCGCCCGCCCGCCCACGCGCCTGCGGCCACCCCGAGGCCGAGTGCGGTGGAGATCCACGCCATGCCCTCGGTGAGCTGCTCGGCCGGGACCATCCGCTCGACGAGGGAGAACCCGGTGATCAGCGTGGGGGAGATCGACAGACCGGCGAGGAAGAGCGCCGGGACCATCGCCCGGATGTCGTTCATCAGCAGCACGGGCGTGAGCCCTGCCGCGAACAGCGACAGGCCGCGGACGAACCGGCTGCGCAGGCTGATCTTCCACTGGCGGGAGCCGAACCAGAGGCCGGAGACCATGCTGCCGGCCGCGATCGAGGCGAGCAGGAAGCCGGACGCCGCCTTGCTGCCGCGCTCGTCGGCGAAGGCGACCGTGATGATGTCGATCGAGCCGAACACCGCCCCCATGGCGAGGAAGACGGCCGACAGCATCGCGACGCCGGGGATCGCGATCGGGGACCGGCCCGCGGCGCGGTGGCGTACGGCCGGCGGTTCCGTGCCGCGGAAGCAGGCGAAGGCGAGGGTGCCCGACACGGCGAGGACGATGGTGGCGATCAGCCCGGCGTAGACGTTCACGCCCGTGGTGAGCGCGGTCACGAAGGCCGGCCCGCCGACGAAGATCACCTCGTCGGCCACCGACTCGAACGAGAACGCGGTGTGCAGCCGGGTGGGGTCCTTGAGCACGTGCGACCAGCGGGCCCGGACCATCGAGCCCAGCGACAGGCCGGTCGCCCCGGACGCCACGCCCGTGGCGTACAGCGTCCATCGCGGGGCCCCGGCGTGCGCGCACAGCATCAGGGCGGTGATCGAGACGGCGTGCAGGAGGACGAACGGGACGAGGACCCTCGCCTGGCCGAACCGGTCCACCAGCCGCCCCGACAGAGGCGCGGCGACGGCGAACGCGAGCGAGACGGCCGCCGAGACCGCCCCGGCGGTCGCGTACGACCCGGTGACGGCGGAGATCAGCAGGATGACGCCGATGCCGAGCATCGACATGGGCGCCCGCCCGATGAACCCCGCGATGACGAAGCCCTTGACTCCGGGCGTGCCGAAAAGCCCGCGATACGGCCCGACCATGGTGTGTTTCCCTTCCGCACGGTGGTGCGTGTGCGTCCGGGCCGGCCGTTCGACAGCGGCGGCGGCCCCGGGGCGACCCCGGGACACGCGGACGGCGGTTGTCTCCGGTTCGGTTATCGCCTACCCGCATATCATGAGGCAAGTGATTTTTTCCGCGTCGGGGGTGCGAGGTCTGAGGTGAGATCGCCCACTCGTACCGTCTCCGTGCGGCTCCGCCCGATCGTGACCGGCCTCGCGGTCGTGATCCTGACCGTCATCGCCGCGGGCACCGCTTTCCTGGTCACCTACCCGGAAAGGGGCGCGCTGGCGGCCGGCGGCGGCCGGCCCGGACGGGACGCGACACCGGCGGAGACCGACGGGACGCGGGCGGACCCCTCTCCGGCGGCGCGGGCGACGCCGGGCGGCCTCGTGCCCGACCGCACGCTGCCGTCGAGCGCACCCGTCGTCGGCGGGCCCGGCGTGCAGGTCACGCCGCCGCACCTGCTGGCGATCTCCCCGAAGCGGGTGCCGGAGCGCACCCTGCTGAAGATCGCCAAGCTGCGGCATGTGCAGAAGGTGGCGCTCGCCGACGGCGGCGCGGTCCACGTGTCGGGCACGGCCCTGCGGCTGCTCGCGGTCGACCCGGCCACGTTCCGGTCGTGGACGCCCAAGCGGGTGGCCGACCACCCCGAGGTGTGGAGCGCGCTCGCGCGGGGCGAGCTGGTCGCCGACGCGGCCACGATCAAGCGGCTCGGCATGGTGCTCGGGGCGGAATACCAGATCGACCGCGGCCCCAAGCTGCGCGTCGCGGCCTCGGTCTCGCTCGGGCTGCCCGGCGTGGACGGCCTGGTCAGCCAGGACCTGGGGCGCAGGCTCGGCTTCCCCGGCGGCGTCGTGGTGCTGGTCCACGGCGATCCGGGCGAGGTGAGCGACACGGCGGTCAAGCGCCTGCTCGGCAAGGGCGCGCAGGTCGCCAGGGTCGGGCAGGCCGCGGTCCGGCCGCGGGCGACGGCCACCCCGGGACAGGCGCTGGTGGGACGGCCCGGCAGCTACCTGGACCTCTACCAGCGGGCGGCCACCGTCTGCCCCGGCCTCTCGTGGACCGTCCTCGCCGCCATCGGCCAGGTCGAGAGCAGCCACGGCCGCAACAACGGCCCCTCGTCCGCGGGGGCGCTCGGGCCGATGCAGTTCATGCCCGCCACCTGGAAGGCGTACGGCGTGGACGGCGACGGCGACGGCGAGGCGGACATCTGGAGCCCCTATGACGCGGTGCCCTCGGCCGCCAAATACCTGTGCGCCAACGGAGCCGGCGCCGGCGGCGAGAAGCTCAGGAAGGCCGTCTGGTTCTACAACCACTCCTGGGACTACGTGAACAAGGTCCTGTCCCTCGCCGACGCCTACGCCCGCGCGTACGCCTCATGACCCCGGGCGCCGGCGGCGCGCCCGCTCAGCGCCCCGATTCTTACCGCCACTGCCCGCGCCAGGCCGAAGGGCTGACGCCGCGGGCGCGCTTGAACACCACGCTGAAGGCGAAGGCGGCCTCCTGGTATCGGGCGCTCGGCGATCCCGCCGTCGGGGCCCCGCTACGCCTCCTGCACGAAAACCCCGCACGCCGGTGGACGGTCGCGGCGCCGGCCGCCGAGGCCGGCATGTCCCGCGCGGGTGGGGCGCCACCGGCCTGGCGCACCACGCCCGCAACGCCGGCACGAGCACCAGGTCGAGCAGCCGGTCGAGGACCGCGTCCTGACCGGGCTCGTCAGGCGATGTCGCCGGCGGCGAGCCGCACCGGTGCCGCGGACGGCGCGCGCGGCGACCGGCGTAGCGCCTGATTCGCGTCCTGGTGCCGGGTGCCCACGCGCCTCGGCCCGGGCCGGTCGCCGCGCCCAGAGGAATCCGCGGTCCTCACGAATCCCGTGCCGCTCCTCGACCCGACGCGCGTTCCCGGGATCAGGCCTGCGGGCGGGCGGGCCGTACGGGCGCCGGGCAGCAGGCGGCGGGGCAGGAGGCGGGCTCGGGTTCGGCGAGCAGCTCGGACACCATCGACACGAACCGGGGATGGGTGCCCGCGGTCGAGGCCCTGGTGACGGCCATGCCGAGCTTGTCGGCCGTGGCCGCCGCCTCGACGTCGAGGTCGTAGACGACCTCCATGTGATCGGAGACGAACCCGATGGGCACCAGGACGGCCGACCGAACGCCCTCGGCGTGCAGCGCCTCCAGGTGGTCGCACACGTCGGGCTCCAGCCAGGGCACCTGCGGCGGGCCGCTGCGGCTCTGCCAGACCAGATCCCAGGCCCGCCCCTCGCCCGGCCGTGCCTGACCGGCCTGATCGGTCACCAGCTCGGCGGTTCGCCTGAGCTGAGCCTCGTACGCGCCCCCCGTGGGCCCGGCCGTGCGGGCCATGGAGACGGGGATGCTGTGCGCGGTGAACACGAGGCGGGCCTGCTCGCGGGCGTCGGCGGGCAGCCGGTCGAGGGCCTCGCGGGTGTGGTCGGCCATCGCCGCGATGAAGCCGGGGTGGTCGTAGTAGTGGCGGAGCTTGACGATCTCCGGGGCGCCGGGGACGGCGGCGCGGGCACGGGCGATGTCGTCCAGGTACTGCCGGCAGCTGGAGTAGGAGCTGTAGGCCGCCGTGACGAAGGCCGCCGCCTTGCGGACGCCGTCCTCCTTCATCCGCAGCACCGTGTCCTCGAGGAACGGGTGCCAGTTGCGGTTGCCCCAGTAGACCGGCAGGTCCACGTCGAGCGCGGCGATCAGGTCACGGCACTGCTGGTTGATCGGGCTGATCCCGCCGAACCCCTGGTAGTGCGCCTCGACCTCCAGCAGCCGCTCGCGCGGCACGCCCCGGCCGCGCACGACGTTCTCCAGGAACGGCATGACGTCCTCGGGTTTCTCCGGCCCTCCGAAGGAGACGACCAGCAGGGCGTCGTATCCGTTGGTGCTCCCCATGCGCCACACCTTACGCGGACGGTACGACGGTTCCGCCCGCGCCTGTATCGCTTGGGCGGGCAGCGTGTCTGCGAGTAGGTTCGAGCGGTGAGCCAATTTCCGGATATCCGCGAATACATGGCCCTGCCGCGCGTGAACGCCCTGCGGCTGTCGCCCGACGGGACCCGGCTCGTGTCCGTGGTCCAGTCGCTCAACCCCGACGGCAAGTCGTACGGCACCGCGCTGTGGGAGATCCCCCAGGACCCCGGAGGCGAGCCCCGCCGGCTGACCCGGTCGGCGAAGGGAGAGGCGGGGGCCGAGTTCGCCCCCGACGGGACCCTGTTCTTCGTCTCACGGCGGCCCGACGAGACGGCGAAGGAGAGCGGCGGCGACAGCGCCGCCCTGTGGCTGCTGCCCGAGCGCGGCGAGCCGGTGCGCCTCGCCACCCGCCCCGGCGGGATCGGCGCGGTGCGGGCGGCGGGCGACGCGGTCGTCCACACCTCGCAGGTGCTGCCCGGCGACGCCGGCACCGAGGAGGAGCGCCGCAAGGCCCGTGAGGAGGCCGGGGTGAGCGCGATCCTGCACGAGGGCTACCCGGTGCGCTACTGGGACCACGACCTCGGCCCGGCGCAGAACCGGTTCTTCGCGGGCCGCGCCGTGCGCGAGGGACTGGAGGACGTGCGGGACCTCACTCCGGAGCCCGGCGGCGCGCTGGACGAGCACTTGTCGTTCGACCTCACCCCGGACGGGCGGACCGTGGTCTCGACCTGGCGGGTGCCGCTCCCGAACGGCGACATCCGCTGGGACCTGGTCACGATCGACGTGGCGGACGGGTCGCGGCGCACGCTCGCGACGTCCGACGGGCACGACTTCGCCGGGCCGGTCACGGTGTCGCCCGACGGGCGGTACGTCGCCTGCCTGCGGGAACGGCACGGCACCGAGGAGATGCCGATCGCGCTCGACCTGTGGGTGATCGACCTGGCCACCGGCGAGGGACGGGCCGTCGCCGGGGAGATCTTCCCCGCGTCGGTCGCGTGGGCGCCCTCCTCGCGAGAGATCTTCTTCGCCGCCGACCAGCGGGGCCGCAGGCCGGTCTTCCGCGTCCCCCTCGACGGTGAGGTCACCCGGGTGACCTCGGACGACGGCGCCTACGCCGAGCTGTGCCCGGCGCCGGACGGCGCGGTCTACGCCCTGCGCGGCGCGGTCGACTCGCCGCCGCGGCCGGTGCGGATCGCCGCCGACGGCTCGGTGACCACGCTGCCCTCGCCCACGCCGCCGCTCGACCTGCCCGGCACGCTCACCGAGGTGGTCGCGACGGCCGAGGATGGGACCGAGATCCGGGGCTGGCTGGTCGTCCCCGCGGACGCGACCGCCGAGGACCCGGCGCCGTTCCTGCTGTGGATCCACGGCGGCCCGTTGGGGAGCTGGAACGACTGGAGCTGGCGCTGGAACCCCTGGCTCATGGCCGGGCACGGCTATGCCGTGCTGCTGCCAGACCCCTGCCTGTCCACCGGGTACGGCCAGGACATGCTCCAGCGCGGCTGGGGCGACTGGGGGCCGGTGACCCATGCCGACCTCATGGCGATCACGGACGAGTGCCTCAAGCGGCCGGAGATCGACGAGCAGCGCACGGCGGCGATGGGCGGCTCGTTCGGCGGCTACATGGCCAACTGGGTCGCCGGGCACACCGACCGGTTCCGCGCCATCGTGACGCACGCCTCGCTGTGGAACCTGGAGCAGTTCGTGGGCACCACCGACGGGGCGAACTACTGGCAGCGGGAGTTCGGCGTCCTCGGGTCCGCCCGGTACGCCCGGCTGTCGCCCCACCGGTCGCTCGGGGAGATCAGGACGCCGATCCTGGTGATCCACGGCGACAAGGACTACCGCGTGCCGATCGGCGAGGGCCTGCGGCTGTGGTGGGACCTCCAGCGTTCGGGGGTCGAGTCGAAGTTCCTCTACTTCCCCGACGAGAACCACTGGGTGCTCAAGCCCGGCAACGCGATCGCCTGGTACGAGACCGTTCTGGCCTTCCTGTCCCAGCACGTCCTGGACGAGGAGTGGACCCGGCCGCCGTCCCTGAGCTGACCGTTGAATGGCGGTACATCCTGATTTGGGAGGATGTCCCTCATGCGGCCGACGCCCGAGCCGGGCGTCGGCCGCTTCGGTGTGAGCACGTACGAGGAGGGGGCAGGCCAGGATGGACGAGCGAGAGTACCGGCATGACCGCGCGCGGGTGGAGGAGCTGCTGGAGCTGGCGACCGGCATAGCGGAGGAGGCCGGGCAGATGCTCCTCGCCAAGCGGCCGGCGCGGCCCGAGGTGCTCGCCACCAAGTCGAGCCCCACCGACGTCGTCACCGCGCTCGACCGGGCGGCGGAGGAGCTGATCCGCGGCAGGATCGCCGAGGCCAGGCCGCACGACGCGATCCTCGGCGAGGAGGGCGGCGACACCCCCGGCGAGGGCGGCGTCCGGTGGGTCGTCGACCCCATCGACGGCACGGTCAACTTCCTGTACGGCCTGCCGGACTGGGCGGTCAGCATCGGCGTCGAAGTGGACGGAGAGATCGTCGCGGGAGCGGTGCACAACGTGCCGCGCGGCGAGCTGTTCACGGCGTCGAAAGGCGGGGGCGCCTGGCTGAGGGGCGAGCGGCTGCGCTGCAACACCGGCGTCCCGCTGGCCAAGGCCCTCGTCGCCACCGGGTTCGGCTACGCGGCCGGGCGCCGCCGGGTGCAGGCCGAGGTGCTGGCCCAGGTGGTGCCCCAGGTCAGGGACATCCGGCGCGGCGGCTCCTGCGCGGTCGATCTCTGCTCGGTCGCGACGGGCCGCGTCGACGCCTACTACGAGCGCGGCACCAACTACTGGGACCACGCGGCGGCGGGCCTGATCGCCGTGGAGGCCGGGGCCCGGATCGGCGGCCTGAACGGCAAGCCGGTCGGTCCCGACATGACCGTGTGCGCGGCCCCGGGACTCTTCGAGGAACTGCACGACCTGCTCGTCCCCCTCGACCCCGAGCGCGACTAGCGAGGAGCAGACCACGACGGCCCGGGCTTGGAGACGAACGCCGAGGCGATCGCCCGGCCGCTCAAGCTCGGCGTGGACGAGGCGAGCTCGACACAGGGCGGTCGATCACCCGCACGTCGTAGTCGCCGTGAATTTCCGTGGAGTTCGCGCCGGCTTCGCCGGATGCACAGACAGGCGAGGGGGCCCGCCGATCGGCGGGCCCCCTCGTCAGTGTCGGTAGCGGTCAGCGCTGGATGGAGATGCCGTGATCCTCGGCGAGGCGGTGCAGGTCCTCGATCTCGGCGGTGAGGGTGTCGGCGAGGAAGTCGTCCCCGCTCGTAGTGGCCTCTTCAAGACCCTTGTAGGCCTGGTCGAGCCTGGTTTCGATCGTGGTCGTGAACTCGCCCATCTCACCTTCTTTCTCAGGGGGCGAAACGTGTCACGGGGGCTCCGGCGCGGATCCCTGCGGAGAGACGCACCCTTCCCCGGCACACGACAATGGAGGGTGTCCGAGGCCTTACCCATGTCCGGAGCGACCGTAAACCTGTGAATTTTTGTGCTCTACGTCACGTAGAGTGCCGGAACCCCTTACCGGCGGCTTACGTCGAATATGACCACAATGAGGGCGTCTTACCAGCTAGGAGGACTTGATGCGCGTGCTTGTGGTGGAGGACGAGCGGGTGCTCGCGGACGCGATCGCCACCGGCCTCCGCCGGGAGGCGATGGCCGTGGACGTCGCCTACGACGGCGCCGCCGCTCTGGAGAAGACCGGCTACATCGACTATGACGTCATCGTGCTCGACCGCGACCTGCCCAGGGTGCACGGTGACGAGGTCGCCCGCCGGCTGGTCGCCCAGCGTTCGGCCTCGCGGATCATCATGCTGACGGCCGCGGGCGACGTGGACGCGAAGGTCGAGGGGCTGGAGCTCGGCGCCGACGACTACCTCGCCAAGCCGTTCGTGTTCATGGAGCTCGTGGCCCGGGTGCGTGCGCTCGGCCGCAGGTCCGCGCCGGCGCTGCCGCCGGTGCTGGAGCGCGCCGGCATCCGGCTCGACCCGGGCAGGCGCCAGGTGACGAGGGACGGGGCCGAGATCCACCTCACCAAGAAGGAGTTCGCGGTGCTGGAGGAGCTGATGCGGGCCGAGGGCGCCGTCGTCAGCCAGGAGGACCTGCTCGACAAGGCGTGGGACGAGAACATCGACCCGTTCACCAACGTCGTCAGGGTGACCATGATGACGCTGCGCAAGAAGCTGGGCGATCCGCCGGTCATCGAGACCGTGCCCGGTGTCGGGTACCGGCTGTGACGACCCGCGCGGCCGCGGTCTTCGCCGCCGCGTCCCGGGGGAGGGGGCCCTGTGACAGAACCGCGTGACACCTCCGAGAGGGGGACGCCCCGGATCCTTCCGCCGCCCGGCGGATCGGGTGCGGCCACGACGCCCCCGGACGCCACGACGTCCCGGGAGGACACGACGCCCACGGACGCGGCGGCGGCCCCGGCCGGCGACCGGTCCGCGGCGGGTGCCGCCCTCAGGATGTCGCACCCGATGGGGACAGGTCCCTATCGCAGTCAGGTCCCGCCGCCGCCCAGCGGCCCGCCCGCCTGGGACGGCCCGCCACCCCTGGTCGCCCACCCGGTACAGCGGGGCAACCTGTTCGGCGAGATGAAGTCGCTGCAGAACCGCGTCAGCATCCGCTGGCGCCTGACCCTCACGTACGCCGCGCTGGTCTTCGTCGCCGGCGCGCTGCTCGTGATGGTCATGTACGTGCTGATCGGCCAGGCGATCGACGTCGGCTGGCAGAGCGTGCCGCAGATCATCTTCCCGCGCGGGAGCGTGCCGCAGGAGTGGATCGACGAGGCCAACCACTCGTTCGCCGCCGCGCAGGCGGAGGTCACCGGGGTGGCGCGGGCCGAATTGCTGAAGCGGTCGCTGCTGGCGCTGGCGGGCGTGGGGATCCTCGCCCTGATGCTCGGGTACGTCGTGGCGGACCGGGCGCTGCGGCCCGTCATGAAGATGACGGCGACCGCGCGGAAGCTGTCGGAGACCTCGCTCGCCCATGAGCGCATCGACCTGCAGGGCCCCGACGACGAGCTGAAGGAGCTGGCAGACACCTTCGACGCGATGCTCACCCGGCTCAACACCGCCTTCGACGCGCAACGGAGGTTCGTGGACAACGCCTCGCACGAACTGCGGACGCCGCTGGCGATCAACCGCACGGTGCTGGAGGTCGCCCTGTCCGACCCCGAGGCGTCGGACGACCTCAAGGTGCTCGGGCGTACGCTCCTCGGCACCACCGCGCGCAACGAGCGGCTGATCGAGGGCCTGCTGCTGCTCGCCCGCAGCGAGCGCGAGCTGTCGGTGCGCAAGCCGGTGGACGTTCAGGAGGTCGCCAGGACGGCGGTGGAGCAACTGGCCCCCTTCGCCGGGGAGGAGGGGGTCACGGTGGAGCACGATCTTCATCCGGCGGCCACGACGGGCGACCCCGTTCTCATAGAACGCTGTGTCTCCAACCTCGTCGAGAACGGGATCAAGCACAATATCGGCGAGTCCGGGAAGGTTTGGATCCGTACGGGAATTGTCGACGGGGGTGCGGTTGTTCAGGTCGCGAACACGGGACCGCACGTTCCCGCGTACGAGGTGGAGAGCCTGTTCGAGCCGTTCCGGCGACTGAACGCCGACCGGGTCCAGTCCGCCAAGGGCGCGGGTCTCGGCCTGTCAATCGTGCGCGCGATCGTCCGCGCGCACGGCGGAACGGTCGCCGCCGTCCCCCGCGACGGGGGCGGGCTCGTGGTGACGGTGCGTCTCTCCGGAACCGGGGCGTCTCCGGGGACGCCGCAGTCGGCGCGCTGATGGAGCGTGTGCGCCGCACATGTGGTTGGATGTGCCGTCGAAACGCGGTGGGGATACCGCCGATACTGTGGTTTTCGCCATATTTGGCTAACCGCAGCCCTCGGAGGGA
This sequence comes from Microbispora sp. NPDC088329, assembly GCF_040685655.1. Lineage (NCBI taxonomy): Bacteria > Bacillati > Actinomycetota > Actinomycetes > Streptosporangiales > Streptosporangiaceae > Microbispora > Microbispora sp. NPDC088329. Next base: position 70,842 of record NZ_JBFBIP010000004.1, read on the forward strand.
TGCCCCTCGCGTGTCGGAAGGTTCAGTGTTCGTTCAAGCGGGTACCGATTGCACAATTTACTGGCCCCCGCGGGCACAACACCGGCCTTCCGAGCGTTATCCACGCGCGACACAGGCGCAGGCAGATAGATGAGGGGGATGGAGTAGCAGATGGCTACCGACTACGACAGCCCGCGTAAGACCGACGACGACCTCAACGAGGACAGCCTCCAGGAACTCCAGGCGCGTAGGAGCGACAAGTCGTCGGGCAGCATCGACATCGACGAGACCGATCTGGCCGAGTCGCTGGAGCTGCCGGGGGCGGACCTGTCGAACGAGGAGCTCTCGCTGCGGGTGATTCCTCGGCAGGCCGATGAATTCACCTGTTCGCGGTGCTTCCTGGTGCACCACCGCAGCCAGCTGGCCTCCGAGAAGAACGGCCAGCAGGTCTGCCGAGAGTGTGCCGCCTAGGAGACCCTTGGGAGGGTCCGTGACTTCATCAGCGGATGGATCAAACAACGAGGTCGCCGACCTGGTCGGCAAACTCGTCGCCTCTGAGGAGACGGACGGGGCCGAGCGGCGTCGGCTGCTCGGCCGCCTCAGCGGGGCCTTGGTGCAGTCCGCCAGGAAGGCGCGAGAACGGGGAACCGGGCGGGGCCGATGGATGGCCGACGTCTTCATGAACATCGCCCCGCGGTTACCGGTACGGGACTACGAGACGCTGCGGGAACACCACTACGGGCTCACCGGCGAGCAGCTCGCCGACGATCTCGTCCGCACCGCCGCGAAGGCGACGATGGCGGTCGGCGCGGTCGGCGGGGCGCTCGCCGCGGCCGAGTTCGCCGCTCCGCCGCTCCTGCTGTCCGCGCCCGCTCAGATCGTGGCCGAGACGCTGGTCGTCGCGGCAATCGAAGTGAAGCTTCTCGCCGAACTGCACGAGGTGTACGGCGTGGAGGTCCCCGGCAACGGCACCCAGAGGGCGGCGGCGTTCGCGCTCGCCTGGTCGAAGCAGCGGGGCGTCAACCCCCTCGCCCCCGGCTCGGCCACGATCGCGCTCGGGACCGCCGCCAAGACCGCGCTGCGCAACCGCCTGATGCGCACGCTCGGCCGTCACCTCACCACGCTCGGCCCCTTCCTCACCGGCGCCGTGGCCGGCGGCGCGCTGAACCGGGCCGCCACCAAGAAGCTCGCGAGCTCCGTGCGGGCGGACCTGCGCCGCCAGCGCGCCCTGCCACCCGGCTGACGCCCTGCCACCCGGCCGACGCGCCGCCGCCGGACCGATCCTCTCCGGCTGATCCTCTCCGGGCCGGCCTCCGCCGCGCCGTTCCCTCCCCCTCGCGCGTGTGGCCCCGCGTCCCCCGGGAACACGTATCCGCCCAGGTGCCCGTCCCAATCGGCACTCTCGGTCCGCCCCCATCATCCCGGTAGGGAAGTGTCACTGATTGGTCTAAACCTCTTGCCGACCCCGCATGAGCTGCATGAGATCATTCTCACAACAACCGGTGGGAATTGTGCACGTCCTTACGGGTATGGGGGTCACTGGTGACTTTCCGTATGGTGGTCACAGGCGACCACCTGGAGGAGATGCATGCGTGGCACCAGCTCATTTCTGATCGTCGCGAACCGGCTACCGGTCGATCGCGTGGGCGAGAACGAGTGGCGGCGCAGCCCGGGCGGGCTCGTCACCGCCATCGCGCCCGTCATGCAACGTCGTGACGGGGCCTGGCTCGGCTGGACGGGGGCGGCGGGCGAGGAGCTGAAGCCCTTCGACCACGACGGCATGCACCTCATCCCCATCCCGCTGTCCCAGCTCGAGGTCGAGCTGTACTACGAGGGCTTCTCCAACGCCACCCTGTGGCCGCTCTATCACGACGTGGTCGCCACACCCGTCTACTCGCGCGTGCTCTGGGACGCCTACCGCGCGGTCAACGACCGGTTCGCCCGCGCGGCCGCGGACGCGGCGGCGCCCGGCGCGGTCGTATGGGTGCAGGACTACCAGCTCCAGCTCGTGCCCGCGATGCTGCGCAAGCTGCGGCCCGACCTGAAGATCGGGTTCTTCCTGCACATCCCGTTCCCGCCGGGCGAGCTGTTCTACCAGCTGCCCTGGCGCAACGAGATCCTGGAGGGCCTGCTCGGGGCCGACCTCGTGGGCTTCCAGCGGCCGGGCGGCGCGGCCAACTTCCTGCGGCTGTGCCGCAGGCTGCTCGGCGTGCAGTACCTCCGCAACGCGATCCAGCTCGAAGACCGGACGGTGCGCGCCGAGTCGTTCCCGATCTCGGTCGACTTCGGCGAGCTGGACCAGCTCGTCCGCGAGCCGGGCATCCAGCAGCGGGCCAAGGAGATCCGCGCCGAGCTGGGCGACCCCGAGCACATGCTGCTCGGCGTCGACCGGCTCGACTACACCAAGGGCATCGGCCAGCGGCTCAAGGCGTTCGGCGAGCTGCTCGACGACGGCGCGATCAAGCCGGGCGAGGCGGTCTTCGTCCAGGTCGCCACGCCCACCCGCGAGCGCGTCGCCGAGTACATCCGGCTGCGCAACGACATCGAGCTGAGGGTGGGCCGCATCAACGGCGAGCACGGCATGCTCGGCCGCCACCCGATCTCCTACCTGCACCAGTCGTACAACAAGGAGGAGCTGGCGGCGCTCTACCTGGCGGCCGACGTCATGGTCGTCACGCCGCTGCGCGACGGCATGAACCTCGTCGCCAAGGAGTACGTCGCCTGCCGCCACGATCTGCGCGGGGCGCTCGTGCTGAGCGAGTTCGCCGGGGCGGCCGACGAGATGCGCCAGGCCTACATGGTCAACCCGTACGACATCGACGGCATGAAGCGGACCATGCTGGCGGCGATGCGGGCGACCCCGCACGAGCTCGGGCGCCGGATGCGCTCGCTCAGGCGCAGGGTCGCCACCTACAACGTGGACAGGTGGGCCAGCGACTTCCTCACGGCTCTGGAATCCGGGGAGCCGGTCGCTCCTACGGAGTGAGGTCCCGGGCGGCGTCCTTCCAGGAACGCCACTTCTTCGCCGCCGACCGCGTGACGACGATGCGCGTTATCTCCATGCCCAGGCCCATCACCACGGCGTACGCGATCGCCTCGCCGAGCCCGATGTCGGGGGAGTCGGCGCTCGCCGGCGGCTTCTTGCCGGTGGCCTTCTCCCACGCGAACGACAGCACCTTGCGTGAGCAGAAGCCCACCGCCAAGCCGAGCAGGCCGCCGACGATACGCCACTGCATATCGGGTTTGTCCATCGCGCCGAGTTCGCGCTTGGCCTCCCGAACCGTGTCCGCCATGATTCCTCCTCGATAACGACCTTAGTGTCTCCGCACGGGGTGGCGGTCCACGCCATACCATGTGGTGGCATGACCGAACAGCGACTCCCCGCAGCCATGCCCGAGAAACCAACACTCGACGGCTTGGAAGCGGTATGGGTAGAGCGCTGGGAGGCCGAGGGCACCTACCGGTTCGACCGGTCCCGGGGCAGGGACGAGGTCTACTCCATCGACACCCCGCCGCCCACCGTGTCCGGGTCCCTCCATGTGGGGCACGTCTTCTCCTACACGCACACGGACACGATCGCCCGCTACCAGCGGATGCGGGGGCGCGAGGTCTTCTACCCGATGGGGTGGGACGATAACGGCCTGCCCACCGAGCGCCGCGTGCAGAACCACTTCGGCGTGCGCTGCGATCCGTCCATGCCGTACGACCCTGGCTTCACCCCGCCGGAGAAGCCGGACGCCAAGCGGCAGGTGCCGATCTCGCGTCGCAACTTCATCGAGTTGTGCGAGCGGCTGACCGCCGAGGACGAGAAGGCGTTCGAGGAGCTGTGGCGCCGTCTCGGCCTGTCGGTGGACTGGTCGATGACCTACGCGACCATCGACGCGGGAGCCCGGGCCGCCTCGCAGCGCGCGTTCCTGCGCAACCTCGCCCGCGGCGAGGCGTACGTCGCCGAGGCCCCGACCCTGTGGGACGTGACGTTCCGCACCGCCGTGGCCCAGGCCGAGCTGGAGGACCGGGAGTGGCCCGGCGCCTTCCACCGCATCGGGTTCGAGCGTCCTGACGGCGACGGCGCCGAGGGCATGGTGTGGATCGAGACGACCCGGCCCGAGCTGATCCCGGCCTGCGTGGCGCTGGTCGCCCATCCCGACGACGAGCGCTACCGGCCGTTGTTCGGCACCACCGTCCGCACCCCGGTCTTCGGGGTCGAGGTGCCGGTCGTCGCCCATCACCTCGCCGAGCCCGACAAGGGCTCGGGCATCGCGATGATCTGCACGTTCGGCGACGTCACCGACGTCACCTGGTGGCGCGAGCTGGACCTGCCCACCCGGCCGGTGATCGGCTGGGACGGCCGTCTGCTCCCCGAGCCGCCGCAGGGCGTGCCGGCCGAGCCGTACGCCGCGCTGGCCGGAAAGACGGTGCACAGCGCGCGCGAGCGCATCGTGGAGATGCTGCGCGAGTCCGGCCACCTGGACGGCGAGCCGCGCAAGATCCAGCGGCCGGTCAAGTTCTACGAGAAGGGCGACCGGCCGCTCGAGATCGTCACCACCCGGCAGTGGTACATCCGCAACGGCGGCAGGGACGCGCGGCTGCGCGCCGAGCTGCTGGAGCGCGGCCGGGAGCTGGAGTGGCACCCGCCGCACATGCGGGTCAGGTACGACAACTGGGTGGAGGGCCTCGCGGGCGACTGGCTGATCTCCCGCCAGCGGTTCTTCGGCGTGCCTATCCCGGTCTGGTACCCGCTCGACGCCGAGGGCGAGCCGGTCTACGACGCGCCGATCGTCCCGCCCGAGTCGGCGTTGCCGGTCGACCCGTCCAGCGACGTGCCGCCCGGCTACACCGAGGACCAGCGCGGCAAGCCGCTCGGCTTCTCCGCCGACCCCGACGTCATGGACACCTGGGCGACGTCCTCGCTGACCCCGCAGATCGCCGCCGGGTGGGAGCGCGACGGCGATCTGTTCCGCCGCGTCTTCCCGATGGACCTGCGGCCCCAGGCCCACGAGATCATCCGTACCTGGCTGTTCTCCACCGTCGTGCGGTCGCACCTGGAGCACGGGACGCTGCCCTGGCGGCACGCGGCGATCTCCGGGTGGATCCTCGATCCCGACCGAAAGAAGATGTCCAAGTCCAAGGGCAACGTGGTCACGCCCATGGGCCTGCTGGAGGAGTACGGTTCCGACGCGGTCCGCTACTGGGCGGCGAACGGGCGTCCCGGCACCGACACGGCGTTCGACACCGGACAGATCAAGATCGGCCGCCGGCTGGCCATTAAGATCCTCAACGCGTCGAAGTTCGTGCTCGGCTTCGGGTCCGGGAGCGGCGGCGAGGTCACCGAGCCGGTCGACCTGTCCATGCTGGCCGCGTTGCGTGCGGTCGTGGCCGAGGCGACCGAGGCGTTCGAGTCGTACGACTACACCCGGGCCCTGGAGCGGACGGAACGGTTCTTCTGGTCGTTCTGCGACGACTACCTGGAGTTGGTCAAGGCCCGCGCGTACGCCGGGGACCCTTCCGCCGTCGCCGCCCTGCGACGGGCGCTGGATGTGCTGCTGCGGCTGTTCGCGCCGTTCCTGCCGTTCGTGACCGAGGAGGTCTGGTCGTGGTGGCGGGAGGGCTCGGTGCACCGCGCCGCCTGGCCGTCCGCCGGAGACCTGCCCGAGGCGCGGCTCGGCGATCCCGCGGTGCTCGACGCCGCGGCGGAGGTGCTCCGCCGGGTGCGGAGGGCCAAGTCCGAGGCACGGCTGTCGATGCGGGCCGAGGTCTCCCGGCTGACCGTGTCGGGGGACCAGGCGGACCTGGTTCGGCTGGCCCAGGACGACCTGTGCGCGGCCGGCAACGTCGAGGAGTTCGTCCTCGAACCCGGTGACGCCCCGCTCGACGCGGTCGCCACCCTGACCGTGTGAGGCCACCGCCGGCCGCCGCCGTGTGGACGGCGGCGGCCGGCGATGTTTGGGACGTTCCAGGACGTTCCCGGACGTTTCGGTGCGGCGGCGGCCCGCGAGCCGGGGCCTGCGGCGAGGTCACGGCGAAACGACCGCCATACGCGGGTAAAACGACTGCGCGTCCCGTCCGCCGACATGCCAGGCTGGATCCGTGATCCCGTCTAACCGCAGTACCACGCAGAGGGTCCCGCCGACGCTGGCCACGATGGCCGCGTGGAGCTGGCGGCTGCTGCTGCTCGGCGCGATGGTCTACTTCCTGTGGCAGATCATCGGCAGGATCAGCTTCGTCGTCATGCCGGTGGTGGTCGCGCTGCTGCTCGCGGCCCTGCTGTACCCGCTGACCCGGAGGCTGCGCACTGCCGGACTGAGGCCGATCTACGCGACGTGGATCACGATGCTGCTCGGTCTCGCGCTGATCATCGGCATCGGGTTCCTGATCGGCGTGCGGGCGAACGAGGAGTTCCCCAAGCTGGTCGTGCAGATCCAGGTCACCGTGCGCAACGTCCAGAACTGGCTGCTGCACGGCCCCCTCCACCTGAAGGAGGCGCAGATCGCCGACTTCGTGGACCAGCTCAGCAGCCAGATCACTCAATATCGCAGCCAGATCACCAGCACGGTGCTGAGCGGCGCCACCGCGGTCGTCGAGGTGCTCACCTCCATCGTGCTGATCCTCTTCGTGACCTTCTTCCTGCTGAAGGACGGCGAGCGGATCTGGGCCTGGTTCCTGCGGGCGTTCGGCGGCGCCGCGCCGCGCGTGGACCTGGCGGGCCGGGCCGCATGGGCGACGATCTCCCACTACGTGCACGGCACGGTCGCCGTCGCGGCCATCCACGGGCTCGTGATCGGAGTGGTGCTCGCCGGGATGCGGGTGCCGCTGTGGGCGCCCCTCGCGGTGCTGGTCTTCCTGGCCAGCTTCATCCCGATCGTCGGCATCCTGTTCGCGGGCGGCGTCGCGACGCTGGTCACCTTCGGCTCCCAGGGCTGGGTGTACGCGCTGATCTTCGTGGGCATCCTCGTGGTCGAGCAGCAGCTGGAAAACCACGTGCTCCAGCCGCTCATCGTGGGCCGGGCCCTGGAGTTCCACCCTCTGGCGATCATCCTCGTCCTCGCGGTCGGCGGCGTGCTCGGCGGCATCGCAGGCGCCGTGGTGGCGGTGCCGCTCACGGCGGTCATCTACCGCGCGCTGCCCGCGCTGCGCCGCGGCCAGCCCGCAATCGAGCCGCCGGCCGAAATCGGCCCGCCCGATGTCGCGGAGCATGGAGCCGGGAACGTGCCCCCGCAGTCGGAGCCCGGCGCGGAGCCCGCGTCCTCTCACGCGCCCCAGCCCGCCTCTCCGGGGGAGCGCGGGCAGGAGCCGGACGCGGCACACCCGTCCTCCGAGGCGGGAGAGGCGGTGTCCCCCCAGCACAACGGGTAGGGTCATGCCTCATGAGCGTCGAGATCCTGATCCACCGGCTCGACCCCGGCCTTCCGCTCCCGTCGTACGCGCATCCGGGTGACGCCGGAGCCGACCTGTACGCGGCGGAGGACGTCGAGTTGCTGCCCGGCGAGCGGGCGGTCGTGCGGACTGGTGTCGCCATCGCGCTGCCGGACGGGTACGCCGCCTTCGTCCATCCGCGTTCGGGCCTGGCGGCCCGGTACGGCGTCACGCTGGTCAACGCGCCGGGCACGATCGACGCAGGCTACCGGGGCGAGATCCGGGTGACGATGATCAACACCGACGCCAAGGACGCGGTACGGCTCCGGCGCGGCGACCGCATCGCCCAGCTCGTGGTCCAGCGAGTGGAAAGGGCCGCGTTCTACGAGGTCGACCGGTTGCCCGGCTCCCTACGGGGCACGAACGGGTTCGGCTCGACGGGGAGCTGACACCGCGGGGCCCGTGAGACGGGCCACGATGCGAGGAGAGTGAGACAAGTGTTGCGACGCCGGCGACGCGCGGAGGAGGAGACCGCACCAGCCGTCGTGCGGGAGGAGAGTCCCGCCCCGACGCGGGCGACGGGCCCCTGGGATTCCGACGACGACTATCCCGAGGCCGAGCGGGTGGACCTGGGGGGCCTGCGCCTGCCCGTCGGTCCCGGGTTCGAGATCCAGCTCAGAGTGGACGGCGACCAGATCACCGGGGCGCTCGTCCTGCTGGAGGGGAGCCTGCTGCAGGTGCAGGCGCTCGCCGCGCCCAAGCGCGGCGGGACCTGGGACGAGGTGCGGGCCGAGCTCGCCCGTGACGTGGCCGCCGCCGGCGGCTCCGTCGAGGAGCGGGAAGGGCCCTTCGGCCCCGAGCTCGCCGGACGGGCGCCCGCGCAGGGGCAGACGGAGCCGCAGCCGGTGCGCTTCCTCGGCGTGGACGGCCCCCGCTGGTTCCTGCAGGGCGTCATCAGCGGTCCGGCGGCGGCCGACCCGGAGGCGGCGCGGATCCTGGAGGACGTCGTGCGCGACATCGTGGTCGTGCGCGGTGACGAGCCGATGCCACCCAGAGAGGCGATCCCGCTCCGCCTGCCCGCCGAGGCGCGGCAGGCCGTGGAGGAGCAGGGGGCCCGGCGGGAGGAGTTCCGGCCCTTCGAGCGCGGTCCCGAAATCCAGGAGATCCGCTGATCCCGTCCCCTGGTGGTACCGGTTGACCTGATAGGGGGAAAAGCCCTGCCCTGACCGTCCTTCTGACCCATGGACGGCTCACGTATGCTGCGGTGGGAAACGACGGGCCTAGGCTGGAGCGAGGACGACGTATCCCCCCGAAGGGGACGGCGAGTGAGGAAGCTGGGTGAGTGACCAATGGGCACGCCGGAGCCTGCCAGACGCGGCGGACTGCGGGGCTTCTTCCGACGGCTGACCACCAGCCAGGCCGAGCTGGAGGCCGCCGAGCTCCAGGAGGACCTGGAGCAGCAGGGGGCCACTCCCATCGCGCGATGCGGTGAGCGTCAGCGGACATGTGTGGCGGGCACGCTGCGCACCGTGACCCTCCGTCCGCGCGGCGGCGCGCCCGCCCTCGAGGCCGAGTTGTACGACGGGTCGGACGTGATCGACCTGGTCTGGCTCGGTCGCCGGAAGATCGCCGGCATCGAGCCGGGCCGGGTGGTGCGGGCCGAAGGTCTGGTCAGCGTCCAGGACGGCCGCAAGGTCATGTTCAATCCCCGCTACGAGCTACGCCCGGCCGGTGGCCCTTGATCTCTCAGGAGACCGTATGAGCACAGCGGACATGACGGCCCCTGCGGCGCACGCCACGGTTGAGGCGGCCGTCCGTGCCCAGATGAGCAAGGCGCTGGGCGGCAGGCGCGGGATCGTCGAGGCGGCCGTGCCCACGATCGCCTTCACCGGCACCTGGGTGGGCACCAACGAGCTGAAGGCCTCGCTGATCGTCGGCATCGCCTCGGCGGTCGTGCTGCTACTGCTGCGGCTCGCGCAGCGCACGACGCCGCAGTTCGTGCTCAACAGCCTCGTCGGCATCGGCATCGGCGCGTTCTTCGCGACCCGCACCGGCGACGCCAAGGACGTGTTCCTGCCGGGAATCCTCTACAACGGGGGCTACGCCGCCGGCATGCTGCTGTCGATCGTGGTCCGCTGGCCGGTCGTGGGTTTCCTGATCGGCTCGGTGACCGGCGACCCGACGGCCTGGCACAACGACCCCGCGCTGGTCCGGTTGTGCTCGCGGCTGACGTGGCTGCTCATGCTGCCCTGCCTGCTGCGGGTGGTGGTCCAGTTGCCGCTCTACTGGGCGGACCAGGTGACCGCCCTCGGCGTGGCCAAGATCGCCCTGGGCTGGCCGCTGCAGGTCGCGGCGCTGGCCGCGATGGTGTGGGTGCTCGCCCGGGGCCGCACCCCGATCGAGCCCGATCTCCAGCAGCCCGCCCAGCCGACTGCGTAGCCGTCCGTCTGGTCCGACGCGAAGGCCCCGGACACGTCGTGCCCGGGGCCTGAGTCGTGTACGGGTCAGGGGCGCCCGTGGGCCGACAGCAGTTCGGTGAGCTCGTGCTCGACCTCCTGGCTGGCCACGAACAGCAACTCGTCGCCGGCCTCCAGCGGGTCGTCGGCCGAGGGCACCAGCACCCGGCCCTCGCGCAGGATCGCCACGAGGGCGGAGTCCACCGGCCACGGCACCGAGCCCGCCCGCTGGCCCACCACCGGGGCGTCCTCGGCCAGCGTGAGCTCCACCAGGTTGGCCTGGCCCTGCCGGAAGGTCATCAGGCGCACCAGGTCGCCGACGCTGACCGCCTCCTCGACCAGGGCCGACAGCAGACGCGGGGTGGAGACGGCGACGTCCACGCCCCACGACTCGTTGAACAGCCACTCGTTCTTGGGGTGGTTGACGCGGGCGACCACCCGCGGCACGCCGTACTCCGTCTTGGCGAGGAGTGAGACCACGAGGTTGACCTTGTCGTCGCCGGAGGCGGCGATCACGACCTGGCAGCCGTTCAGCCCGGCCTCGTCCAGCGAGGAGATCTCGCAGGCGTCGGCCAGCAGCCACTCGGCCCGCGGCACGCTGTCGATCTTGATGGCGCTCGGGTCGATGTCGATGAGCAGGACCTCGTGGCCGTTCTCCAGGAGCTCCGCCGCGATGGAGCGGCCGACGGCTCCGGCGCCGGCGATGGTGACGCGCATCAGTGCTCCTCATCGGACGGCGGGGCGGACAGCACCTTGTTGATGCGGTCCATGTCGTTCTCGGCGGCCACCAGGTGGAGCAGGTCGCCCTCCTGGATCACGGTCGTGTCCTTCGGCACGAGCGCCTCGCCCATGCGGTTGACGAACGCCACGCGCGCGCCGGTGACCGCCTCGATCGCCCTGGCCCGGGTGCCGATCCAGCCCTGGTGGAAGGCCGTCTCGGAGAGGACGACCGTACCGGTCGGGTCCCGCCAGAGGGGTTCGGCGCCCTCGGGCAGCACCCGGCGCAGGATCTGGTCGGCGGTCCAGCGGACCGTCGCCACGGTGGGGATGCCGAGCCGCTGGTAGACCTCGGCCCTGCGGGGGTCGTAGATGCGGGCGACCACGTTGTCCACGCCGAACATCTCGCGCGCGACGCGCGCGGAGATGATGTTGGAGTTGTCTCCGCTGCTCACGGCGACGAAGGCGGCGGCCGAGGCGATGCCGGCCTCTTCGAGGACGTCGCGGTCGAAGCCGATCCCCGTGACCCTGCGGCCCCGGAAGCCGGCCCGCAGCCGCCGGAAGGCCTGCGGGTCGCGGTCGATCACGGCGACCGAGTGGCCGTTGTCCTCAAGGATGTGCGCCAGGGTCGAGCCGACCCGGCCGCATCCCATGATCACAATATGCATGCTCCCCCGCCGTGGGTTGTGGCGGTCTCCTATTGCAGACAGTATGTCGCCCTGATGGCAGACCGCATGACCCGGGCACGGCGCCGGGGGGCTAGGCTCAACAGACGTGTCCAAGGTGCCAGATCTTGTCAAGCGGCTCCTCGTGGGGCGGGCTCTGCGAAGCACCGCGCTCCACCATCAGCTGCTGCCCAAGCGTGTGGCACTGCCGGTATTCGCCAGTGACGCGCTGTCCTCGGTGGCCTACGCGCCGCAGGAGATCCTGGTCATCCTGTCGATCGGCGGGGTCGGCCTCTACAGCGTCAGCCCGTGGGTCGCGGCGGGCGTCGTCCTCGTCATGCTCACAGTGGTCGCCTCCTACCGGCAGAACGTGCACGCCTATCCCAGCGGCGGCGGCGACTACGAGGTGGCCACGACGAACCTGGGACCGACGGCGGGCCTGACCGTCGCGAGCGCCCTTCTCGTCGACTACGTGCTGACCGTGGCGGTGTCGGTCGCCAACGGCGCCGACTACGTGGGCGCGACTATTCCCTTCGTCGCCGAACACCGCCCCCTGGTGGCGATAGCCATCGTCGCGCTCTTGACGATCATGAATTTGCGCGGCCTGAGGGAATCGGGTGTCGCGTTCGCCGTTCCCACCTACGCCTTCATGATCGCGGTCATCGGCATGGTCGTGTGGGGCCTGTTCCGGCTGGTCGTGCTCGGCAACGACCTGCGCGCGCCCACCGCCGACTACCGGATCATCGGGGAGCAGGCCAACCTCGCCGGATTCGCGATGGCGTTCCTGGTGCTGCGCGCCTTCTCCTCCGGCTGTGCGGCGCTCACCGGTGTCGAGGCGATCAGCAACGGCGTGCCGGCCTTCCGCAAGCCCAAGAGCAAGAACGCCGCGACGACGCTGCTGATGATGGGCCTCATCGCGGTCACGATGTTCAGCGGGATCATCTTCCTCGGCCTCAAGGCAGGCGTGAAGCTGACCGACCCGGCGTTCATGGCCACGCACGTCATCATCGACGGGCACCCCGCCGGGCCCGGCTACTACCAGCAGCCGATCATCGCGCAGGTGGCCTCGGCCGTCTTCGGGCACGGCTCGTTCCTGTTCGTCGTGATCGCCGCGGTGACCGCCCTCATCCTGTTCCTGGCGGCCAACACCGCGTTCAACGGCTTCCCGGTGCTCGGGTCGATCCTCGCCCAGGACCGCTACCTGCCGCGCCAGTTGCACACCCGGGGTGACCGCCTCGCCTTCAGCAACGGCATCATCATTCTCGCGGCCGGGGCCTGCCTGCTGATCTGGGCGTTCGACGCGGACGTGAGCAAGCTGCTCAACCTCTACATCGTCGGGGTGTTCGTCTCGTTCACCCTCAGCCAGATCGGCATGGTCCGGCACTGGACCCGTCACCTGAGGACCGAGACCGACGCGAGGGCGCGCTTCCACATGATGCGCTCGCGGCTGATCAACGGCTTCGGCGCGGTGATGACGGGGCTCGTGCTCGTCGTCGTCCTGGCGACCAAGTTCATGCACGGCGCGTACATCGTCTGCATCGCGATGCCGGTGCTCTTCCTGATGATGAAGGGCATCAGGCGGCACTACGACCGGGTCGCCGAGGAGCTCGCCGCGCCCGAGGGGCACGAGGTCGACGAGTCGCTGCTGCCCGCGCGCAACCACGCGATCGTGCTCGTCTCGAAGATCCACAAGCCCACGCTCCGTGCGCTCGCGTACGCCAGGGCGACCCGCCCGTCGAGCCTGGAGGCCGTGACCGTCAGCGTGGACGCCGACGAGGCGAACAGGCTCAGAGAGGAGTGGGACCGGCGTGACATCGAGGTGCCGCTGAAGATCCTCGACTCGCCTTACCGGGAGATCACGGGCCCGATTCTCGACTACGTCAAGTCGCTGCGGCGGCGCTCGCCGCGCGACGTCGTGACCGTCTACATCCCGGAGTACGTGGTCGGCCGGTGGTGGGAGCACCTCCTGCACAACCAGAGCGCGTTGCGGCTCAAGGGACGGCTGCTGTTCAAGCCCGGGGTCATGGTCACGAGCGTGCCCTTCCAGCTCGCCTCCTCCGACCGGCTCAGGGGCCGCAGGGAGCCGTCCGCTCCCGGCGCCTCCCGCCGCTCCTACCAGCCCCCGAAGGACACACAGGTCAAGACATGACCGAAACGAAAGAGGCCGCTATGGGTGGCGAACGGCTCGAACTGACGGTGGACGCCGTCGCCAACGGCGGCTGGTGCGTGGCCAGGCACGAGGGCCGGGTGGTGTTCGTCCGGCACACCCTGCCCGGCGAGCGGGTCGTGGCCGAGGTCACCGAGGAGACCACGCGGTTCCTGCGGGCCGACGCGGTCGAGATCCTCGAGCCCTCACCCGACCGCGTCACGCCGCCCTGCCCGTTCGCCCGGCCCGGCCACTGCGGCGGCTGCGACTGGCAGCACGCCTCGCTCGAGGCGCAGCGCCGGCTCAAGGCCGATGTGGTCGCCGAACAGTTCCGCCGCCTGGCGGGCCTCGATCTCAAGGTCGTGGTCGAGGAGGTGCCGGGGGCGGAGGACGGCCTCGGGTGGCGTACCCGTGTGCGCTTCGCCGTGGACCGGGACGGCACGGCCGGGCTGCGCAGGCACCGGTCGCACGAGATCGAGCACGTCACCGAGTGCCTCATCGCGCACCCCGCCGTGGAGGAGATCGGCGCGGAACGCCTCGCCTGGCCTGGGGCCGCCGCGGTCGAGGTGGTGGCGGCCTCCGGCGGCGACCGCGCCGTGATCGTCGAACCGCTCCCGAACCGCCGCGCGGCCATCCCGGACGTGGACGCCGCGATCCTGCTCGACCAGGGCAGACGGGGCACGCGTGCGCTGCACGGCCGGGCCTCGCTGACCGAGCGGGTGGGCGAGCGGGACTTCCGCGTCACCGCGAGCGGGTTCTGGCAGGTCCATCCGGGGGCGGCGGACACGCTGCTCGGCGCGGTGCTCGACTTCGGCCGCCCCGAGCCGGGGGAGTGGGCGCTCGACCTGTACTGCGGCGCGGGCCTTTTCGCCGCCGGGCTCGCCGAGGCCGTCGGCCCGGAGGGCGCCGTGCTCGGCATCGAATCCGAACCGCAGGCCGCGCAGGACGCCCGGTTCAACCTGCGCGACCTGCCGCAGGCGCGGATCGAGCGGGGCAGGGTCGAGGAGGCGCTCGACCGGCTGCGGATCGAACGGGCCGACCTGGTGGTGGCCGACCCGCCCCGTGCGGGCCTCGGCCGTCCGGTGGTCGAGCGCGTCGCCGGTCTGGAGGCCTCGCGCGTGGTGTACGTCTCGTGCGACCCGGCCACCCTGGCCAGGGACGTCGCATGGTTCGGCCGGCACGGCTACCGGCTGGAGGACCTGCGGGCCTTCGACCAGTATCCGATGACCCACCACGTGGAGTGCGTGGCGCTGCTCGTCAGGGACTGAGCCCGGCCCGCCTCACGGGTGGGGATGGGACATCCCCGCGACCAGGAGGTCCGCCGGCCTCCGGACCGCCACGGCCGCGTTCACGGGAACCGGCGTGCAGGGAGGCGATGGCCATCAGGCCGATCCTCACGTCCTCGGCCGACAGCTCGGGACGGACACCGCCCGAGCTCCGGGCGCGCTCGACGAGTCGCCCGAGCCCGCGGGCCTGTGCGCGGCGCTGCCCGGCGAACGCGGTGCCGGCGGGGTGGGAGCCGAGCAGCGCTTCGTTGGGACGGGGAAGGCGGCGGGCGGCGGTCAGGGGACGGGGTGGCCGCCCGGCATGAGTCGCGACCGCGTGGCCGGTGCGGCCGGTGACGCCGCCCCCGTGAGGATCCGCAGCACCTGCTCGGAGGGACGGGCACCCCGCACGGACAGCCAGGCCAGGCCGTTGCGGGCCCGGAAGGCCGCCAGCCGTGCCGCCTCGCCCGGCCCCAGGTCACGGGAGCCCGTGAGGACGGGCGCCAGCCCCATCCGCCGCCACACCGCGTCCGGCGAGACACCCAACGCCACCGCGATCTGCGGGCGCGCCGCCCGGGCCGCTACGGCCAGGTCGTGCAGCGCGGAGGGGGCGGACCCCATCGGCACGAGCAGGCCGACCGACTCGATCTCCACACCCGCCTCCCGGGTGATCCGCAACGCCTCCCGGCCGGCGGGCCTCAGGCCGTCCCGGGAGGCGGGAAGCGTGAACGTCACGCGCAGTGCACCGGCCCCGCCGGTCGATCCCGCCCGGGTCCACGCCTCGCGTTGCAGGCGGGCGAGTACGGCGGCGCGGCGGCGGGCGGCCGTCTCTCCGGCCGGATCTGTCCCTTCGGCCTGCCCGGTTTCCCCCGCCTGGCCTGTTTCTCCCGCTTGGCCGGTCTCTCCGGTTTGGCCCGCCGCGGGCTCCGCGGGCTCGATGTCGACGCCGGGAGGGTCCATCACGGCGACGACCCGCCGGTAGGCCGCGAGCAGCCGGGCGGGGTTCTCGCAGGTGGCCGACAGCTCCCGCCCGTAGGGCCCGCCGAACGCCGGCCACACCTCGCCGCCGTCGGCCCGCAGCCGCCCGATTCGCGCGGCGACCGCGTCGCCGCCGTGGGGACGCACCCCCGCCCAGTGGGGAGTGCAGCCGTCCGGCCCGGCGACGACGTGACCGATCGCGAACGAGCGCACGCCCGCGGCCGTCAGTTCGGGACGCGGCTCGCCGGCGGCGTCGAGGAAGCCCCGGTAACCGGCCGCGGGCGCGTCGGCGGAGGGAGCGGCGGGCGGGGCCGGGGCGGCGACCGTCTGACGTGCGGCGACCAGCGTCTCCGGCGTCGCGGAGGCCGGGGTCCGGTGACCGGCGGGCGTGGCGCCGGGAGCGACGTGCCAGCCCTCGGGCGGGGCGGCGGGCAGCGCCCACAACGCCGCGCCGGTACCGGCGACGAGCGCGGCCGACGCCAGGAGGACGAGGGAACGCGGGAGGCGGCCCGCTTCGCGGGAATGACGTGCCGAGTCCACGCTCACCACCCTGAGTTGCGATGTGACCACGTTGCGCACAGGCGGCTCGCACTCTAGCAAGCCGGGCAGCCGGGGGAGGGGATAATGGATGGATGAAATTGAGGATCTTCACTGAACCCCAGCAGGGAGCGAGTTACGACGATCAGCTCAAGGTGGCGCAGGCCGCCGAGCGGCTCGGGTTCGACGCGTTCTTCCGGTCTGACCACTATCTGCGCATGGGTGACGGTGACCCCGCTCCGGGCCCGACCGACGCGTGGATCACTCTGGCCGGTCTCGCCCGGGAGACCTCGACCATCCGGCTGGGCACGCTGGTGAGCGCCGCGACGTTCCGCTTGCCCGGCCCGCTGGCGATCAGCGTCGCCCAGGTCGACCAGATGAGCGGCGGCCGTGTGGAGCTGGGTCTCGGCACCGGCTGGTTCGAGGAGGAGCACACGGCGTACGGGATCCCGTTCCCCTCGCTTGGCGAGCGGTTCGAGCGCCTGGAGGAGCAGCTCGAGATCGTGACCGGGCTGTGGGCGGCGGACAAGCCGTTCTCGTTCGAGGGCGCGCACTATCGGCTGGCCGGCTCCCCGGCGCTGCCGAAGCCGGCGCAGCGGCCCCGGCCGCCAGTCATCATCGGCGGCGGGGGCGCCAAGCGGACGCCGCGGCTGGTCGCGCGGTTCGCCGACGAGTACAACGTGCCGTTCCATCTCCCCGAGGACACCGCCGCGGCCTTCGACAGGGTCAGGCGGGCGTGCGACGCCGCGGGACGGGAGACCGTCCTGCTGTCGGCGGCGCAGGTCGTCTGCGCCGGGCGGGACGAGGCGGAGATCGCCCGGCGGGCCGCCAACATCGGCCGCAAGGTCGACGAGCTGCGCGTCAACGGGCTGGCGGGCACCCCGCAGGAGATCGTTGACAAGATCGGCCGATTCACGGAGATGGGCGCCGAGCGGCTCTACCTGCAGGTCCTCGACCTGCACGACCTGGAGCACCTGGAGCTGATCGCTTCCGAGGTGCTGCCGCACGTCTGATAATGCCATAGCCGGTCGAAGGGGGCATCCGGCACACTGTGCCGGGTGCTCCTCACGATCTCGACGACCCTGCGGCCCGCCACGGACCTCGGCTTCCTCCTGCACAAGCATCCCGACCGGGTGCAGGAGTTCGAGAAGTCGTTCGGCATCGCGCGGGTCTTCTATCCGGAGGCGGACGAGGACCGGTGCACCGCGGCGCTGCTGCTCGAGGTCGACCCCGTGCGGCTGGCCCGTTCCCGGGGCTCCTCCTCGCCCGACTTCTCCCTGGGGCAGTACGTCAACGACCGGCCGTACGCCGCGTCCTCACTGCTGGCGTCGGCGCTCGCGGACGTTTTCCGTACGGCGCGGACCGGGCGCTGCGCCTCCCGCCAGGACCTCGCGGACGGGCCGATCCCGCTGGAGATCGGCCTGCCCGCGCTGCCGTGCCGGGGCGGCGCCGATCTCGCGCACCGGCTGTTCGGGCCGCTGGGCTGGGAGGTCGACGCCGCGGCCGTGCCGCTCGACCCCGTCTTTCCGGAGTGGGGGGAGTCCCGCTACGTACGGCTCGCGCTGCGGGGGACCGTGCGCCTCGCCGACGCGCTCAACCATCTGTACGTCCTGCTCCCCGTGCTGGACGACGCCAAGCACTACTGGCTGGCGGGCGACGAGGTCGACAAGCTCGTCCGCGCGGGGGAGGGATGGCTGGCCGGTCATCCGGACAAGGGGCTGATCACCCGCCGCTACCTCGGCCGGCGGTGGGCGCTCACCCGCACCGCCTTCGCCCGTCTCGCCGAGCTCGGCGACGACGTGGAGGAGAGCCTGGACCCGCCGGTCGATGAGGAGCCGGGCGCCGAGGCCCCCGACTTCGCCGAGCCGGCCGCGGCAGCCGAGCCCGCCGAGCCCGCCGAGCCCACCGAGCACACCGAGCCCGGCGCCACCGAGTCCGCGCGCACGCGCGGTGTCTCCGGTCCCGCCGAGCCGGTGGACGCCGCCCCGCGTCCCGACGACGGGCGCGTCCCCGAGCCGGCCGGGACGGTGGGCGCGGAGGCCGGTGACGGGGCGGGCGAGACGCGGGTGCCGTTGAACACGCTGCGCCGGGAGGCCGTCGTGGCGGTGCTGGAGGAGATCGGCGCCCGCACCGTGCTCGACCTCGGCTGCGGGTCAGGGCAACTGCTGGGGGCGTTGCTGGACAGGCCGGTCTTCGCCAAGGTGACCGGCATGGACGTGTCGGCCCGCGCACTTGCGCTGGCCAAGCGCCGTCTGCGCGCCGAGCGGATGCCGGACGCCAAGCGGGCCAGGCTGGAGCTGTTCCAGGGCTCGCTGACCTACACCGACGCCCGCCTGGCCGGGCACGACGCCGCGGTGCTGATGGAGGTCGTCGAGCACGTGGA
Organism: Microbispora sp. NPDC088329; assembly: GCF_040685655.1. NCBI lineage: Bacteria > Bacillati > Actinomycetota > Actinomycetes > Streptosporangiales > Streptosporangiaceae > Microbispora > Microbispora sp. NPDC088329. The sequence goes on from NZ_JBFBIP010000004.1 coordinate 89,321, forward strand.
CCCGCCGCGGCTGCCCGCGCTCGAACGCGTGGTCTTCGGCGCGGCGCGGCCCGCACACGTGATCGTGACCACGCCCAACGTGGAGCACAACGTCAGGTACGAGCTCGCCGCGGGGGCGCGCCGCCACCCCGACCACCGGTTCGAGTGGAGCAGGGCGGAGTTCGCCCGGTGGGTGGCGGGCGTCTGCGAGACGTACGGCTACGCGGCCGATCTGCGGCCGGTGGGCGTGGACGACCCCGAGACGGGCCCGCCCACCCAGATGGCGGTCTTCAGCAGGAAGGAGGAGCGGCCGTGACCGAGATCAGCGTGCCGGAGCTGTCGCTGGTGGTGCTCGTGGGCATCTCCGGGAGCGGCAAGTCGACGTTCGCGGCCCGGCATTTCGCGCCCACGCAGGTCGTCTCGTCCGACTTCTGCCGGGGCCTGGTGGCCGACGACGAGAACGACCAGACGGCGACGCCTGAGGCGTTCGACCTGCTCCACCACATCGTGGGCATCCGCCTGCGGCGGGGCCTGCTCACCGTCGTCGACGCGACCAACGTGCAGTGGGAGGCCCGCAAGAAGCTCATCGAGCTGGCCAGGGCGCACGACGTGCTCGCCGACGCGATCGTGCTGGACGTGCCCGAGGAGGTGGCACGCGCCCGGAACGCGGAGCGCCCCGACCGGGCCTTCGGCGCCCACGTGATCACCCGGCAGCGCAAGGAGCTGCGCCGGTCGCTCGCCAAGATCGCCAAGGACGGCTTCCGCCGGGTCCACGTCCTGCGCGGCGACGAGATCGACGACGTGGTCATCACGTACGAGAAGGCGTGGACCGACAGGACCCACCTCAACGGTCCTTTCGACATCATCGGCGACGTGCACGGTTGCCGGGCCGAGCTGGAGTCCCTGCTGGTGAAGCTCGGCTGGGAGGTCGGGCCGGACGGCGCCGTCCACCCCGAGGGGCGTACGGCGGTCTTCGTCGGCGACCTCGTCGACCGCGGCCCGGACACGCCGGGCGTGCTGCGGCTGGTCATGAGCATGGTCGAGGCGGGGACCGCGCTGTGCGTGGCAGGAAACCACGAGCAGAAGCTGGTGCGGGCCCTCGACGGCCGCAAGGTGCGGGTCGCCCACGGCCTTGAGCGGTCGCTGGAGCAGCTCGCCGCCGAGCCGGAGGAGTTCCGCGCGGCCGCCAGGACGTTCATGGACGGGCTCATCAGCCACTACCGCCTCGACGGGGGCCGGCTGGTGGTCGCGCACGCCGGCCTCAAGGAGGCCTACCACGGGCGGGCCTCCGGGCGGGTGCGGGCGTTCGCCCTGTACGGCGACACGACCGGGGAGACCGACGAGTACGGCCTGCCGGTGCGCTACCCCTGGGCGAACGACTACCGGGGGCGCGCCATGGTCGTCTACGGCCACACCCCGACGCCGGAGCCGGAATGGGTCAACAACACGATCTGCCTCGACACCGGCGTGGTCTTCGGCGGGCGGCTGACCGCCCTGCGCTACCCCGAGCGCGAGCTCGTCTCGGTCCCGGCCGAGCAGGTCTGGTACGAGCCGGTGCGGCCGCTGGCCGCCACCCGGGTGGAGCGCGACCCGGGCGTGCTGGACATCGGCGACGTGGACGGCACCCGCTTCGTGGAGACCCGGTTCGGCGGCCGGATCAAAATCGCGGAGGAGAACTCCCGCGCCGCACTGGAGATCATGAGCCGGTTCGCCGTGGACCCCCGCTGGCTGGTCTACCTTCCGCCGACGATGGCGCCGCCGGAGACCTCCGCGCTCGACGGCTACCTGGAGCACCCGGCCGAGGCGTTCGACGAGTTCGCCCGCGCGGGGGTGACGCGGGTGGTGTGCGAGGAGAAGCACATGGGCTCGCGGGCGATCGCCGTGCTGGCGCGGACGCCGGAGGCGGCGGCGCGCCGTTTCGGGATGAACGACGGCACGACGGGCAGCGTCTACACCCGCACCGGGCGGCCCTTCTTCGACGAGCGCCTGCCGGAGCTGGTGGACCGGCTGCGCGAGGCCGCCGCGCCGCTGTGGGAGACGCTGGAGACCGACTGGCTGGTGCTCGACTGCGAGCTGCTGCCGTGGTCGGCCAAGGCCGAGGGGCTGATCCGCGACCAGTACGCCTCGGTGGGGGCGGCCGCCGGGGCGGCGCTTCCCGAGGCGGTCGCGGCGCTGGAGATGGCGGCGGGACGTGGCCTGGACGTAGGCCCTCTGCTCGACCGCACCCGCCGCCGTGCCCGCAACGCTGCCCTCTTCCGCGACGCCTATGCCCGATACTGCTGGCCGATCTCGGGTCTCGACGGCGTACGGCTCGCGCCGTTCCAGATCCTCGCCTGCGAGGGCAGGGCGACGGCGGTGGAGGAGCCGCACGAGTGGCACCTGAAGACGCTCGCACTGTTGGACTCGCCGCTCGTCACGCCGACTCGCCATGTCTTCGTCTCCCTCGGCTCGCCGCAGGAGCGGGAGGCGGCGGTCGCGTGGTGGACGGCGCTGACCGAGGCGGGGGGCGAGGGCATGGTGGTCAAACCGGCCGCCCAGTCCGAAGGCCGGGTGCAACCGGGTGTGAAGGTGCGCGGCAGGGAGTATCTGCGGATCATCTACGGCCCCGACTACACCGAGTCGCTCGACGTGCTGCGGCGCAGGTTCACCGGAAGGAAGCGCTCGCTCGCGCTGCGGGAGCACGCGCTCGGCCTGGAGGCGCTCGCGCGCCTGGCGGAGGGCGAGCCGCTGTGGCGGATCCACGAGGCGGTCTTCGCCGTCCTCGCGCTGGAGTCCGAGCCGGTCGACCCCCGCCTGTGACGGGACGGCCCGTGTCCTTCGACCGTACGGCCCCCGGTACGGCCGCCCGCCGGTGAGGCGGGGGCCGTACCCGGGGGCCCGGGGTCGTGCCTGAAGACGCGGCTCAGCGGGACTCGGCGGCCGTGGGCGCGCCGGCTTCGGCGGCGGCCGGCCCAGTAGCCGGCTCGGGCAGGTCCACGCTGTCGCGCAGCCGCACCTGCGGGAGGAACAGCACGGCGAGGATGCCGACGACCGCGATGCAGGCCGAGATGAGGAAGATGTGGCCGGTGGCGTCGCCGTAGGCGGCGCGCACGATGGTGCGGATCGGCTCGGGCAGCGCTCCCATGTTGAGGCTGCCGCCGTCGCTCTGGGACGCGGGCACCCGGATGCCGGCCTTGGCCATGCCCGCGGTGATGTTCTCGGTGACCTGGCTGGCCAGCACCGCGCCCAGGACCGAGACGCCGATCGTGCCGCCCAGCGAGCGGAAGAAGGTGATCGCGCCGCTGGCCGCGCCCAGCTCGCGCAGCGGGACGGTGTTCTGCACGGCCAGCACGAGGTTCTGCATGGACATGCCGACGCCGGCGCCGACCACGAGCATGCCGCCGCCGACGAGGACCAGCGAGGTGTCGTGGTCCATGGTGGACAGGACGAGGAACCCGAGCGTGAGCACGATCGAGCCGACGAGGATGTACGGCTTGACCCGCCCGCTGCGGGACACCATCCGCCCCGAGACCGTGGACGAGACCAGGACGCCGAGCATCATCGGGATGGTGAGCAGGCCGGCCTCGGTGGGGCTGTAGCCGCGGCCGATCTGGAAGTACTGGCCGAGGAAGACCGCGCCGCCGAACATGGCCATGCCCACGGCCAGGCTGGCCAGGATGGCGAGGGCGGGAACGCGCCGCCGGATGACGTGCAGCGGGACGACCGGCTCGCGGACCACGGACTCCACCCAGACGGCGATGCCCAGCAGCACGACCGAGGCGCCGACCATGGCGAAGGTCTGCCAGGAGATCCAGTCGAAGGAGTTGCGGACGAAGGTGATCCAGACGAGCAGGACGCTCACGCCGGCGGCGATGAGGAGCGCGCCGGGGTAGTCGACCGAGGTGCCCGGCCGGCGGACCGAGGCGATGTCGAGCGTGCGGTGCAGGATGATCAACGCGAGTGCGGTGAACGGGATCGGCAGGAAGAAGCACCACCGCCAGCCCAGCCAGGACGTGTCGGTGATCAGGCCGCCCAGCAGCGGCCCGCCGACCGTGGCCACGGCCATGACCGCGCCCAGGTAGCCGTTGTACTTGCCCCGCTCCTTCGGGCTGATCATGGCGGCGATGACCACCTGCACCAGGATCTGCAGGGCGCCCATGCCCAGGCCCTGCACCGCGCGGAAGGCGATCAGCATCGGGGTGTTCTGGGCGAAGCCGCAGGCCAGCGAGGCGACGAGGAAGATGCCGATGGCGATCTCGAGCAGCAGCTTCTTGCTGAACAGGTCGGCCAGCTTGCCCCAGATGGGCGTCGAAGCCGTCGTGGTGAGCAGAGCCGCGGTGACCACCCAGGTGTACTGCGACTGGGTGCCGTTCAACGCGCCGATGATCTGCGGCAGCGCCACCGACACGATCGTGCTGCTGATCATCGCGAGGAACAGGACGAGGAGCAGGCCGCTCAGCGCTTCGAGTATCTGCCGGTGGCTCTTGGCCCCCGTCTCCGGCAGCGTGGGTGCGCTCACGCGCAGCCTCCAATGCGAGTTGGGAGGGGATTACCTCTCAACGATACATGCCCGATGGGCAACTTTGCTCAATGGGCAATAATTCAGCGGCTAAGCTGAGTCCACCATGGAACCGACGGCGGGGTTGCGCGAGCGTAAGAAGGCCGAGACGCGGCAGGCCATCCACAAGGCCACGCTGCGGCTCGCGGTGGAGCGCGGTCTCGATCACGTCACCGTCGACGACATCGTGGAGGCCGCCAACATCTCGCGCCGGACCTTCTCCAACTACTTCGCCAGCAAGGAGGACGCCCTCCTGTACGGCGAGGAGGAGCGCGTGCGGTCGCTGGTCCGGGCGGTCCGCGAACGGCCGGCGGGGGAGTCGGGCCGGCAGGCGCTGCGCGGAGCCGTGCGCGACACGCTGGAGGACATGGGCGAGCTCGACCGCGAGTGGGCGGTGCGCACCTCGCTCACCAAGCGCCATCCCTCCCTGCTCGCCCGGCAGCTCGCCAACCACGCCAGGCTGGAACGTGAGCTGGTCCAGGCGATCTCCGAACGCGACGGAGAACGCGACGGAGCGGGAGATCCCGCGGCCGACCTGAAGTCGCGGATCATGGCCGCGGCCTTCCTGGTGGCGTTGCGCATCGCCACCCACGTCTGGATCGAGGAGCAGGAGGCCCGCCCGCTCTCGCAGATCATCGAGCAGGCTCTCGACCAGATGGAACGGCCCTTCGGCTGAGTCTCCGGCCCTTCCGCCGGCCCCGTCTGGGCACCCGGTTCGCGCCTCCCAGCCTCGGCGGCAGGCTTCGGAGGCGGGGCTCGGAGGCGGGGCTCGGAGGCGGGGCTCAGCCCGTGAAGCGGGCCAGGAGCAGCCCGAGCCTGAGCTCGTGGTGCTCGCGCGGGAGCCGGCCGCCGCGCATGAGGGTCACCAGGCCGTGCAGGGCGGCCCAGAAGGTCTCGGTCAGTGCGCCCAGGTCGTCGCCGCCCGCGTGGGGGCGGACGGCCTCGGCCAGCTCGCCGAAGGCCGCCTGCAGGGCGGGCGGGGCCTCGGGGGTGGCGAACGGCAGCGGGACGGCCAGGCTGAAGATCACGTCGTAGAGGGCCGGGTGCCGGTCGGCGAAGGCCACGTAGGCCGCACCGACGCCGGCGATGGCGCGGCGGGCGTCCGGCGCCGCGGTCCTGGCCGTGCGCAGCTCCCGGGCCAGGTCGGCGCAGCCCTCCACGGCGACGGCCGCCATGATCGCGTCCTTGCCCTTGAAGTGGCTGTAGAGCACCGGCTGGCTGTACTCGACCCGCTCGGCCAGCCGCCGGGTCGTGACCGCCTCCCAGCCCTCGGCCTCGGCCAGTTCGCGGGCGGCCGTGATTATCAGCTTTTCCCGCTCGGCGCGCTCGCGCTCCCTGCGTGACTGGATCGACATGCTTCGAACTCTAGCAGCGCTAGCGTTGATGGCAATGCTCTGCTAGCTTCGTTCTTGTTACTAGCGCTGCTAGATCTCGGAGAGAGACATGCTCACCCCCATCGCGTACGGCCTCGCCATCGTCCTCAACCTGTTCGTCCTGTTCATCGGAGCCCGCTTCCTGCTCGTGCCGCACGCCGCGGCCGCCGGCTACGGCGTCCCGGCGAAGAAGGACGGCGACGCCGCCTACCTGACGATCAAGGGCCTGCGTGACGGGACCTACGGTCTGCTGGGCCTGGCCCTGCTGGTCTTCGCCGGCGCCCGCGCCGAGGCCTGGTACATGCTGATCGTCGCCCTGCTGCCCCTGGGCGACACTCTGATCGTGCTGCGCAACGGCGGCACCCGGGCGGTCGCGTTCGGCATCCACTTCGCGACCGCTGTGATCATTTTGATCAGCGCCGCCCTGCTCTTCGCCGTCTGACCCCGTACCCCGACTACGTGCACCGAAGGACCCGACATGTCGCTGGTCGTCCCCGACTTCGCCGAATCCGTGATCGTCCGCTCCGCCGACGCCGAGGTCATCGGCCAGGCACCCGTCACCATGCGGCTGCTGGCCGACAGCAGCGCCACGGGCGGCGCCCTGTCCGCCCAGCGCATCACCCTCAACGACGGGGCGGACGGCGCCGCCCCCCATCACCACACCGGTTCCGCCGAGCTGTTCTACCTGCTCGACGGCCGCGCCCAGCTGCTCACCGGGGACGAGGTCGTCACCGCGGAACGCGGCGACCTCGTCATCGTCCCGCCGGGCCTCGCCCACGCGTTCGCCGCAGCCCCCGGCCACGACGCCGACATCCTCATTGTCATCACGCCGGGCGTGGAGCGCTTCGAATACTTCCGGCACCTGGAGCGCATCGCCTACGGCAAGCAACCCCCGCAGTCCCTCCTCGAGGTCCAGGAGCTCTACGACAACCACCTGCGCACCAGCGCCGTCTGGACTGCGACCAGGAGCGGGCGGGCCGTCTAGCATCACGGCATGGCCCCCACCAAGGCCGACCTCGAGGCGGCCAGGAACGCGACGATCGAGGACGTGCTCGGCCCCGGGCTCGACGTGCTGTTCTGCGGGATCAACCCCAGTCTCTACTCGGCCGCGACCGGTCACCACTTCGCCCGGCCGGGCAACCGGTTCTGGCCGGCGTTGCATCTGTCCGGCCTCGTGCCGCGCAGGCTCGCGCCGTCCGACCAGCGTCTGCTCCCGTCGTACGGGCTGGGCATCACCAACATCGTGGCCCGGGCGACCGCCCGGGCCGACGAGCTGACCCAGGAGGAGCTCCGCGAGGGCGGCGCGAGGCTCGCGCGGCTGGTGGAGGAGGTCCGCCCCCGCGTCCTGGCGGTCGCCGGGGTGTCGGCCTACCGCGTCGCCTTCGCGCGGCCCGCGGCCCGGATCGGCCCGCAGGAGGAGACGATCGGCGGGGCCGCGCTGTGGGTGCTGCCCAACCCCAGCGGGCTGAACGCCCACTGGAGGCTGGACGCCATCGCGGCCGAGATGGCCCGCCTGCGTCCGCCGCGTCCCTGACCGCGCGACGGCCGCGGCGGCCGGGGACGGCCCGCCCTTCCGCCGCACGCGTGACGGCGGAAGGGCCGCGGCGGCCGGGGAGCCCGCTCCGGGGTCCTCCAGGCTCAGGCGCCGGGATCCGCCTGTGCCTCGTGACCGGCCCGCACCCGGCTCGACAGGAAGCGGGCGGCCTCGTCGAGTGCCTCGTCGGCCTCGTCGAGGTGGCCGAAGTGGTTCTGGAAGACGTGCGGCACCTGCGGCCAGACCCGCAGCGTGACCTCCACCTCGTCCGCGGCCGCGCGTCCGGCGAGCCGGACGGCGTCGTCCAGCAGGAGTTCGTTCGACCCGGCCTGCACCAGGAGCGGGGGCAGGCCCCGCAGATCAGCGAACACGGGGCTCGCCAGCGGATGGGTGGGGTCCTGACCGGCCAGGTAGCGGGTGGCGAAGGCCTGGAGCGCCTCGGGGATGAAGATCGGGTCGGCGTCCTTCTTCGTGCGCATGCTCTGCCCGCCGAGTGTCAGGTCGACCCACGGGGAGAACACGACGGCGCCCGCCGGCTGCGGGAGGCCGGCGTCGCGGGCCGCGATCAGGGTCGCGACGGCCAGTCCGCCACCGGCGGAGTCTCCGGCGAGCACGAGTTCCTCCGGCCGTACTCCCTCGTCGAGCAGCGCCCGGTAGGCGGCGAGGCCGTCGTCCACCGCCGCGGGGAAGAGATGCTCGGGGGCCAGCCGGTAGTCCACGGACGTCGCCCGCAGCCGGGCGCGGTGCGCCAGCTGGGCGGTGACTCCCGTGTGCGTGCCGGGCGATCCCAGGACGTAGCCGCCGCCGTGGAGGTAGAGCAACCGCCCACGGCCGGTGACGGTGGCGGGGCTCAGGTCGAGCGCGGGACGGCCGGCGAGCACGGTCTCGCGTACCGCGACGTCGTCGGGCAGGGGCCGGGAGAGGGCTCCGGCGAATCCGGCGCGCTGCTCCGCCAGCGTCGGGTTCGGGTGGACGGGGGCGTTGCGGTGCAGGGCGTCGACGGCCTCGCGCTGCAGGCGGGTCATCCGGACCTCCAGGTGTCGGGGTGAAAGAATGCATTCCGTGGAATGCACATGTGGTCCCCAACCCGGTTCCGCGGAAGATGATTCCCAGGAATCAACCTCGGCGACGAATGTGACGGACATCACTCGGCTGTTCACCGATCTCGTCCGCGTCGAGACCCGGCTGTACAACACGGTGAGCGACCGGCTGCGTGCCGAGCACGGGATCGGCCTGGGTCAGTTCGAGTTCCTGCAGATCATCGACGGCCGCCCCGGGTGCCGGGTGCTCGACATCGTGCGCGAGGTGGGGATCACCGTCGGAGCCGTGAGCAAGGCCGTCGACCGGCTCGAGAGCGCGGGCCTGTGCGTGCGCGCGGCGCATCCCGAGGACCGGCGGTCCTCCGTCCTCAGCCTCACGCCGGAGGGGTCCCGGCTCCTGGCCGCGGCCCGCCCGGCCCTCGAGGACGAGCTGGCCGCCCGCGTGGCCGTCGTCCCGGCCGCCGATCTCGCCCGGACCGCCGCGACGCTCGCCACCCTGCGCGCGGCGCTGGAGGAGCACCGTCGGGACGGGACCTGAGCCCCGTCCCGACGGCCGGGCGCGGGCGTGATTCAGGAGTGGCCGGGGCGGGAGAGGATCCGCCCGGCGGCCGGCGGCGGCAGATGCGCCACCTCGCGGTCGTGGAAGGCCACCATGTCCTCGGCGCGGGCGTACAGCCCGGCGACGGCACGGGCGCAGCCTTCGGCGATCCGGGTGTCGGTGATCCGCCGCGCGCCCACATGGGCGCCGATCTCGTCGTAGAGGACCTCGTACATCAGCTCGTGGCTGAGGATCAGCAGCTCGGGCAGCGGCGCGCGGCTCTCCAGGTGCCGTACGGACCGGGCGTGCAGTGCCCGCGCCCGCTCACCCGCCCGGGTGCGCGCCGCGAGCAGGACGATCTCCCACTGCAGGTACGGCGTCGGCGGCATCTCGACGATCCGCAGCCGGCGCAGTTCCGCCCGGGGCGGCAGATCGTCGGCGAAGCGCATCTCCTCCATCAGCGCGAGCGACCGGTCCCAGTCTCCGCTCATCATCGCGGTCCAGCTCGGGGTGCCCGGCTCGTGGAAGTGCTGGGCGCGTTCCAGCTTCCACACCACGCCCTCGGTCCGGCGCAGGTGGTCGTAGAACTCGGTCCGGTACTCCGCCGCGGCAAGCACCTCTCCCGCGGCCTGTCTGACGTGCTCGAACGCTTCTCCGGGCATGGAGCCTCCTTCGGCCGAAGCCGAATCGCTGGTCGGAGCGCGCCCGGCTCCGGCCCGGAATCGGAGACGCGGCGCGCGTGGGGTCTTCCGCGGACGTCTGGGGGGCGTCAGTTCCCCGTCGAGTTGCTGCACACGGCCGTCTCCGCGGCCTCCAGCAACCTGATCCTGATCTGCCTCGTCCCCGCCGTTGCTTCGCTCTCCTGCACCACCTCGGGTTCTGGCTCGGCCGGCTTCATCTCACCCTCCGTTCGTCGGCGTGGCCGCAAACACTCCCCCGAGGGCGACATGTCGATCGTTGGCCGCTGCCGATCCCGGGTCAAGGCCCAATTCGGGCCGGCTTCTCCGACAGGCCGGCCGGGGGCGGCAGCGGGGCCACCTCACGGTCGAAGAACGGCAGCAGGTCCTCGCCCTCGCCGTACAGGGAGACCAGGGCGGACAGGCAGGGTGAGACGACGCCGGGATCGGTGATCCGGCGGGCGCCGAACGCGGCCCCGATCTCGTCGTAGCGGACCTCGTACAGCAGGCCCGGGCCGAAGACGACCAGTTCGGGCAGCGCCGCCCGGGTCTCCAGCGGCGCGACCGCCGACGCCGCGAGCACCCTGATCTCCTCGCCCGCCGCGACCCGTACGGCGAAGATCTGCGCCTCCCACTGCAGATACGGGGTCAGGGGCAGCTCGACGACGCGCAGCCGCCTGAACGGGGCCCGCTCGCGGTACATCGCGGTCAGCGGGGCCCGCATCTCCTCGACGAGCTCGACGGCCCGCGCCCAGTCGCCCGCGTCGGCGGCCCGCCAGCTCGGCACGGCCGGCTCGTGGAAGTGCTGGGCGCGCTCCAGCTTCCACACCACCTCCGTCGCGTCGCGGTAGACCTCCTCGAACTCGGCTTGATAGGCGTCCAACCCCAGGAACTCGCCGTCGGCGGCCCTGACGTCATCGAACACATGACTCGGGATCACGGTTTCTCCTCAGCGAACCGGCGGCACGGCGCGCCTTCGGGCCGTGCCTGCGCCACCACGTTGTGGCCCAAAGGACGTGGAAGCCGGTGACGACCAGCACCGTGACCACGCCGTCCGCCGCGGCGACCCATCCGGGCGGGTCGAGCAGCGCACGCACGGCACCGGCGAGCAGGCCCAGGGCCGCGGGAAGCGTCACCGTGACGGCGAGCCAGAGGCACAACGCGGTCCCGGCGACGAGCATCGCCGTGTACGCCCGAACCCAGCGGCTCTCGGCCCGCGGCAGCCGGGCGAGCGGATCGGCCGACCGGCGCAGCAGGGCCCGGCGGCACACGTGCGCCGCGTACGCGGCGGAGTCGCCGTACAGGTTCCGGCAGCCCGTCACGTCCTGCAGCACGAAGTAGAGATCGGTGCGCATGAACACCAGGAACTGGGCCGACAGCATGATCAGCGCCGTCATCGCGACGACGGACAGGGCCGGACGCGGCCCGGCCGGCACCATGAGCAGGAGGCAGACCGCGCACACGGCGGCGTCCAGCGCCATGCCGGAGAGGTAGACCGTCAGCCGGACCCGGCGCTCAGCCAGCCAGACGCCCGACACCTCGGTCTGCGCCGTGAGGAACTGCAGACGGGTGCCGAACCTGACGCGCCCCGGCACGCCGGCGGCGCGAGCCGTGCACAGATGGGCCAGCTCGTGCAGGAGGATCAGCAGCCATCCGGCCGCCGTCTGCGCGAGCAGGACCAGCGTCCCGTGGTCGCTCCAGAGCAGGTCCCGCCAGCCGGGGACGACGCCCGGCCGCAGCAGTGCCACCGCCACCCCGGCCAGGATCACGGCCGCCAGGGCGGCGTGCAGCGACGGGTTGAGCGTCCACCGCACGTGGCGGGGCAGCAGCCGGGGAAGAGTGGGCGGCGGGGGAGGGGCCGCGGGGACGGGGCGTCCGTCCACCGCCGCCACCAATCCCGCACGGACCAGGCCGTCGACGAATCCGCCGACGTCCACCCGGGTCCCGGTCTCCGCGCCGAGGCGCCGCTCCACCTCGGGGACCGTCGCCCCCTCCTGGAACAGGCGGATGACCCGCATGCCCTGCGTGGGCACGGCGATGACGTCGCCGGTCTCCACCCGCCCGACGATCCACTCCTCGCGGTCCCGGCGTACGCCGAGATCGTGCAGGGTGACCCGGGTCGGTGTCATGACGAACGGCCCGCGTGGCCCACCGGGGCGGGCGCCCGGCCCGCCCCGGTTCCGGTGCCCGGTGAACGGAGCACTGCCGAGCGTGATCCGGACGGCGCCTCATCGCGCTTCACACAGGAGAAAATCCTCGCAGGCGCGGGTTTTCCACCGGGGCTCCGGAAGGTGCCCCACCCGCGGGAATTCCTCGCGAACTCGGAGTTTCCGCAGGGCCCGATTTCGTCGCCCACAGCTCGGCCGTGGCCTCCTCCGCCTTGCGATGCGTCCACCTGGATCCCCGCTCCTGACGGGCAGCGTTTGTCAGGCACCACCGGCCGGTCTCAGGTCGAGTTGCCCTGGCTGAAGGCCGTCGTCTCGATCTTGTCCAGTCTGCGGATCGCGATCTCGGCCGCGACGGGCTCGGCCGATTCGTCCGGCTGTGCCTGGTTCTGCTCTTGAGGGGTCATCGAACACCTTCCGCCATGGATTATCGGTGCGGACCTCGCGCGAGAGAAAACATCTAAATGTTCGGATGTCAGACATAATCGGTCAAGCCCCATTTTGCGACTCGGTTGGTTGTCGCTGACCCCCGCAGACCGGGCAGTCGGGGCGAGGCGGATGCCGGACCCAGATGTGCTGGTCCGGTGCGATGAGGTTCAGTCCGACGGCCGTGCCGGTGGCGGGCTCGGGCACTCCGGTGACCAGCGAGATCACCGAGTGCGCGACCAGCTGGCCCGAGACGCCGGCCGAGGCGGCGACCACGCCCGGTCCTCCGAGGTCCACCGGAAGGCCTGGCCTGCGGCGGCGTGCCTCGCCCGCGGCCAGGCACTCGTAGCAGGCGCCACGCCCGGGGGCGAAGGTGCCCACGGTCACGAGGGGGCCGTTGTAGCCGCCGCCGACCCACGGCACGCCGGCCCGCGCGCAGATCCGGTTGGCCCAGATCCGGATGCCGGGCTCCCTCGGCTCGTCGGCGCACAGCGCGAGGACGTCGGCGCCCGCCACGAGGGACAGCAGGTCGGCCTCGCTGCCGATCCTCCGCCGCTCGCCGGTGACCTCGATGTCGGAGTTCAGCCGGCGCAGCCTGCCGACGGCCGCGTCCACCTTGGCGCGGCCGAGATCGTCCTCCGTGTAGAGGACCTGCCGGTTCAGGTTCGACAGCTCCACCACGTCGGCGTCCACGCAGTGCAGGCGGCCGACGCCGGAGGCGGCGAGGGCCCACGCGGCGTGGCTCCCCGTGCCGCCGAGGCCCAGCACCACGACCCGGGCGGCCCGAAGGCGCAGCTGCGCGTCCCATCCTCGCCGTCCCGGCTCGAGGTCGACCTGATGGAAGAACGCCTGGCTCCTGTCGTACCGCTCGCGCTCCCGTTCGTCGAGCTCCCCGGGAACGGGAGCCGAGGCGTCCTCAACATGTCCCGACGCGATGAGGGCGGCGACGATCCGGGACGCCTGGAGCGCGGAAACGCCGGGCAGCCGCCGGCAGACGGCCTCGGCGACGTCGTCGGGAGACCGGGTGCCGTCCATCAGGGTGAGCGCGGCCCACGCGCCGCCCGTCGGATCGCTGATCTCGGTGGCCAGCCCGTAGATCTCGCCGCCGATGCGCACCGTTCCGTCATCGAAGCGGTACGGCTCGTGCTTCCGCTTGACCCGTGGCAACAGCACGTGTCCCGCTTCCTCCTCGGCAGACGGTTGACGCGGTCCTACCGAGAAGTCATCACGTGGAACTCCGTCGCGCAAGACCCGGATGCCGGTGCCGGACCTCAGTGCCGGGTGGGGTGCGGGTGATGACGCCGGTGGTGGGCCAGACCGAGCACCGCCTTCACCAGCAGGGCGATGATCAGGAACTTGAGCACCAGGAACGGCGGCCACATCGGCCCGGCCGCCAGGACGACGATCGCGGCCACCGGGATGAGGAACATCGCCGGATGCGGGCGATGGCCGCGCCGCCGCGGGACCATGCCGTGTCCCCAGCTCGCGTGTGCCCAGGGTGGGCCGCCGGCCCGGTGGGGACCGTACGGGCCGGGCCGCGCGCCCGCGGGGGCGCCCGGGAAACCGGGCACGCCGGCGGGCGGGAAGCCCGGACGCCCCGGGCCCCAGGGGCGTGGGGCACCGGCCCGGTGGCCGCCGTCCGAGACGCCGTCCGGTGCGCCGGGCAGGTCGGCGGTCACCCGCCGCAGGTCCTCGGCCGTGCGCGCCGAGAGGGTGGCGTCGAGGCGCTCGTCGAGCTCCTCGTGGGTGATGCGGCCCTGCGCGAACGCGTCGTGCAGCAGCCGCGTCACCTCGTCGCGCTCCCTGTCCCCGATGCGCAGGGCACCGATACGCGCCCCGTCGTACGCCGGACCGCTCGGCGGAGCGTGGCCCGCGGGCCCGCCGCCCGGCGCGTCGCCGCCGCGGGAGGTGGGTGCGCCGCCCTCGGCGGCCGGCCGGTCAGGGGAGACCATCGTCACTCCTCCACCGGGTCGCCGTCGGCGAGGATCTGGTACAGCCGCCGCCTGGTCTCGGTCAGGACCTGCTTGGCCTGCCTGACCTGCCCCTCGGAGCCCGAATGGGCGATCTGGAACAGTGCGGACGCCGCCTGCCTGGACAGATCGAAGAGTTCGTGGACGTCGTCTCCGACGTCCGGCGTCATCTCCTCCCAGGGCGCCCGGACCTCGTCCCCGTGCTCCGTGACGTAGGCGCGCCCGGCCTCGGTGAGCTGGAACGTCTTGCGCCCGTCGGTCTCCTCCGCGCGCACCAGGCCCTCGTCGGTGAGCTGCTGCAGCGCCGGGTAGACCGCGCCGGGGCTGGGCTTCCAGCCGCCCTGGCTGCGCTCGGCGATCTCCTGGATGATCTGGTAGCCGTTGCGCGGCTCCTCGGCGAGCAGGGCGAGGATCGCCGCCCGTACGTCACCGCGCTTGGCCTTCCTCTGCCGTCCGAAGCCCCGGGGGCCGAACGGGAAGCCGCCGCCCGCCCACGGCGGCCCGAAGGGACCGCCGCCGGGCCCGAAACCGCCCCATGGGCCGCGCCCCCGCATGCCGCCCCGGTGCCGGTGCTCGTGAGGGCCGCCGCCCTCGTGATGCTCCTGGTGCCACATGGCCGCCCCCTTCATGAGCGTCTCGCGCATCGCGCGCCGCATCTGGCGGCGCATCTCGTGCCTGAACTCGTGCCCGCACTCGTGGTCGGATCCGGGGCCGAATCCGTGCCCGAACCCGGGGCGGGCCCAGGGCCCGCCGAGCGTGTGTGCCGAACCCATCGCAGTCCCCCTTCTGATTCACGATCTGTTCTCGATGCTTCAACGATATATCGCGACCGTTCTTGCGACAACGCCCGAGTAAGAGTGATGTAGCTCACGCGGAAGTTTTTCGAGGACAGGGAACAGGCCCCGAGACCGTAGCGTTATCTCACACGAAGACGGGATCGTTCTGCTCTGAGAGGGCTGGGGGGTGCTCTTGGAGCTAGACGATCCCGTCTTTGTCGTTCCGGGGCCCTCGTCGTCGCGGCCCTCGTGAGCGGGGCCCTCGTCGTTCCGGCGGCCGTGTGCCGCGTGCGAGACGCCGGCGGCGAGTGGCGGCGCGCGACACGTGCCCGTACGGGTGGGCGCTACGCGGAATTTGTCGGTGCTTTGCCGTACAGTCTCCAAGCGTGATCTTGTCATGATGGGGCACTCGCACGCCCTCAGCGGGGCGGCGGTGTGGCTGGCGGTCGCGCCGGCCCTGGTGGCGCTGCCGGACGTGTTGGGGCATCCGGAGCTGGCGACGATGACCGGGCCGATCCTGACCCCGCCCGAGCTCGTCGCGGGCGCCGTCGTGTGCGCGGGCGCGGCCATGCTGCCCGATCTCGACCATCCCAGTGCCACGATCGCGCAGACGTTCGGACCGGTGACCTGGCTGCTCAGCAAGGGCGTGAACTTCGTGAGCGGCGGGCACCGGCACGCCACCCACTCGCTGCTGTTCAGCGTCCTGATGGGAGTGGGCGCCCACCTGCTCGGCGAGCGCTACGCCATCGGCCGCGACATCCTGGTCGTGCTGATGATCGGCCTGGCGATCCGCGCCGTGGGCATCGGCGTGCCCGGCAAGACGCTCACCTCCGCCATCGTGAACGTGGGACTCACGGCGGGGCTGTTCCTGACCTTCATGACGCTCGGGGTCACCTACTCCTGGCTGGGGCTGGCCATCGGGGTCGGCTGCCTGGTGCATGTCATCGGCGACTGCCTGACCGAGCGCGGCTGCCCCGTCTTATGGCCGATCCAGGGACGTTGGCTCCTGCCGTGGAAGATCGGCATCAAGACCGGCAGGGCGTTCGAGAAGCAGTTCCTCGGCCCGGCCCTGTCGATCGTGGTGATCGCGCTGTTCTGCCTGCGGCTGATGCCCGCCTGAGCGGTGACGCGTGCCACGCGTGCCCGCCTGAACCATCGCGGAAGCCGGAAACCCGGCCGTTCGCCGGCACCATGATGCCGGCCTACCCATGAGTAACTTGATGTCGAGATATCTTGAGGGATATCTTGACGTCGAGACATCCGTCGACCCGCACAGGTTAGGGCAACCTAATTGTCAGGAGTGTCCCGGACGTGCGGGAGGATGCACACGAAACCTGAGACAAGCCCGGAACCCTGGGGAGGCGAACTTCGTGTCCGCGAACAGCTTCGGCAGCCGTGACACGCTGCGCGTCGGCGACGCGTCATACGAGATCTACCGGCTGGACGCCGTCGAGGGGTCGGCGCGCCTCCCGTACA
The DNA here is from genome assembly GCF_040685655.1 of Microbispora sp. NPDC088329. NCBI lineage: Bacteria > Bacillati > Actinomycetota > Actinomycetes > Streptosporangiales > Streptosporangiaceae > Microbispora > Microbispora sp. NPDC088329. The sequence continues at coordinate 105,812 of NZ_JBFBIP010000004.1, forward strand.
GCCTCAAGATCCTGCTGGAAAACCTGCTCCGCACCGAGGACGGCGCGAACATCACCGCCGACCACATCCGCGCCATCGCGGGCTGGGACCCGAACGCCCAGCCGAGCGTGGAGATCCAGTTCACCCCCGCCCGTGTGATCATGCAGGACTTCACCGGCGTGCCCTGCGTCGTCGACCTCGCCACCATGCGCGAGGCCGTACGCGACCTGGGCGGCGACCCGGCGAAGATCAACCCGCTCGCGCCGGCCGAGATGGTCATCGACCACTCGGTCATCGTCGACTTCTTCGGCCACCCCGACTCCTTCCAGCGCAACGTCGAGCGGGAGTACGAGCGCAACCGCGAGCGCTACCAGTTCCTGCGCTGGGGCCAGACGGCGTTCGACGAGTTCAAGGTCGTCCCGCCCGGCACCGGCATCGTCCACCAGGTCAACATCGAGCACCTGGCCCGCGTGGTCATGACCCGCGACGGCAAGGCCTACCCGGACACCTGCGTGGGCACCGACTCCCACACCACGATGGAGAACGGCATCGGCGTCCTCGGCTGGGGCGTCGGCGGCATCGAGGCCGAGGCCGCGATGCTCGGCCAGCCGATCTCGATGCTGATCCCGCGGGTGGTCGGCTTCAAGCTGACCGGCAAGCTGCCGGCCGGCGCCACCGCGACCGACCTCGTGCTCACGATCACCGAGATGCTGCGCAAGCACGGCGTGGTCGGCAAGTTCGTGGAGTTCTACGGCGAGGGCGTCTCCAGCGTGCCGCTGGCCAACCGCGCCACGATCGGCAACATGAGCCCCGAGTTCGGCTCCACCTGCGCCATCTTCCCGATCGACGGCCAGACGATCGACTACCTCAAGCTCACCGGCCGCTCGCCGGAGCAGGTCGCGCTGGTCGAGGCCTACGCCAGGGAGCAGGGCCTGTGGCTCGACCCCTCGGCCCCCGAGCCCGTCTTCTCGGAGTACATCGAGCTCGACCTGTCGACCGTCGTCCCGTCGATCGCCGGGCCCAAGCGCCCGCAGGACCGCATCCCGCTGGCCGACGCCAAGTCGGCCTGGCGCGCGGCGGTCCGCACCTACGTCACCGACGAGTGCATCGAGGGCCCGGCCGACGAGGCGTCCGCCGAGTCCTTCCCGGCCTCGGACTCTCCGGCGATCTCCCACAGCGGGGCGGGCGACGTGCCGCACGCCGTGCGGCGCAACGGTGAGCGGCCGCACCGGCCCACGCCCGTGACGCTGTCGGACGGCACGTCGTTCGAGATCGACCACGGTGTCGTCACGATCGCCGCGATCACGTCCTGCACGAACACCTCCAACCCGTACGTCATGCTCGGCGCGGCCCTGCTGGCGAAGAACGCGGTGGACAAGGGGCTGTCGCGCAAGCCGTGGGTGAAGACCTCGCTCGCCCCGGGCAGCCAGGTCGTCACCGGCTACTTCGAGCGGTCCGGCCTCCAGCCGTACCTCGACAAGCTGGGCTTCAACCTCGTCGGCTACGGCTGCACCACCTGCATCGGCAACTCCGGCCCGCTGGAGCCGGAGATCTCCGCCGCGGTCCAGGACAGCGACCTCGCGGTCACCGCCGTGCTGTCGGGCAACCGCAACTTCGAGGGCCGCATCAACCCCGACGTCAAGATGAACTACCTGGCCTCGCCGCCGCTCGTGGTGGCGTACGCGCTGGCCGGGACGATGGACATCGACCTGAACAACGAGCCGCTCGGCGTCGGCGACGACGGTCAGCCGGTCTTCCTCAAGGACATCTGGCCCGCGCCCGAGGAGGTCGCGGCGGTGGTGTCGGAGTCGATCAGCCAGGACATGTTCCAGCGCGACTACGCGGACGTCTTCAAGGGTGACGAGCACTGGCAGTCGCTGCCGATCCCGACCGGCGACACGTTCGAGTGGGACTCCGAGTCGACGTACGTCCGCAAGGCGCCGTACTTCGATGGCATGCCCGCCAAGCCCGAGCCGGTGACGGACATCAGCGGCGCCCGGGTCCTGGCCAAGCTGGGCGACTCGGTCACGACCGACCACATCTCGCCCGCGGGCGCGATCAAGGCCGACACTCCGGCGGGCCGCTACCTGCGCGAGCACGGCGTCGAGGTCAGGGACTTCAACTCCTACGGCTCCCGCCGCGGCAACCACGAGGTGATGATCCGCGGCACGTTCGCCAACATCCGGCTGCGCAACCTGCTGCTCGACGGCGTGGAGGGCGGCTACACCCGCGACTTCACCAAGGCCGGGGAGCAGGCGTTCATCTACGACGCGTCGCAGAACTACCAGGCCGCCGGCATCCCGCTGGTCGTCCTGGCCGGCAAGGAGTACGGCTCCGGGTCCTCGCGTGACTGGGCGGCCAAGGGCACCGCGCTGCTCGGTGTGCGCGCCGTCATCGCCGAGTCGTACGAGCGCATCCACCGGTCGAACCTGATCGGCATGGGCGTGCTGCCGCTGCAGTTCCCCGAGGGTGAGAGCGCCGACTCGCTGGGCCTGACCGGCGAGGAGACCTTCGACATCGTCGGCGTCGAGGAGCTGAACACCGGCTCGACCCCCGCCACCGTCACCGTGCGGGCCGGAGACGTCGAGTTCCAGGCCGTGGTGCGGATCGACACGCCCGGCGAGGCGGACTACTACCGCCACGGCGGCATCATGCAGTACGTCCTGCGCTCCCTGCTGGCCAAGAGCTGAGAGGGCTCGCCGAGAGCTGAGGCGAGTTCTCAACGCACCTGACGCCGCCCTGGACGGGATCTCAGATCTCGTCCAGGGCGCCGCCCTTCTACAGCATGTCGGCGACCCAGTCGGCGATCTCCGACAGTACGCCGGGCGGAACGACCCCGATCCTTGTGCCGAATCGTTCGGGTGAGAGCGCGCGCAGCTGTTCGACCATCGCCCAGCTCGTCTTCGGCAGTCCCGTTTCGTCGGGCGCGACCTCGATGTGCGTGTCCCAGCCGCGGAATCGCGTCGTCAACGGGACGGCGAGCACGGGGTCCCGTACGAACCGGTTGCAGATGTCGTTGCTGACGACGACGGCAGGCCGGCCGTACCCTTGCTCACGGCCGATCGGGTCGCCGAGGTCGGTCCACCAGATGTCGCCTTGCCTAACCCTCATTCCTCTCCTCGGGTGCGTTGGGGAGATCCTCGGGCGGACCGAAAAGGCCTTCCCACTCGGGGGCGATGCGGTGTGACGGAGGGCCGAGCCACAGGTCGCGCTCCGCGACGTACTCCGCCCAGCCTTCCGGGTCCTCGCTTCGTGTCCGCTCCATCTGCGCGGCGACACGCTGCCAGCGGAGCTTCTTCCTGTGCTCTCTCACGGCGTCCTCGACCAGTGCGGTCATGCTCGTGCCTTCCTGCTCGGAGAGTTGCGCTATCAGGTCTCTGATCTCGACGCTGACCCGGATCGTCGTGTGGCGTTGCTCGCTCCCCATACCGCGAGGCTACGATCCTGTCTACAAAAGGCGCTATGGCCATGTCGCCACGTGGAAGTCTACGAAGGCTCTGATTACTCTCGCAATACTTTTCGATTACTGACGGTGATTGTCCGAGTTCTCGGGACCGGATAACCGGTTGCCGTGGCGGTGGGGAGCACCGCTAGGGTCCGCGCATGGATCACGACCTGGTGCTGCTGCTCATCGGGGGAGTGGCCGTCTTCATCGGGGCGATCGTGCAGGGCGGCGTGGGGTTCGGCCTGGGCCTGGTGGCCGCACCCTTGATCACGCTGCTCGACCCGACGGTGATGCCCGGCGCGGTCCAGGTCGTCAACATGACGATGCCGCTGCTCACCCTGGCCGGAGAGCGGCGCAGGGCCGAGTGGCGGGGGGCCGGGTTCGCCCTGCTGGGCCGGTTGCCGGGCAGTGCGATCGGCGCCCTCGTGGTCGTCTATGTGAGCACGGCGGCCCTCGGCGTGCTGGTCGGAGTGATGGTGCTGGTCGCGGTCGTGCTGACGGCCCGCGCCGTGTCGGTGCCGCGCAACGGCGCGACGCTGACCGCCGCCGGGTTCCTCTCGGGGATCACGGGCACGGCCACCGGGATCGGCGGCCCGCCGATCGCCCTGGTCTACCAGAGCGCCCGCGGCCCGCAGATCCGGGCGACGCTGGCGATGTTCTTCTGCGTGAGCGCCGCCCAGTCGCTCGTCATCCTCGCCGTCCTCGGTAGGCTCCCCGGGCGCGCCCTGGCGGCGGGAGCGGCCCTGGTGCCCTTCGTCCTGCTCGGCTTCGCGGCATCGGGACCGCTGCGCCGCTATCTCGACGGCGGAAGGGTCCGTACGGCGGTCCTGACGGTGGCCGCCGTCTCCGCCTGCGCACTGCTCGGGCAGAGCCTCGCCCACTGACCGCCGGGGGCGCGGCGGGCTGCCCGAGCCGGGGGAGGATCGCCGCCCGAAGTTGATCGTGCGTTTCTTCATTGTTACCGCGGACAACAAACGTTACCGTCCTGTGTCTTTCACCACCTGCGCTTTGGGCTTACGTTGTCTCAAACAACATTCCCTGGAGCGGTGAACGCCGTGACCCGGCCCCTGCCGTACCGGGTGGCCAGAGTGTCTTGACCGACAGCATTCGCCCAGACGGCGGGAAGAGGCACTGGCTCGGCCGCACCCCCTCATAGACCCCCAGCCAAAGAAAGGACCCACGCATCATGCGCAAGGGGATCCTCAGCATCGGCGCCGCCGCCGCGGCGCTCACCCTCGGTCTCACCGCCTGCGGGGGCGAGAGCGGTGACACCTCGGCGGAGACCAGCAGCGCCCCCTCGGCCGCCGCCGGCGACGCCAAGCCCGGCAAGATCGGTGTCATCCTGCCGGACAGCAAGTCCTCCGCCCGGTGGGAGACCGCCGACCGCAAGTACCTCGAGGAGGCGTTCAAGACGGCGGGTGTCCAGTACGACATCCAGAACGCCCAGGGCGACAAGACCGCGTTCCAGACGATCGCGGACCAGATGATCACCAACGGCGCCACCGTCCTGATGATCGTCAACCTCGACAGCGGCACCGGCAAGGCCGTTCTGGACAAGGCCAAGTCGCAGGGCGTCGCGACGATCGACTACGACCGTCTCACCCTCGGCGGCAGCGCCTCCTACTACGTGTCGTTCGACAACACGGCGGTCGGCAAGCTGCAGGGCGAGGGCCTGGTCAAGTGCCTGACCGACAAGAAGGCCGACAAGCCGATCGTCGCCGAGCTGAACGGCTCGCCGACCGACAACAACGCGACGCTGTTCAAGCAGGGCTATGACGGCGTGCTGCAGCCGAAGTACGACTCCGGCGACTACAAGAAGGGCCCGGACCAGTCGGTTCCGGACTGGGACAACACCCAGGCCGGCACGATCTTCGAGCAGATGCTGACCCAGGAGCCGAAGATCGCCGGTGTCCTCGCCGCCAACGACGGCCTCGGCAACGCCGCGATCTCGGTGCTGAAGAAGCAGAAGCTGAACGGCAAGGTCCCGGTCACCGGCCAGGACGCCACCGTGCAGGGCCTGCAGAACATCCTCGCCGGCGACCAGTGCATGACGGTCTACAAGGCCATCAAGAAGGAGGCCGACGCCGCCGCGCAGCTCGCCGTCTCGCTGGCCAAGGGCGAGCAGCCGCAGGCGAGCGGCACGGTCAAGGACACCGAGGGCAACCGTGACGTCCCCTCCGTGCTGCTGGAGCCCCAGGCCATCTTCTTCGACAACGTCAAGGACGTCGTGGCCGACGGCTTCGTGACCAAGGACGAGCTGTGCACCGGCGACTTCGCCGACAAGTGCACCGAGGCCGGCATCAGCTAAGCACATCCATCCACCGGGTGCGTACGGCGACGCGGACCCCCTGAGCGGGTGACGTGCTGAGCCGCGACGAGCACCGTGCGGGGCGCCTGAGCCGAGACGGCACAGGGCGCCCCGCACCGCCCGGAGCGACGAGAGGCGGCCCGAGAACGGCGCCGTACCGGCCCCATCGATCTACGGAGTAGCCCATCGTGTCCCAGGGACCGATCCTGGAACTGCGCGGCATCAACAAGAGCTTCGGCCCCGTGCAGGTCCTTCACGACGTCGCCTTCTCGGTCTATCCGGGTGAGGTGACAGCACTCGTCGGCGACAACGGCGCCGGCAAGTCGACGCTGGTCAAATGCATCGGCGGCATCCACCCGATCGACTCGGGCGAGTACTTCTTCGATGGCGAGCGGGTTCACGTGAGCGGGCCCAGGGACGCGGCGGCGCTGGGCGTCGAGATCGTTTACCAGGATCTCGCCCTCTGCGACAACCTCGACATCGTGCAGAACATGTTCCTGGGCCGGGAGCGCAAGAGCGGGCTCGTCCTCGACGAGGACACGATGGAGGAGATGGCGGCCAAGACCCTGGCCGGCCTGTCGGTCCGCACCGTCAAGTCGCTGCGCCAGCACGTCTCCAGCCTGTCCGGCGGTCAGCGCCAGACCGTGGCGATCGCCAAGGCCGTGCTGTGGAACAGCAAGGTCGTCATCCTCGACGAGCCGACCGCCGCCCTCGGCGTCGCGCAGACCGCGCAGGTGCTGGAGCTGGTGCGCCGCCTGGCCGACAAGGGCCTCGCGGTGGTGCTCATCTCTCACAACATGAACGACGTCTTCGCCGTGTCCGACCGGATCGCGGCGCTCTACCTGGGCCGGATGGCGGCCGAGGTCAAGGCGTCCGAAGTGACCCACGCGCAGATCGTGGAACTCATCACCTCCGGGCGCAGCGGGGAGCTCGGGCTCAAGAACGGCAACGGAGCGGCATCATGACAACCGAAACGCTCCCCAAGCAGGAGAGCGCCGAGTCCGCGCTCGGCGGGCACGTCAAGGGCTACATCGAGCGGGTCAAGGGCGGTGAGCTGGGGGCGCTTCCCGCGGTCTTCGGCCTCGTCATCCTCTGCGTGGTCTTCTCCGTCCTGCGCCCGGCCTTCCTGTCGGCGGTCAACTTCGCCAACCTGTTCACCCAGGGCGCGGCGGTCGCCGTCATCGCCATGGGCCTGATCTTCGTGCTGCTCCTCGGCGAGATCGACCTGTCCGCCGGTTTCGCGAGCGGCGTCTGCGCGGCGGTGCTCGCCGTACTGCTGACCCTGCAGGGCTGGCCCTGGTATCTCGCGGTCCTGGCCGCGATGGTCACCGGCGCGGTCATCGGCCTGGTGCTCGGGTCGCTGGTGGCCAAGCTCGGCATCCCGTCCTTCGTGGTCACGCTGGCGGCGTTCCTGGCCTTCCAGGGCGTCGTGCTGCTGCTGGTGAAGGACGGCACCAACATCTCGATCCGCGACGAGACGATCCTCGCGATCGCGAACAAGAACGTCCCGCCGGTCGTCGGCTGGGTGGCGCTGGTCGCGGGCGTCTTGGCGTACGCCGCCCTCCAGTTCGTGCAGGCGCGCCGCCGCGCGGCCCGAGGCCTGGTCGCCACTCCGGTCGCGGTCATCGCCGCCCGGGTCGCGACGCTCGCCGTGGTCGCCGGGGTCGCGGTGTACGTGCTCAACCTGGAGCGCAGCCGCAACGCGGCGCTCGTGTCGCTCAAGGGCGTGCCGATCGTCGTCCCGCTGATCGTGATCCTGCTGATCGTGTGGACCTTCGTGCTGCGGCGCACGGCGTACGGCCGGCACATCTACGCGGTCGGCGGCAACGCCGAGGCGGCCCGCAGGGCCGGCATCAACGTGGACCGCATCCGCATCTCCGCCTTCGTCATCTGCTCCTTCATGGCCTCGCTCGGCGGCATCATCGCGGCGTCGCGGGCCAACTCGGTCGACCCCAACACCGGCGGCAGCAACGTGCTGCTGTTCGCGGTGGGCGCGGCCGTCATCGGCGGCACCAGCCTCTTCGGCGGCAAGGGCCGGGCGCTCGACGCGCTGCTCGGCGGCGCGGTGGTCGCGGTCATCGAGAACGGCATGGGCCTGATGGGCTACAGCGCCGGCGTCAAGTTCGTCGTGACCGGTTCGGTGCTCCTGCTCGCCGCGGGCGTGGACGCGCTGTCGAGGAAGCGTGCGGCGGCGACCGGCAGAAGATGACGTGATCGGGACCGATAAGGTGATCTCCGGCCCCTGACCTGCTCAGGTTTCCCCCGACCCCCCACGGAATCCGAGGCTGCCCCGATGATGCGCGCCGGTCCCTCACAGGAGGAGATCCGCAAGCACAACCTCGGGACGCTGCTGCGGCACGTCCACCTCGGGGGGCCGACCTCGCGCGCCGAGCTGACCTCGCTGATGGGGCTGAACCGGAGCACCATCATGGCGCTCACGGCGGACCTGACGGCGGCCGGTCTGGTCAGGGAGGAACTGCCCAAGGACACCGGCCGGGCGGGACGGCCGTCGCTGGTCGTCCGCCCGGAGACGGCACGCGTCTACGTGCTGGCCTTCGAGGTGGGGGTCGACCGCCTGGCCGCCGCGCGCATCGGCCTCGGCGGCGTGATCCTCGACCGCCGCGAGGCCGTGCGGGCGCGCGGGGACTTCGACATGGCGCAGGTCGTGGGGACGCTGGCGGGCTTCGCCCGGCAGATGCGGCGCAAGACCCGCGAGGACACGATCTGCGTCGGCGCGGCGGCGGCGGTCTCCGGTGTGGTCCGCGCCTCCGACGGCGTGGTCAGGATCGGGCCGAACATCGGCGCGTTCGAGGTGCCTCTGGGCGAGGAGCTGACGAAGCGGCTCGCGCTGGGGCTGCCGGTGACGGTGGGCAACGAGGCGAACCTCGGCGCGCTCGCCGAGCACACCCGCGGGATCGGCGCCGGCTGCCGCGACCTGATCTACCTCCACGGCGACGTGGGCATCGGCGGCGGCATCATCGTGAACGGCCAGCTCCTCGGGGGGTACGGCGGGTACGGCGGCGAGGTGGGCCACATGGTGGTCAACCCGGACGGCCGCCCCTGCGCCTGCGGCTCGCACGGCTGCCTGGAGGCCGAGGTGGGGGAGCCCGCCCTCATGGAGCACGCCGGCCGGTACGGCGAGATGATCGGCAGGGACGCGGTCCGCGCCGTCGTCGACGCCGCCGACCGGGGCGACGTGATGGCCCAGGAGGCGCTCGCCCATGTGGGGAACTGGCTCGGGCTCGGCGTCGCGAGCCTGGTGAACGTCTTCAACCCCGAGATGGTCGTCTTCGGCGGCATCCTGCGGGAGATCTACCTGGGTTCTGCCGCCCAGGTGCGCAGCCGGATCGCCACCGGCACCCTGCGCGCGACGCGGGAGCAGGTGCGGCTGCGCACCACGGCGCTGGGCGACGACGCGACGCTGATGGGGGCCGCCGAACTGGCCTTCGCCCAGGTGCTCGCCGACCCCCTCGAAGCGCTGTCCCGCGTCGCCCCCTGAGGGCGCTAGGCGACCCGGGAGGCGGGGGCGGAGAAGGTGTCGCACACCTGCGGGCCCCTGCCGTACCAGCCGCGCTTGAGCCAGTAGCGGATGTTGCGCGTCGTGCCGTGCCACCTGTCGCCGACGACCCATTTGAGCTGCTCGTCCCAGTCGAGCCGGTCGCGGCCCAGCGAACGCCAGACGCTGCCGACGAAGGCGCCGGAGAAGCACTCGGCCTGAAGTTCGATGCGGCGGTTGAGGTCGGCCTCCCGTTTCCCGCCCGCCTTGGCGGACTGCCGGTCGAACTCGGCCAGGATGCCGGCGCGGTCCTGCGCGTAGTGGCCGTACTCGTGGGTGACGACCGTGAAGAGGTCGAACCCCGTGGGATCGGACAGCGCCTCCTTGTCCAGCAGGACCCACATCGTCGTGTTCTTGGGGCAGTACTGGCCCGCCAGGTAGCTCGCCATGTACTGGGTGCAGCCCGTGTACACGCCTTTGGTGATGTAACGCACCCGTGGCGGGGAGAACCTCAGCCCGGCCCGGTGGAACTCCTCGCTCCAGGTGCGCCGCAGGCAGCCGAACAGGGCGTCCAGATAGGCCCGGAAGGTGGTCAGGTCGCCGGCCCGGCGGGCCGGCTCGGTGCACCGGGAGGTTTCGAACGCGCCCGCGCTGTAGAGCGGGTTCCTCGTCAGCGCCTTATGACCGGTGGGCACGGGCCGCGCCGGCGTGCCGGACGCGCTCGCCGTGCCGGTGAGGGACAGGACCCCCGCCGCCGCCGTGGCCGCGACGGCCACCGTACGGAGGCTTATGCGAATCATGAGTGGGCATCCAAAACGGACAGAGAGATAGTCAGGAATCCGGCGAATCGCCCGAAGACCCGGTAATGCGAGCTTTCCTTGCGTGGATCATGAGGGTAGGGCAGGAGGCGGCGACGGGTAAAGCGGAATCGATGCAGGCGCCGGCGAGGTCTCGTGAAGGTTCGGTGCGACCCCTGATACCACCAGGCCTTGCTAGAACTAGACTCGATCCGTTCGATGGCGAGCGGGAAGGATGAGCGGTGGGGATTCTGGAGACGATCAAGGACCCGCTCGACGTGAAGCGCCTTGAGGCGGGAGAGCTGCCCGCGCTGGCGGCGGAGATCCGCGAGCTGCTGGTGTCCTCCGTTGCGAAGACCGGCGGCCACCTCGGGCCCAACCTCGGCGTCGTCGAGCTGACCATCGCCCTCCACAGGGTCTTCGACTCACCGCGCGACCCGATCCTGTTCGACACCGGCCACCAGGCGTACGTGCACAAGATGCTGACGGGCCGGGCCGGGCAGTTCGGCACGCTCCGCCAGGAGGGCGGCCTGTCGGGCTACCCCAGCCAGACCGAGTCCGAGCACGACGTGATCGAGAACTCCCACGCCTCCACCGCCCTGTCGTACGCCGACGGGCTGGCCAAGGCGATGGTGCTGCGGGGGGAGACCGGCCGCACGGTGGTGGCGGTGATCGGCGACGGCGCGCTGACCGGCGGCATGGCCTGGGAGGCGCTCAACAACATCGCCGGGCGCAAGGACCTGCCGCTGATCATCGTGGTCAACGACAACGGCCGCTCCTACTCGCCGACGATCGGCGGTCTCGCCTCCCACCTGTCGTCCCTGCGGATGACCCAGGGCTACGAGCACGTGCTCGAACTGGTGAAGCACAACCTCGCCAAGGTGCCGGTGGTCGGCACGCCGCTCTACGACACGCTGCACGGCATCAAGAAGGGCCTGAAGGACATCCTGACCCCCCAGGCCATGTTCGAGGATCTCGGGATGAAGTACGTCGGCCCGATCGACGGCCACGACGAGGCGGCGGTGGAGGCCGCCCTGCGCCGGGCCAGGGATTTCCGCGGGCCCGTCATCGTGCACGCGCTCACCCGCAAGGGCAACGGCTACACGCACGCGGAGAACCACGACGAGGACTGCTTCCACGGCCCCGGCCCGTTCGACCCGCTGACGGGCGAGGAGCGGCCCAAGCCGCACAGCTGGACCAACGTGTTCAGCGAGGAGATCGTCAAGATCGGCGGGGAGCGGGACGACGTCGTCGCGATCACCGCGGCGATGCTCCACCCGGTCGGCCTGGCCGCGTTCGCCGAGACGTACCCCGACCGGATCTACGACGTGGGCATCGCCGAGCAGCACGCCCTGACGAGCGCCGCCGGGCTCGCGATCGGCGGCCTCCACCCGGTCGTGGCCCTCTACGCGACGTTCCTCAACCGGGCCTTCGACCAGCTCCTGATGGACGTGGCGCTGCACCGCCTGCCGGTCACCGTCGTGCTCGACCGCTCGGGCGTGACGGGGGACGACGGCCCCAGCCACAACGGCATGTGGGACCTGTCGATCCTGCAGGTGATCCCGGGACTGTCGATCGCCGTCCCGCGCGACGGCGCGCGGCTGCGCGAACTGCTGGCCGAGGCGGTCCGGATCGACGACGGCCCGTCGGTGGTCCGCTATCCCAAGGGCGGCCTGCCCGCGGACGTGGAGGCCGTCGGCAAGCTGGGCGAGATGGACGTGCTGCGCGCCGGCGACGCCGACGTGCTGCTGGTCGCGGTCGGCCCGATGGCCGGGATCTGCATGGAGGCCGCGAACCTCCTCGACGCGCAGGGCATCTCGGCCACCGTCGTCGACCCCCGCTGGGTGAAGCCGCTGGACGAGGCCCTGGTGCTGGCCGCGGCCGCGCACAAGCTGGTCGTCGTGGTGGAGGACAACGGGCGGGTCGGCGGCGTGGGCGACGCCGTGGCGCGCATGCTGCGCGACGCCGACGTGGACGTGCCGGTGCGGACCCACGGGATCCCCCAGCGCTTCCTCGACCACGCCAAGCGGGCCAAGATTCTCTCCGACATCGGCCTGACGGCGCAGGACCTCGCCCGTCAGATCACCGAGGCCGTGGCGCGCCGGTCGCAGGTGATGGAGAGTCATCCGGCGCGGCTCGCGCAGCCCACCGATTGACAACCAGGAGTAATACCGGTGTGACCGGGAAGTCTGCAGGTCATCGACGTGATGAGGAGCCTGCCGATGAGCCTTTTCCGGACGAAGCCGGTAGAACAGTCGATTGAAGATGCCGAAGGCGGCGAGCATCGGCTCAGGCGCAGCCTGAGCGCGTTCGACCTCACCGTCTTCGGCATCGGCGTCATCGTGGGCACGGGCATCTTCGTGCTGACCGGCCTGGCGGCGCGCAACACGGCGGGCCCGGCCGTCGCGATCTCCTTCGTCGTCGCCGGGGTCGTGTGCGCGCTCGCGGCCCTGTGCTACGCCGAGTTCGCCGCCACGGTCCCGGTCGCGGGCTCCGCCTACACCTACGCGTACGCCACCATCGGCGAGTTTCCGGCCTGGATCATCGGCTGGGACCTGATGCTGGAGCTGGCACTGGGCGCGGCGGTGGTCGCCTCGGGCTGGTCGGGCTACTTCGCCTCGTTGCTGAAGAACTTCGGGATCTACCTGCCGCCGTCCATCGCCGGAGAGGACGCCGTCATCAACATCCCGGCGGCGCTGATCGTGCTCCTGCTGACCGGGGTGCTGGTGGCCGGCATCAAGATGTCGGCCCGGTTCAACGGCGCCATGGTGGCGGTCAAGCTGGCCGTGGTGCTGCTCGTGATCATCGCCGGGCTGTTCTTCATCAAGGGGGCCAACTACCGGCCGTTCATCCCGTCGTCGCAGCACATGGCCGCGGGGTCGGGCATGAAGGCCCCGCTCATCCAGGTGCTGTTCGGCGTGCAGCCGGTCGCGTACGGCGTCTTCGGCGTCTTCACCGCCGCCGCCCTGGTGTTCTTCGCCTACATCGGCTTCGACGTCGTGGCGACCGCGGCGGAGGAGACCCGCCGCCCGCAGCGCGACCTGCCGATCGGGATCATCGCCTCGCTCGTCGTCTGCACGATCCTCTACGTGGCGGTCTCGCTCGTGGTCGTCGGCATGCAGCACTACTCGGAGCTCAGCGCGACGGCCCCGCTCGCCGACGCCTTCCGGTCGGTGGGCCAGCCCTGGATGGCCACGCTGATCAGCGTCGGAGCCATCGCCGGGCTCACCACGGTCGTGATGATCCTCATGCTCGGCCAGAGCCGGGTGCTGTTCGCGATGTGCCGCGACAACCTGCTGCCCCGCACCCTCGCCAAGGTCCACCCGACGTTCCGCACGCCGTACCGGATCACGATCGTCATCGGCGTGGCCACCGCGCTGCTCGCGGCGCTGATTCCGCTCAGCGCCATCGCGGAGCTGGTGAACATCGGCACGCTGTTCGCATTCGTGATCGTCGCCGTGGCGGTGGTGATCCTGCGCCGGACCCGTCCCGACCTGCCCCGCGCCTTCCGCACGCCGTTCGTGCCGCTGGTGCCGGTCCTGTCGGTGCTGGCCTCGGCCTACCTGATGCTCAACCTGCCCGTGGAGACCTGGATCCGGTTCTTCGTGTGGATGATCATGGGCTCGGCCGTCTACTTCCTGTACGGCCGCCGCCGCAGCAGGGTGGCGGCTACAACCCCCGGGGAACCAGTCCTCGAACGGTGAGCACGGCGCCGACGGCGGCCAGCAGCAGGCCGCTCGCGCCGAGCAGCAGACGGTAGCCGCGGGGGGTCAGCCGGTGCCGGCCGGCCCCCACGGCTCCCGCCAGCGCCACCTTGGAACCCACCAGGACCAGGTAGAAGCCGCCCACGAAGGCCAGCGCGTACGCCGGGGCCCGGTCCCAGGCCGAGACGAAGATCGGTGAGCCCACCGCGATCCAGAACAGCCAGGGGTGGGGGTTGAGCAGGTTCACCACCACACCGCGCAGGACCTCCCGGACGGAGGACGGCGCGTCCTCGCCGGGCCGGGGCGGCAGGGCCGTACGGGCCTCGCGCAGCGTCTCCACGCCCAGGTACACGACGTAGAGCCCGCCCCCGACCGCCAGCGCCCGCAGGAGCACCTGCGGCAGCGCTCCGACGGCCGTCACGGCCAGCAGCACCACGGGCAGGTCGGACAGCAGCGGCACGCCGGCCAGGCGCACCCCCGAGCGGAACCCGCCACGCAGGCTGGCGGTGATGACGAGCGTCAGCAGCGCCCCGGGTGTGACGCCCGCCCCCAGGCCGAGGCTGAGCCCCATCAGCAGTTCCGTCACGCCGGTGACCTCCCGTTTCGTCCGCACGAGAGGTTATCGCCGGTCGCGGCGGTCGAGATCACCGCCTTGCCCAGACCGCCGCGCCGGCGCGACCGCGGATCAGCGGCGACGGGCGCCTTCTGCTCACGGGAGCCGGTCGCGCCGTGGTCACCCCGTGGGCGACCACGGGCGATAGATGGCCGATTGCGCCGGTCTACTCCGGTTCACGCCGAATGAACCGGCGGTGAACCCGGTCCTGATCTCCTTGCGGCGAACCATCGCGGTTCTGTGCGTACCCCCGCTCGTTGGAGATTCGATGCGCCCTCGCCCGCGCGGCATCGCCCTGGCTGCCTGTGTTCTGCTGACGGCCGGTGCCGTACACGCCGTCCCCGCCGTCCCCGCGGCGGCCGAGAGGACCGCCGGTCCGTCGCCGTCGCCGTCCGCCGCCTCGTCCGAGCGGGAGGCGGTGGAGCTCGCGCGGACGTCGCGGCAGCGGGTGGAGGTGCTGCCGCTGCGCACCGAGACGCGGCAGGTGTTCGCCAACGCCGACGGCAGCCTCACCTCCGAGACGTCGGCGCTGCCCGAGCGGGTACGGCGCGGCACCGGCTGGGCCGATGTCGACCCGACTCTGGTCTTCGCCGATGACGGCACGGTGCGCACGGTGGCGACCCCGCTGGAGCTGACCTTCTCCGGCGGCGGGACGGCCCCTCTGGCCGCTATCGGCGAGGGCGGGCGTTCGGTGGCGATGACCTGGCCGGGAAACCTCCCCAGGCCGTCCCTCGAGGGCGACACCGCGACGTACGCCGAGGTGCTGCCGGGTGTGGACCTGCGGGTGACCGCGTCGGTGTTCGGCTTTTCCGAGGTGCTCGTGGTCAAGTCCAGGCAGGCCGCCGCCAACCCCGCGCTGAGCCGGCTCGACTTCGGCATGCGGGCGAACGGGCTGACGGTGCGCAAGACGGCGACCGGCGGCTTGAGCGCGGTCACCGACTCGGGGACCGAGGTGTTCCACGCGCCGGCGCCGCGCATGTGGGACTCCTCGGGCGTGCCGGCTGCCGCCGCCACGATGAGGGCCGAGCCGGCACG
The DNA here is from genome assembly GCF_040685655.1 of Microbispora sp. NPDC088329. Taxonomy (NCBI): domain Bacteria; kingdom Bacillati; phylum Actinomycetota; class Actinomycetes; order Streptosporangiales; family Streptosporangiaceae; genus Microbispora; species Microbispora sp. NPDC088329. The sequence goes on from NZ_JBFBIP010000004.1 coordinate 121,189, forward strand.
CGAGGGCAGGCAGGCCGTCATGGGTGTCGACGCCGCTCCGGACCGTATCGCGCTCACCCCGGACAGGGACCTGCTGACCGCCGCCGACACCACGTATCCGGTCTACATCGACCCGCAGTGGTCCGGGTCGAAGCTGGCCTGGACATATGTGGACAAGGCCTATCCGTCGCAGCAGTACTGGAACTCCAGCCACATGCCGGAGGCGGGCTCCTACGGCAGCGGTGTCAAACGGTCGTTCTTCCGGATGGACTCCGACAACGTCAACGGCAAGCACATCTTGAAGGCGACGTTCCGGATCACGCAGGTCAAGTCGTGGGGCTGCACCTCCGATCCACAGGCCGTGCAACTCTGGCTGACCGGCGGCATATCGTCCTCGACGACCTGGAACCGTCAGCCGTCCTGGAGCAGCCATCTGGACAGCGTCGCCTCCGACGCCGGCTACAGCTCCTCCTGCCCGGACAAGGGCATCGAGTTCAACGTGACCGGCGCGATCGTCAAGGCCGCCAAGAACGGCTGGTCGAGCACGACGTTCGGGCTGAGGGACTACAACGACACCAGCGGCAGCGTGTGGGGGTGGAAGGGCTTCAGCAACGCGCCGAAGCTCGTCATCGACTACAACACCCCGCCGGCGGTCCCGTCGGGCATCGGCACCTACCCGGCGACCCCGTGCGTCACCGGAGCCTCCCGCCCGGCCGTGAACGCCGGTGACGCGGCCAACCCGCTCCAGCTCAAGGCCCGTATCTACGACCCGGACAAGGCCAACGACGGCGTACGGGCCGAGTTCGTCCTGCACCACTACAACGCGGCCACCGGCGTGTGGGACGACATCACCTCGACCATGCCCGGTGGCGGCAAGACCGCCTACAAATACACCACCTCGCCCACCGACCACTCGGTCAAGCTGTCCGGGCTCGTCACCGGTCACAGCTACGCCTTCAAGGTCAAGGCCTACGACAGCACCGACTCCAGCGCGTGGAGCAAGTGGTGCGAGTTCACCGTGGACACGATCGACCCGGTCACCCTCCCCAAGGTGACCTCCGCCGACTATCCGGCCGACACTCCCGACGAGTGGAAGGGCAGCGTGGGCTGGGCGGGCGGGTTCACGCTGGCCCCCGGCGACGGCGAGACCGACGTGACGGCCTTCCGATGGGCGCTGGACGACCCCGCCCTGGCCACCGCCGCCACACAGGTGAAGATCCCGGCCGGGCAGACCTCCGTCAACGTGCGCGTCGCCCCCCGCCATGACTGGCTGAACGCCTTGTATGTCTATCCGGTCGACCGGGCGGGCAACGTCGGCAAGACCCCCGCCGTCTACAGCTTCTACGTCAACGCCGGGTTCGGCCCGGAGGGACACTGGCGGCTGGACGAGACCTCGGGCACCACGGCGGCCGACTCCGGGGCGACGACGCATCCGGCGACGATCGCGGGCGGCGCCACCTGGTTCCCCGGCCGCGTGGCCGGGGGGCTGCGCCTGAACGGCGGCACCGGGTACGGCAGCACGGACGGCCCGGTGGTGCACACCGACAGGAGCATGAGCGTCTCGGCCTGGGCACTGCTGAACGACAAGAGCAAGAACTCCACCGTGGTCAGCCAGAACGCCGCGCGCAACTCGGGATTCCAGCTCTACTACTCCTCCGGCTACAAGCGGTGGATCTTCAACAAGATCGACGCCGACGTCGACGACATGACCATCGTCAGGGCGATCAGCGATGACGAGCCGACGACCGGCGTCTGGACCCACCTGACCGGCGTGTGGGACGCGCCCCACAGGCAACTGCGCCTGTACGTCAACGGCATTCTCCAGTCCACGACGGGTCCCTTCCCCTACACGCCCTGGGACGCGACCGGCCCGTTGCAGCTCGGCCGGGTGCAGTGGCACGGCACGTACATCGAGAACTTCGCCGGCGACATCGACGACGTGAAGATCTGGAAGCGGGAGCTGTCGGACGACCCGCGCACCGTCAACGACCCGGCGCTCGGCAACGAGATCGCCGCCATGGCCAAACAGCCGCCCATCCAGCGCGGCTTGTGGACGTTCGAGGAAGGCACAGGCACCACCGCGGCCAACTCCACCGACAGCCGCTGGCCCGCGGCGCTCGGCGGCGACGCCGGCTGGTCCGGCGACGGCTTCGACGGCGGCGGCGCACTCAGCCTCAACGGCACCACCGGCTACGCGGCCACCCCGTCGGCGCCGCTGCGCAGCGACCACAGCTACACGGTGACGGCCTGGGTACGCCTGGCGGGCGACGACACCTGCGTGCTGCCGAACCACGCGATCACCGTCCTGGCCCAGGACGGAACCGCGTACAGCTCCTTCTACCTCGGTTACCGGCTCATCGCCGAGAACGGCGTCGCGGTGCCGCACTGGTCGTTCTCGACGACCCCCGACGCCGACAGCGGCACCCTGACGCACGCCATCTCGGCCGAGCCCGTCGACTGCTCGGTGCTCAACACCTGGACGCACCTGGCGGGTGTGTACGACGAGCAGTCCAAGCAGATCCGCCTCTACGTCAACGGCCAGCTCAACGACCAGCGTCCCGTCACCGGCGGATGGGCGGCAGGGGCGCTGCAGATCGGCCGCGCCAAATACCGCAGCGCGCCCGTGGACTACTTCGGCGGTGACATCGACGACGTCCGCGCGTACACCGGGGTCCTGACCGATCGCCAGGTCCTGAACATCGCGATGAACCTCCCTGGCTGACCGCCGCCTCGTCCCTCTCTCATCCACGTTCAACCGGAGGTAGTCGTGCTCGCTACATGGCGAGGCTGGGCCGGGGTCGCCGGAATGCTGGCGGTCGTGGTGCCGGCCGCTCTGGCCGTACCCGTTCCGGAGGCTCGGGCGTCAGGCGACCCGGGCTGGCACGAGGCGCAGGACCAGCGTCCCGTGCCCGGCCACGAGAGCCGCACACGGGCCGCCGTCCCCGACCCCGGGGCCCGGTTCGATCTGCGGGGCGCCCCCGAGGTGACCTGGCCGCAGCCGGGCACCGCGACGGTCACCCTCGGTCCCCCGGCGGAGGACGCGGCGGCCGCGAAGTCTTCCGCGGGGGCAGGCGCGGAGGCGGGCATGGCGCGGGCCGGCGGGCTGCCGGTGTGGATCGGCCCGGCGGGCTCCCGCGCCGGGACTCCGGCCGGGGAGGAGAGCCCGGCCTCGGCGAGGGCCTCGTCGGAGGACGAGCCGGTCCCGGCCGTGTCGGTGCGGGTGCTCGACCCGCGAACGGCTGAACAGTTGCGGGTCGTCGGCCTGGGCCTCCAGCTGACCCCGCGGGCGACCTCGCACGCGACTTCGTTCCCGACCGCGCAAGCGGCCCCGGGAGCGACGCCACAAGAGGCCGCGCGGGCCGGAGGCGCGGCCCGGCGGGTCGCCGTCCAGGTCGGCTACTCGGGCTTCCGGTACGCCTACGGCGGCGACTGGGCGTCCCGGCTGCGCCTGGTGCGTCTGCCGGACTGCGCGGCCACCACTCCGGACCTGCCCGGCTGCCAGGCACGGACGCCGCTGCCCACCCGTAACGACGTCACGACCGGCCGGTTGACCGCCGACGTGGACCTCGCCGCCGCGACGACGATGACGCTGGCGGCCGAGGCCGCGCCCTCGGGGTCGGCGGGCACCTATGAGGCCACCTCACTGTCACCTTCGGCGACCTGGAGCGTCAGCAACCAGAGCGGCGCGTTCTCCTGGTCGTATCCGCTGCGCCTGCCGCCGGTTCCCGGCGGGCCGACCCCGAACGTCGGGTTCGCCTACTCCTCCGGCAGCGTCGACGGCCGTACGGTCGCCACCAACAACCAGGCCTCCTGGATCGGAGAGGGCTTCGACTACTGGCCCGGGTTCGTCGAGCGCAGATACAAGGCGTGCGCCGACGACGGCGTCACGCCCAAGCGCAACGACCAGTGCTGGGGCAATCACAACGCCACGCTGTCGCTGAACGGGCAGGCCACCGAGCTGGTGCTGGACGACGCGACCGGCACCTGGCAGCCGGAGGACGACGACGGCGCGAAAATCGAGAAGCTGTCCGGTGCCGACAACGGCGACGACGACGGCGAGTATTGGCGTGTCACCAGCCCCGACGGCACTCAGTACTACTTCGGCCGCAACCACCTGCCGGGCTGGACCGACGGCAAGGCGGAGACGGACTCCACCTGGACGGTGCCGGTCTTCGGCGACGACGACGGCGAGCCCTGTCACAAGTCGTCCTTCTCCGACTCCTGGTGCCGGCAGGCCTGGCGGTGGAACCTCGACTACGTCGTCGATCCGCACGGCACGGTCAGCACCTTCTGGTACGGCAAGGAGACCAACTACTACCGCCGCGACGTCACCACGCTGACCGACGGCGCGCCCAACGGCACTCCCACCGTCTATGACCGGGGCGGCTACCTCAAGCGCATCGACTACGGCCAGCGCTCGGACGCGATCTTCACCTCGTCCGCCCCGGCACGGGTCTCCTTCGACGTGAAGGAGCGATGCATCCCGACGTCGAGCTTCGACTGCGCGGCGGACAAGTTCACCAAGGACAACGCCAAATATTGGCCGGACGTCCCCTACGACCAGAACTGCGACTCCGGCGAGAAGTGCCTCGACCGGTACTCCCCGACGTTCTGGACGCGCAAGCGGCTGGCCGCCGTCACCACCCAGGTGCTGTCCGGGAGCGCGTACAAGGACGTCGACACCTGGACACTCGACCAGCAGATGCGCGCCCCCGGCGACGGCACCGCGGCCACGCTCTGGCTGGCCGGGATCACCCACACCGGCAAGGTCGGCGGCACGGCGTCGTTGCCGGCGGTGAGGTTCGGGGGCGTCCAGAAGCCCAACCGCGTCGACGCCCTCGAAGGACGCCCGCCGCTGACCAAATGGCGGATCTCGGCGATCGACAACGAGACCGGCGGCTCCCTGTCCGTCGCCTACTCCGGCGAGGACTGCACGGCCGGCGACACGCCGGACATCGGGACCAACACCCGGCGGTGCTACCCGCAGTACTGGTCGCCCGAGGGCGCGACCTCGCCCAAGCTCGACTGGTTCCACAAGTACGTCGTCACCCAGGTGCGGGAGATCGACCGCACGGGCGGCGCGCCCGACGAGGTGACGAGCTACGAGTACCTCGGCGGCGGCGCCTGGCACCACGATGACGACGACGGGCTGACCAAGGAGAAATACAAGACCTGGTCGCAGTGGCGCGGCTACGGCAGGGTGCGGGTCACCCACGGGGAGGCGCCCGAGCAGCGCTCCCAGTCGGAATACCTCTACTTCCGCGGCATGGACGGCGACGAGATGCCCGGCGGGGGCACGCGGAACGCGAAGGTCACCGACTCCACGGGCGCCGCGGTGGACGACGCCGGCGCACTGCAGGGACGGGTTCGGGAGGAGATCCACTACGACGGTCCCGGCGGGCCCGCGTTGAGCGGCACCATCACCGGTTACTGGGTGAAGCGGACCGCCACGCGCGTGCGCTCCTGGGGCACGACCACCGCGAGCATGGTGCGCGAGGACACCGAGCGCACCCGCGCCGCGCTCGCCTCCGGTGGCTGGCGCCGCACCCGGACCGACACCGACTACAACGCCGACGGCCTGCCCACCCAGGTCGACGACCTCGGCGACGAGTCGACCGCGGGCGACGACCAGTGCACCCGCACGGAGTACGTCCGCGACACCGCCCGATGGATGGTCTCGTACGTCTCGCGGGTGGAGACCGTCACCAAGGCGTGCGGCGTCACCCCGGCCCGGCCCGGCGACGTGGCCTCCGACGTGCGCAAGTACTACGACGGCAAGGCGTTCGGCGCCGCGCCGTCCAGGGGCGACGTCACCAGGACCGAGAAGCTCGGCTCATGGGACGGCGGCCCGCAGTACGTCACCGTCGGCACCACCACCTTCGACGCCTACGGCAGGCCGCTGGTCGTCACCGACGCCTCTGGCGGGAAGACGACCACGGCGTACACCCCGGCGACCGGACTGGTCACCGTCAAGGCGGAGACCAACCCGATGGGTCATGTCACCAGGACCGAGCTGGAGCCCGCCTGGGGCCTGCCGGTCGCCACCGTCGATGTCAACGGCAAGCGCGCCGACCTGGCCTACGACGCGCTGGGCCGGTTGACCGCCGTCTGGCTGCCGGGGCGTGCCAAGGCGACGTACGCCTCGGCGCCGAACATGAAGTTCGGCTACCTGGTCCGGGCGAACGGGCCGACCTCGGTGACCACCTCGACACTCCGCAACGACGGGGCGACCTACACCACCGGCTACGCCCTCTACGACGGCCTCCTGCGTCACCGGCAGACCCAGCAGCCCGCCCCCGGCGGGGGACGCGTGGTGAACGACACGCTGTACGACACGCGCGGCCTGGTCCACAAGACCAACCAGGACTACTACGTCGAGGGGGCCCCCGGCGCCACGCTGTGGACCCCGGCCAGCGACGACGACGTCCCCGGGCAGAGCGTCACCCTCTACAACGGCATGGAGTGGGCCACCGCGCAGATCTTCCGCAAGCGCGGCAGCGAGCAGTGGCGGACCACCACCACGTACGGCGGCGACCGTATCAGCGTCGACCCACCGGCCGGAGGCACCCCGACCACCAGCATCACCAACGCACACGGCGAGCTCGTCGAGTTCCGGGAGTACAGGAGCGACGGCCCGAGCGGGGACTACGACGCCACCACCTACACCTACACGGCCACCGGGCAGCCCGCGACCATCAAGGACGCCGACGGCAACGCGTGGGCCTACCACTACGACCTGCGCGGCCGCCTCGTTCAGCTCGACGACCCCGACAAGGGCACCGCGAAGCTGACCTATGACGACAAGACCGACCGGCTGCTGACGACCACCGACGCCCGCGGCAAGAGCGTCTACTTCACTTACGACGCCCTCGGCCGCAAGACCGCGGAATACGAGGGGACCTCCGCGAGCGGCACCAAGCTCGCCGAGTGGAAGTACGACGTGCTGCCCGACGGCACCGCCGCCAAGGGCCAGCCGGTCTCGTCCACGCGGTATGTGAAGAACGCCGCCACCGGCGCGACGGACGCCTATACCGACGTGGTCACCCGCCTCGACGACGCCTACCGGCCCCTGCAGGCCCAGACGGTCGTCCCGGCCGCCGAAGGCGCCCTGGCCGGCACCTACACCGTCAGCACCGACTACAACCTCGACGGCACCGTCCACCGGGCCGTGCTGCCCGCCGCGGGCGGCCTGCCGGCCGAGACGATGCTGTACGGCTACGACGAGCTCGGCCATCCCACCACCACGCGCGGCCTGACCAACTACGTCACCTCCACCACCTACTCCAAGCTCGGCCAGCTGCTCGACATGACCATGAGCACCGGCCTGAAGCGGGTGAAGGAGACCAACTTCTACGAGGAGGGGACGGGCCGGCTCACCCGGTCCCTCCTCGAACGGGAGACCTCCCCGATCTCGGTCGTGGACACCAACTACACCTACGACCCGTCGGGCAACATCACCAGGATCGCCGACACTCCGTCCGGCCAGACGCCCGACGTCCAGTGCTTCCGCCAGGACCATCTGCAGCGCCTCACCGAGGCCTGGACCGCCACCGACGGCTGCGCCTCCGGACCCTCGGCCGCCGTCGTCGGCGGGGCCGCGCCGTACTGGCAGTCCTTCGGCTACGACAAGGTCGGCAACCGCACCAAGGAGGTCGACCACGGGGCCGGCGGTGACGTCACCAAGACCTACGCGTACGCGGGGGCAGGCAAGCCCCAGCCGCACACCCTCACCTCGATCGCCTATCAGGGCGGCGGCCGCGACGGTCAGATCGACGGCTACACCTACGACGCCGTCGGCAACACCACCGAGCGCGGCTCCGGCCGCACTCTGGAGTGGGACGTCGAGGGTCACCTCGCCAAGTCCACCGACCCGTCCGGCGTCAGCACCTTCGTCTACGACGCCGGCGGGGACCGGCTGATCCGCCGCGCTCCCACCTCGACGACTCTCTACGTCGCCGGGATGGAGATTCGGCTCGACAAGGCCACGGGGGCCAAGAGCGCGACCCGCTACTACTCCCACGGCGGCCAGGTCGTCGCCGCCCGCACCACCGGCAAGGCTCTCACCTGGCTGGGGGCCGACCAACACGGCACCACCGACGTCTCGGTGACCGACGACGACGCGCAGACACCCGTCCGCCGCCGCTTCACCCCCTTCGGGCAGCAGCGCGGCACGCCGCCGTCGTTCTGGCCCGGCCAAAGAGGCTTCGTCGGCGGCGTCATCGACGAGGCCACCGCTCTCACCCACCTCGGCGCCCGCGAGTACGACGCCGAGACCGGCCGCTTCATCTCGGTCGACCCGGTGTTCGACGTCACCGACCCGCAGAGCTGGAACGGCTACGCCTACGCCGGCAACGACCCGGTGAACGCGTCGGACCCGACGGGGCTCATGTACGACGGCGGCACCCAGTGCGGCGTGATCAAGAGCAACCCCTGCAACGGCGGCTCCGGAAGAAAGAGGAACCCCGGCTGCGGAGACTGCGGTGGCGGCCCGGTGTACAACCCGCCGCCCCCGCCGAGCAACCCGCCGCACTGCGGGCGCTGGAGCTTCGGCTGCAAGGCCAAGAACTTCTGGAACCAGCACAAGGCCACCATCGTCAACGTCACCGTCTCGGTGACCGTGACCATCGGCTGCGAGGCGGCCACGAGCGGCGCCGGCAGCATCGGCTGCGCCGCGGCGGGTGGCGCCGCCGGCAACCTCGCCGGATACCTCGTCTCGACGCCGCGTGACCAGTGGAGCATGGGCGGCGCGTTCAGGTCCGCGGCGGCGGGAGCCGTCGCCGGGGCCGCCGGCGGGGTGCTCGGCAAGGCCGCATCGGCGGCGCTCGGCAAGCTGGCCACCACGGCGGCGGGCAAGGTCGTCTCCGGGGCCGTCGGCAAGGCGGCCGGCAAGGCCAGAGCGGCGCTCGGCAAGATGGGCGGCGCCGCGGACGACGCGGCCGCGGCGGGAGAAGGCGCGGCCGCGCGATCGGCCGGAAGGAGCGCGGCCCGAGGGAAGCCGCACGCCTCGTCGGGATCCCCTCGTGGCTGTAACAGCTTCGTCGCCGGCACCCTGGTCAAGCTCGCCGACGGCTCCACCAAGGCCATCGAGAAGATCAAGCCCGGCGACAGGGTCCTCGCCACCGACCCCTCGACCGGCAGGACCTCGCCCAGGCTCGTCGTCGCCGCCTTCTCCGGTGTCGGCTATCTGGGCCTCGTCCAGATCACGGTCGACACCGACGGCGGGAAGGGCGACGACACCGGCGTCATCCTCGCCACCGAGCACCACCTGTTCTGGGACGCTGAGGACAAGACGTGGGTCCGGGCCGACGAGCTGACGCCGGCCGACCGTCTCCGGACTCCGTCCGGCGCCACGGTCCAGGTCGTCGGCACCACCACCGTTCCGGCCCACCCCACCGTCTACGACCTCACCGTCGCCGACACCCACACCTTCTACGTCCAGGCCGGCTCGGCTCCGGTTCTCGTCCACAACTGCCGTCTCGGCCTGCACACCGCCGGCGGACCTCGCGTACGCCCCCGTGACCCGGCCACGGGCAGGGGCGACATCACCGTCGACGATCAGGGCATGGTGCATCCGCCGAGCGCGGAGGACCTGGAGAACCTCAGCGTGGAGGGTCTGTCGACGTTCGACACCGTGGAGAACCTTCGTGCTCTCGGGTTGAACGGTAAGGTGCGTCAGCCGACCAAGCCGCTGGCGGAAGGTCTGGGCGTCGTCTCGGACGGTGCCGGAGTGGGCGGGCCCATGCCAGAGGGGCATCACACCATCTATCCGACGGATAGCATGCCCTTCGACGACTTCGTCGGACGCATCAAGAGCATGGGCTGGGAGAACGTCAAGGGTTGAGCTCTAGGGCTCGTTCCGGTAGACGGGAGCATCCACCGATACGGCCCACGAGCCAGACGCACAGCGGAGGATGAATGGCTCAGCAGGTCACCGATCGGCGTATGTGGGAGGCGATCATCGCAGCCGAGCAGCAGTCCGCTCGGCTGCGCGCCGACTTCTACCGCCACGCGGCGTCGAGGGCAGAGACGCTCTCGGCCGCGCTGAGGGGTTCCACCTGGGATCGCGGAGCGGCGCTCACATTCCTGCAGACCTTTCCCTCCGACGTCCCGGCTCTCCTGCGCCCACTCATGGAGTTGGCCCTGTCGCAGGCGTGGGCCCTGGACGCCAGGAAGGCGATCGCCCGGGGGAGGAGGGACCTCGTGCTGCCCAGCCTGCGGGACCTGGTGGTCGAACAACTTCCCACGGCGGATGCGGACGACCTTCGCAGGATGGCCGAACTGCTCGGCGGCATCGAGGCTTGGCAGCTCCTGCGGGTCCTGGTCCGGCATGCCGCCGGCAGCGACGATCCCGACGCTCGCGAAGTAGCCGAGGATTTCACCGGCCGCTACGGTCCGATGCTGGCGGCGAGTGGTTGACCACAGCGTGATCTTGCTCTGAGTCAGGGAGGTGTCTAGGATCTAGGCGTCTTCGCGACTCAGGGTGGAGGCGGCGTGGAATACCGGCTCCTCGGTTCGGTGCGCGTCCGTGACACGGACGGCCGGGAGGTTCCCCTCGTCCGCGCGAAGCACCGTCAGGTCGTCGTCACCCTGCTTGTGAGCGCCGACAGGGCCGTCACGGCGGATCAGCTCGTGGAGCATCTCTGGGACGGCACCCCGCCCCCTTCGGCGCGGGGCAACCTCAAGACTTACATCTCGGCGCTGCGCCGGCTGCTGTCACCCGCGGACCCGCGGGCCGCGCCGATCGAGACCGTGGGAGACGGATACCGCCTCGTCGTACGAGCCGGCGAGCTCGACCTCCTCACGTTCAGGGACCTCGTACGGCAGGGCCGCGGCCTGCTGAAGGCGGGTGACGTACGCCAGGGGGAGGCCATCCTCCGGAGGGCCCTTCTGCTGTGGCGCGACGACCCGTTCCACAACGTGCCGCGCACCCTCCCGCTTGAGGAGATCGCGGCAGGGCTGTGGGAGGAGCGGCTGGGGGTCTTCGAAGACTGGGTCGGCGCGCGGCTCGATCTCGGTCTGCATGCCGAGGCGATCGGTCCACTCAAAGAGTGCGTACGAAACCACCCGTTGCGTGAGCGCCCGTGGGGCCAGCTGATGCTGGCCCTGGCGCGTGACGGCCGGCGGGCGGACGCGCTCGCGGCCTTCCACGAGCTGAGGACCCGCCTGGTCGAGGACCTCGGCGTGGAGCCGGGGCAACCCCTGCAGCGGCTCCACCAGCGGATTCTCGCAGGGGACGCCGGCCTCTTCCTCGATACCGCCCACGCCGCACCGGACGCGAGCGGCGGCGAACCGGGGACACCCCCGGTGGCGCCCCCGGCGGTGCCGAGGCAGCTTCCCTCCGACACGCCGCACTTCGTGGGCCGGGAGCGGGAGCTGAGCCGCCTGCAGAGCTGGCTGAACCCGCCGGAGGGGTCGCCGCCGACGCCGGTGGTGGCGATCTGCGGCCCGCCGGGTGCGGGCAAGTCCGCCCTGGCCCTCCACGCCGCGCACCGGGCCGCGGCCCGCTTTCCCGACGGCCAGGTGTACGTCAATCTGCGCGGCGCGATGCCCGGGGTGCGCCGGCTGGACACGGGTGAGCTGATCGGCCGGCTCCTGCGGACGTTCGGCACGCCGGGGTCGGAGGTCCCTCCCGACGTCGACGAAGCCGCCTCGGCCCTGCGTACGATCCTCCACGGGAGGCGGGTTCTGCTCCTCCTCGACGACGCCTCCTCGATCGCGCAGGCCGGCCCCCTCCTGCCGATGACGTCCGGTTCCACCGTCCTGCTCACGTCCCGCGAGAACCTGGCGCAGGCCGCTCCCGCCTCGCACGTCGACCTCGGCCCCATGCCACGGGGCGAGGCCGTCGCCATGCTGTCCCGGCGGTTCCAGGCCGGCGGCATCGGGTTCTCGCAGCGAGCCGTCGAACGGCTGGCCGACCTCTGTGACGGGTTCCCCCTGGCACTGCACGTCGCCGGTGCCCGTCTGGCGAGCCGCTCCGGCTGGTCGGCCGACATGCTCATCGAACGCCTGGAGGACGAGAGCAGCCGGCTGGACGTGCTGCGCACCGGGGAGGTCGGCGTGCGCAGCAGCATCGCGGTCAGCTACACGGCCCTGGCCGACAGTGGGCAGGCCCTCGACCGCGAGGCGGCCTCCGCCTTCCGCATGGCCGGGCTGCTGCGCGTGCCCGACCTCAGCCTGGAGGCGGTGGCCGTGCTGCTCGAACGGCCGCCGCGGGCCGCCGAGCAGGTCATCGAGAGGCTGTTCGACGCGCGGCTGGTGGAGAGCCCGATTCCGGGCCGCTACACGATGCACGACCTGATCAGGTTGTACGCGCAGGAGCGCGCGCTGGACACCGAACCGCCGGATCGGCGGGAGGCCGCGCTCCGCCGCGTGCTCGGTTTCCTTCTCGCCACCACGAGTGCGGCCGTACGCGTGATCGACTCGCACCGCCTGCACGCGGGCGTGCCGGAGGTGCCGCAGAAGCCGAAGGCGTTGCACGACCGGGAAGAGGCGACCCGCTGGCTGGAACGGGAACGGCCCAACCTGCTGACACTCGTGGGCGAGGCCTGCGACGCCGATGCCGTGACGGCCCGCCTCGCCGTCGGCCTCGCCCTCAATCTGCAGTGGCATCTCGCCGCGCAGGGGTACCGTCACGAAATGCTCTGGCTCGGCACGAGGTCGCTGCGGACCGCGCGCCGGCTCGCGGACCGGGAGAGCGAGGCACAGGCGCTGGCGATGGTGGCGATGGCGCACCGCTTGCTCAACCACGACGCGGAAGAACTGAAGTGCCTCAACGAACTGCTGGACCTGTGCCGGGATCTCGGCGACCCCCTTGGAGAACTGCGCGCACTCGGCAACCTCGCCAGCGCCTGCCTCCTCATGGAGCGTGCGGAGGAGGCGCTGCGGTACGCCGACCGGCAGTTGATGATCAGCCGCCGGGTGGGGTCCTCGGTGGGCGAGCGCTATGCGCTGATGATGGTGGGCGACGCGCGCCTGGTCCTCGGATCCACAGAAGAGGCCGTCGCGACGCTGCGGCAGGCGCTGCAGCGCGCCCGGGAGGAGGGTGATGCGATGCATGAGGCGATGACACTGCGGCGTCTCGGCGAGGCGTACCTCGCGGCCGGGGACGCCGTCATGGCCCGCGCGCATCTACGGGATTCGCTGGCGAGCTTCGACGCCTGCGCGCAGGGGCCGCAGGAGCGTTCGCAGGCCCTCGTCGCGCTGGCCCGGTCGTCCCGGATGCTCGGCGACCTCGACGAGGCGGCGAGGCATATCGCTGAGGCGCTGCGAATCGCCAGGGAGAGCGGCGATCGGCACGACGAACGGCGTGCCCTTCGGGAGCAGTCCGAGATCCATGGCTGATCGTTCCAGGCCTGTCCGAACTTTCTCGACAGGAAGCTCGTCAATATTCCCGAAGCCCGTTCGAATGGGGAGAAACATGAACAGACTCGTGAAACACCTCCTGATCGCCGCATTGATCGGCTCTGGGCTGGTCGCGGGGAACGGCCTCGTCACTGTGGCCCATCATGCCGAGCCGATCGTCGCGGTCTCCAACCCGGTGGGCAGCTGCTGCTGATCGGTGCCGGGTCGGCGCGGCACGCAGGACTTCTGCCGATCGACGCGGTGTCGCGGTGTCCTTTCGAGGGCGCGGTCGGCAGGCCGAGAGGGTCGAAACGGTCTTGTGTTCCCAAAATGTATCAATTACCTTGACTTGGTGGAATCGCGACTGATAGCGCTTGCGGCCAAAAGAGAGTGAATGCGCCCGTGACGACGGAGGTCCAGGCGCGGAATCCATGGCGCGAAAATACCGGCGATTCGAATCGGTTGGTCGCTGCCGGCCATCAAGGGAGTTTCGGTATGACGTTATTCCATCACGGCGGCCTGCGCCTCAAGGGCCTGCGCCGGCTCTCCGCGGTGATCGCCGCGAGCGTCATGGCGATCGCGGCGGTGTCGCTCACGCCGCGACCGGCGGCGGCTGCGGACACGCCCTGGCTGAGTGTCTCGGACGACGGCTACGTGTCGATCGGCATTCCGGCGGCCTACGTCGAGGCCAACGCGGGCCAGGTGTCGCAGCTGGCCGTCGAGGGGAACTTCGGCCCCTCCTTCGCGTGGGCGGAGTACGGCCTGACCCGCCGGGGCGACGTCTGGTGGGGGGCCCTCGGCCCGCTCAAGCCGGGGCTGTACTCCTACCAGGTGACGGGCGACGACACCAAGGGTCTCAAGGACCCGACGAACGCCACCAGCGTGGCGTCCAAGCCCCTGTGGAGCACCTTCCTCGTTCCGGGCGAGTCGGTGCGCCTGCTGGCGGACGCGCCGCAGGGACAGGGCGGCAAGGTCGAGACCTTGACCTACCGGGCCAAGAAGGAGGAGCGGTCGGCTCTGGTCTGGACCCCGCCGGGGTACGCGGCCAAGGGCGGCAAGCCGTATCCGGTGTTGTACCTGCAGTCCGGCACGGACAGGAGCGCCACCGACTGGCTCGATCTCGGCCGGGCCAAGCAGATCCTCGACAATCTGTCGGCAGGTGGCTCCATGGAGCCGATGGTGGTCGTGATCAGCGGCGGTGACGGGCCGGCCGACGACAAGGAGCTGAAGGACCTCCGCGCGGCGGTCGCGGGCAGGTACCGGGTCCTGCGCGACCCCGCGCACCAGGCGATCGCCGGTGTGTCCGAGGGCGGGACGCGGGCTCTGCGTGCCGCTTTGGCCAAGCCGAACGACTTCGCCTACGCCGGCTCGTTCTCGGGTCTGCTCACGGAGATCCCCGGCGGGAAGCCCGGTCCCGCACCGGGCCCCGGGGTCACGCTGGTGCGTCTGTACACCGGGAACGTGACCGATCCCGCGTACAACGCGACCGTCCGCCTGACGAAGGCGCTGGACCGCGCCCGTGTCAGGTACGAGTTCGACGGGGTCAACCCCGACGGCGGGGCGAACTGGAACGCCTGGCAGGAGAACCTGATCGACTTCGTGCCGCGGCTGTTCCGTACGGTGAGGGACCACGGTCCGAGCGCCGGTCACGGACCGCTGAAGGGCGAGTTCACCCCGCCCGCGCCCGGCACCACGCCGACGCCGTTCGTGCGGGACGGCTTCGTCACCTTCGAGACCACGACGGACTTCAAGGACGCCAAGCACGTCACGGTGTGGGCGAACGACGCTCCCGGCGGGAGCTGGCTGCGCGTTCCGATGTCCCGTGACGGCGACCGGTGGCGGGTGACCATCGGTCCGCTGGACCCGTGGTTCTACTACTACCAGTGGATCGTGGACCGAGTCGCGGTCAAGGACGCGTCGAACCCGACGAAGGTGACCTCCGAGCCGAACTGGAGCAGCTTCTTCATCCCGGGCGAAAGGTCACGCCTGCTGTCGGACGTTCCCGCGGGCCGGGGCGGGAAGGTCGAGAGCCTGATGTACCACAGCGACGTCGCGAACCAGGACCGGACCGCGCTGGTGTGGACCCCGCCCGGCTATGACGCCAAGCGGGCGGAGCCCTACCCCGTCTTGTACCTCCAGCACGGCAGCGGCCAGAGCTACACGGACTGGGTCGAGATGGGACGCGCGAAGCAGATCCTCGACCACGAGTATCTGGACGGGAAGCTCGTGCCGATGGTGGTCGTGATGGGCAACGGCAACGTGCCCGACTTCACCAAGGAGCTGCTGGACAACATCGTCCCGGCGGCCCGCGCCCGCTACAACGTCTCCGGCGACCCGTCGGGGCAGGCCCTGGCCGGTCTCTCGATGGGCGGTGTGCAGACGCTCGGGGTGCTCAAGGCGTACCCGGGCCGGTTCGCCTACGTCGCGGCGTTCTCGGCCTGGTTCGGAGACGGCACCGGCGTCGACGCGGCGGCGATCAACAAGGGGACCAAGATGCTGCGCCTGTACGTCGGCGACCAGACCGACTTCGTGCAGCCGTTGTTCATGGGGTCCCTGCCCACCTTGGACAGCCTCGGCATCCGCTACGAGTTCGACGGGGTCACGCCCGGACCGCACGGCTGGGACGTGTGGCAGAAGAACCTCATCGACCTGGCGCCGCGCCTGTTCAGGCGCTGATCCACCACTTTCGCGGCGCGGTCGCCCACGCTACGGGCGACCGCGCCGCGTCCGTTCGTCACCGTCATGCCCGAGGCCGGCGAGGCGTCAGCTGGGCGCGGTGCGCGCGGTTGACGTCGATGAGCAGGTCGAGGGCGTCGCGGGCCCGGGCGAGCTCGTCGATGTGCCGGCTGATCCGGTCCCGCTCCTGGAGCAGCCGCTCGAACGCCTCGTCGGAGTTCCGCTCGCTCGGGGAGTCGACGCACGGCAGCACTTCGGCGATCGTCCGGCTGGAGAGCCCGGCGGCGTACAGGCACTGGATGAGCCGCACCCGCTCGACCTCGTCCTCGGTGTAGTGGCGCTGACCGCTGGGGCTGCGCGTGCTGGTGAGCAGGCCCTGCTCCTCGTAGTAGCGCAGGGAACGGACGCTCACCCCCGCCCGCCCCGCCAGCTCGCCGATCCGCATCGCGCCTCCTGTCGGAAAAACCTCGGCCCAAACGCTTGCCTCTGACGTCAATGTCAGGTCTTAGCGTAGTCGCGTGTCCAGCCGGCGGACGCGTCCTTCCACAGGAACCCCTGAAAGGCGCTCAGAGATGACGACCCTTTTCGACCGCTACCAGCTCGGCGCGCTGACCCTGCCCAACCGTGTGGTGATGGCGCCGATGACCCGGGTCCGCGCGGCCGCGGGCGGCCTGGCGACGCCGTCGATGGCGGCCTACTACGCCCAGCGCGCCACCGCCGGGCTCATCGTGACCGAAGGAGTGCAGCCGAGCCTCGTCGGGCAGTCCAATCCGGGCACCCCGGGGCTGTACACCGACGAGCAGGTCGCGTCGTGGCGGCCGGTCACCGACGCCGTCCACGCCAACGGCGGCCGCGTCTTCGCCCAGATCATGCACGGGGGCCGCGTCTCCCACCCCGACACCACGGGGATGCGGCCGGTGGGCCCCTCGGCCGTCGCCGCCCCCGGCGAGGTGTTCACCCCGGCGGGGCCGAAGCCCGCGCCGGTGCCGAGGGCGCTGGAGACCGCCGAGGTGCCCGAACAGGCCCTGTCCTACGCGCAGGCCGCTCTCCGTGCCGTCGACGCCGGCTTCGACGGCGTGGAACTGCACGGCGCGAACGGCTACCTCATCGCGCAGTTCCTGTCGAGCACCGCCAACCTGCGCACCGACGCCTACGGCGGGTCGATCGCGAACCGCGTCCGCTTCGCCGTGGAGGCGGTGTCGGCGACCGTCGAGGCGGTGGGAGGCGACCGGACGGGCATCCGGCTCTCGCCCGGCGCGGGCTTCTGGGGCGCGGAGGAGAGCGACGTCCCCGAGCTGTACGGCGCGCTGCTCGCCGAGCTGGCCCCTCTGGACCTGGCGTACGTCCACCTCGAGGCCACCACCGACGAGGACGTGCTCGTCGAACTGCGTAAGGCCTGGCCCGGCACGCTCATCGTCAATCCGGTCTTCCCCATGGGCCCGCGGCAGACGGACAAGGCGGCCGCCGATCACTGGCTGGGGCTCGGCGCCGACCTGATCAGCTTCGGCCGCGCCTTCATCGCCAATCCCGACCTCGTCGAGCGGCTGCGCCAGGGACTTCCCATCGCGCCGGACGACGAGTCCACCTGGTATCAGGGCGGCGACGCCGGCTACCTCACCTATTCCGCGTACCGCCACGCGGCCTGACCGCGCCGCTCCGGGCAGCCGGAGAAGTGTCGGCGTCGGCCGCTAAGGTCTGGGCCGTTCGCATCTACGGGAAGGCGAGGTCGGCAGGGTGCTCGTGAACGAGTTGGACCTCACGTACTGCGAGGGATGGGATCCCGCGAGGAAGGCCGCGGTCGGCCTGCTCTCGAAGGGCGCCGCCGCCGAACGGGACAGGCGCGGCGAGCAGTACGCCGTTGTCGTGTCCGCCGGCCGCCCGTGGATGGTGCTGGAGGTCGCCTGGGGACACGGTCACTGGGCCGTCTGGTTGCTGGACGAACAAGGCCGCCGGACCGTCAAGTACGACCATCGCGTTCTGGCTGACGACCAGATCTTCCTGCGCCACACGCGCGAGTGGCGCTACGACTCGGCCGAGCAGGCCGAGTTCGACACCGGGGCCTGGACCAGGAGCCGCACGTTCAGTCCCGATGGCCGCTGCCAGGAGATTCTCAAGCCCAAGGGGGAGAGGGGCGGGTCGAGGCACACCTGGACGAAGGCCGACCCCGGCCGGTTGTGGTTTCCGATGCCGGTGTTCGGTGAGTGGGCGTTCGCGCGCCGGTACCACTCCGGTCTCTCTCCGGCCGCCGCTGTGCGCGTCACCGGCGCTCCGGACGTGCCGGAGCGTGTGACACCCCCATGGCGTCCTCCCGCGCCGCTGCGCCCCACATGGCTCGATCGGATGTTCCGCCCGGGGGAGCGCTTCGCCCTCCCCGAGATGGGCGAGATCCTCATGGACGTCAGGCCGGGCCCATCCCTGGTGATGCCCCACCGGCAGAATGATCGCGGCCGATCCGGGATGCGTCGAGGACGACACCGAGGCGTTCACCGTCGCGGTCCCCCCCGGGCACGTACGAGGTCAGCCTGGCCGTCGCCGCCTTCGCGGACGATCCCGAGCACCGGCGCGTGGCCGGGGTCAAAGTGACCATCGCCGATCGGCCGCCGGTGACCTGGGAACTCGCGCTGAAGCCGGGCCAGGATCCGAGACTGCTCAGCGATGGGGAGTTCCACGGCTTCGGCGTCGACACCGGCATGGGGTGCCTGTTCGACGCCTCGGCGGTCCAGGCGCTGGCCGCCGTCGGCGATGACGACGACGAGTTCGAACGCATCTCCGATCTGGTTTGCGAGCATGCGTGGGCCGAGTTCGACGCCGTGCCGGGCGTCAACTGCGTCGCGTTCCTCAGCGGCTGGGGCGACGGCGCCTATCCAGTCTGGGTGGGCCGCGACGCGGACGAGCGACGTCGTCTGCTTCGTCGCCGACATGCTCATCCTGGACGACGCAGCCATCTGATCCATCCGCCGGCATCCTGCTCGACCGGTGGAAGACCGGCGAATTCGCCCGTGTGATCGAAGCGCTCCCAGGCGCTGGATGCGTATATGGAGCACGACAAGAAGGTGGAATATTTATGACCGGCGGCTTTCTATCGGAGCTGGAGGCTCTCATCGGGCCTCCTGTCAAGGCTGCTCCACCAGTTTGACTGCACAATTATGGTCGCGGAATACGGGCGGTACTGGCACTTCCGTGGGTCACTGCTGGAATTTCTCGTGGGAATCCTCTCGCAGACAATCCGTTGTCCGATTCTCTCGCCCAACTGGACGGAGAACCGCACGGTCGAGCAATCCGCTCGCGCTGATATCGAGGCTGCTCAGGCCCTCGCTGAGGCGCGGTCACGAGAACGTAGGGAGCGCAAGGAACGTCTTCGTCGACAGGGTTACTGATCACTGCTTCGCGCCGCACGGCTGTTCTGCTGAGTGGTGAGATGTCACGGACCCGCCTGTCGGCGGAATCTGCGTGGAGAGCGGCGACCTGGACCCGTCGGGCGTGCGGTGCAAGGCTCGCGCGCGGAAAGGCAGGCCGCTGTCTCAGCGGCAGGCGCGGCCGCTATGGCCACTCGATGCGAACAAGGTAGCTCTCACGTTGCTCGTCGAGGACGACGTAGGTGGCGAGTCCCCGTTCGCCGAAGGGGTGAGTGAGCATGTTCGATCTCGGCTTGGCCCGGTTGCAGGGTTCTCCGCTCCACGGAGCGGGCTCCAGAAGCGTGAACAGTTCCGCGAGCGGGCGCAGCGCTTCCTCAGGGAGCGCGGCGATCTGCTCTTCGGCTATCGGATCGATGACGAGCTTGTACACCTACACATCGATTCCGCGAGCGGCGAGAATCTCGCGCCACGACTTGCCCTCTGCACGGGAGCCGCCGGCTAGGACCTGTTCGGCCCGGTTGTGCATCTGCCTACGGCCTTCGGGATCGCGTACCGAGTCACAGGCGGAAATCCACCACCGGTGCACGAACGTATTCAGCGCACTCAGGTCCAGGCTGACCCTGACCTCGTCGAGCACCGCCTTGAGCCCCGCGTCGAACGCCTCGCGGTCCTGGGGGATGACCAACGCGGCGCGTATGGCACGCAGGTTCTTCTCCGGCAACGGCGTTTCACCCAGTACGAAGTCGTGCGGCTGCGCTGTCATGGCCTGCTCCCTTCCCGCTCACAAAGCCTAAGACAAGGGGCAACAGTTTTCCGGCTCGGCAGGGCTCTCGGGCTCGGGGCATGCGGGCGCCGGCTGCGGCTGCCGTAGGACCGGGCCGCCGCGCCGGTGTGGCGCGGCGGCCCGGGTGCTGGGGCCCTGTGGTGCGGGGCCCCGGTGTTCCGCACGGCCCTGTGGTTGAAGGGCCTTGTGGGCCCGCGGTCTCGTGGTTCGCGGTGCCGTCGCGGAAGGCTCGGAGGGGCCGCACGGCGCGGGCGCGTGCCGCATCGGCGGCAGGCCTGCCGGGCGGTCCAGGCGTCAGGCCGGGCCAGGCCGGGCCGGGCGACCCCGTGCGTCAGGCCGGTACGGAGGCGACGCCGGGCTCGAGGAAGCGGGAGCCGGTGACCTCCTCGGAGATGCCCGTCCGGTCGAGGTACGGCGTGATGCCGCCGGTGTGGAACGGCCAGCCCGCGCCGAGGATCATGCACAGGTCGATGTCCTGCGGCGCGGCGACCACGCCCTCGTCGAGCATGAGCCCGATCTCCTGGGCGAGGGCCCGCAGCGCGCGCAGCCGCACGTCGTCCGCCGACGAGGGGGACGAGCCGCCCTCGAACAGCGCCCGCACCTCCGGGTCGATCTGGAAGTCCGCGCCGTAGAGGCCGGGCTTGCCCGCGGCCACCAGCTTGGCGAGGTTCTCCGAGACGCCGAAGCGGTCCGGGAACGCCGCGTGCATGGTCTCGGCCACGTGCAGCGCGACGGCCGGGCCGACGAGCTGGAGCAGCGCGAACGGCGTCATCGGCAGGCCGAGCGAGTCGAGCGCGTGGTCGGCGGCCTCCAGCGGGGTGCCCTCGTCGGCCGCGGCCGTGACCTCACCCATGAACCGCGTCAGCAGCCGGTTGACGACGAACGCGGGCGCGTCCTTCACCAGCACGCACGACTTCTTCAGCGTCTTGCCGACCGCGAACGCCGTGGCCAGCGTCGCGTCGTCGGTGGCGGCGCCCCGGACGATCTCCAGCAGCGGCAGCACCGCGACCGGGTTGAAGAAGTGGAAGCCCACCACCCGCTCGGGGTGCCGCAGGCCGGAGGCCATGTCGGTGACCGACAGCGACGAGGTGTTGGTGGCGAGCACGCAGGTGTCGGACACGACCTCCTCGACTTCGGCGAAGACCTTCTGCTTCACGCCGAGGTCCTCGAACACCGCCTCGATCACGAAGTCGGCGTCGGCGAAGGCGTCCTTGGTCAGCGACCCCGTCACCAGGCCCTTCAGCCGGTTGGCCTGGTCGGCGGAGATCCGGCCCTTGCCCAGCAGCTTGTCGACCTCGGCGTGGACGTAGCCGACGCCCTTGTCGAGCCGGGCCTGGTCGAGGTCGGTCAGCACGACCGGGACCTCCAGACGGCGCGCGAACAGCAGCGCGAGCTGCGAGGCCATCAGCCCGGCGCCCACCACGCCGACCTTGGTGACCGGGCGGGCCAGCGACCTGTCCGGCGCGCCGGCGGGCCGCTTGGCCCGCCGCTGCACCAGGTCGAAGGCGTACAGCCCGGCGCGCAACTCGTCGCTCATGAGCAGGTCGGCCAGCGCCTCGTCCTCGGCGGCGAAGCCCTCGTCGCGCGAGGCCGTACGGGCCAGCGCCACAAGGTCGAGCGCCCGGTACGGCGCGGGGGAGGCCCCCCGCATCTTGAGATCGACGAGGGTCCTCACCTGGTCGACCACCGGCGCCCAGTCCTCGGCGGCGTGGTCGGCCCGCTCGACGGTCACTTCGCCGCGCAGCACCTGGGCGGCCCACCGCAGCGACTCCTCCAGGAAGTCGGCGGGCTCGAACATCGCGTCGGCGATCCCGAGGGCGTACGCGTCGCGACCCTTGATCATGCGGTTCTGCGACAGCGGGTTCTCGATGATGAGCTTGAGCGCCTTCTCGGGGCCGATCAGGCGGGGGAGCAGCTGGGTGCCGCCCCACCCGGGCACCAGGCCGAGGAAGCACTCCGGCGTCGCGATGGCCGGGACGCCGGACGACACGGTGCGATAAGCGCAGTGCAGCGCGATCTCCAGCCCGCCGCCCATCGCCGCGCCGTTGACGAACGCGAACGACGGCACGTCCAGCTCGCCGAGGCGGCGGAACACGTGGTGCCCGAGTTGTCCGATCGCCAGCGCCTCCTCCCGGGAGGACACCGCGGCCGCGCCCTTGAGGTCGGCCCCGACCGCGAAGATGAACGGCTTGCCGACGACGCCCACGGCCGCCAGATCCGAGCGCGCCGAGATCGCGTCGAGCGCGTCGTTCAGCGCGAGCAGGCCGTACGGGCCGAAGGTGTTCGGCTTGGTGTGGTCGTGGCCGTTGTCGAGCGTGATCAGCGCCATCGTGCCCGCGCCGTACGGAAGCTCCACGTCGCGGACGAGCGCCTTGGTGACGACCTCGTCGGCGTTCTTGCCCTCCAGGAGGGACTTCCAGGTGTCGAGGGTGCTCATGACAGGTTCTCCCAGATGACCGTGCCGCCCATGCCCATGCCGACGCACATCGTGGTGATCCCGTAGCGGACGTCGGGCCGCTCGGCGAACTCGCGCGAGAGCTGCGTCATCAGCCGTACGCCCGACGACGCGAGCGGGTGGCCGAACGCGATCGCGCCGCCGTACGGGTTGACGCGCGGGTCGTCGTCGGCGATGCCGAAGTGCTCCAGGAAGGCCAGCACCTGTACGGCGAACGCCTCGTTGATCTCGAACAGGCCGATGTCGTCGATGGACAGCCCGGCCAGGCGCAGCGCGCGCTCGGTGGAGGGGATCGGCCCGATGCCCATCACCTCGGGGTCCACGCCGGCGAAGGCGTAGGACACCAGCCGCATGCGCGGGGTCAGACTCAGCTCCCGCGCCACGTCCTCGGCGGCCACGATGCAGCCGGTCGCGCCGTCGTTGATGCCGGAGGCGTTGCCCGCCGTGACGCGCCCGTGGGCGCGGAAGGGCGTCTTCAGACCGCGCAGGCCCTCCAGCGTCGTGCCGGGGCGCGGCGCCTCGTCCACGGTGGCCAGGCCCCAGCCCTCGGCGGCCTTGCGGGCGGCCACCGGCACCAGGTCGCGCTGGATCCTGCCGTCGGCGTACGCCTTGGCGACCTTCTCCTGGGAGGCGACGGCGAAGGCGTCGGCGCGCTCCCTGGTGATGGACGGGTAGCGGTCGTGCAGGTTCTCCGCGGTCATGCCCATGATCAGCGCCGAGCCGTCCACGAGCTGCTCGGACAGGAACCGGGGGTTGGGATCCACCCCCTCGCCCATGGGGTGGCGGCCCATGTGCTCGACGCCGCCGGCGATGGCCACGTCGTACGCGCCGAAGGAGATGCCGCCGGCCACCGTGGTGACGGCGGTCATCGCGCCGGCGCACATGCGGTCGATGGCGTAACCGGGGACCGACTTCGGCAGGCCGGCGAGCACCGCCGCGGACCTGCCGATGGTCAGGCCCTGGTCGCCGATCTGGGTGGTGGCCGCGATGGCCACCTCGTCCACCCGCTCCGGGGGGAGGCCGGGGTTGCGCCGCATCAGCTCGCGGATGACGCGGACTACCAGGTCGTCGGCACGCGTCTCGGCGTACAGGCCCTTCGGGCCCGACCTGCCGAAAGGCGTCCGAACGCCGTCGACGAAGACGACTTCACGGGACGCAGGCACGGGTTCGCTCCTACTTGTCGGTAGCTTCCGGCCACCCATGCTACTGGTCAGTAACCGGCTCTGGGATCCCCGGGTCCACGGAGGCCCGTGAGTGATCGTTAACTGCAGAGAAACAGCACTGAATCAGTACATGCCACCGGTGACGATCTCATTCGGGATGCAACCGCACAAACCCCAAGAACCACTCCTGAGAGTGACTTTTCTGGGGCATTGCACTCGAAAAGGAACCGATGCGCTCTCCTGCACGCGCCTGGGCCGCGGCGCTCGCCGCGGCCGTCACGGCCGCGACCCTGTCCACCCCACTCCTCGCGGGACCCGCGCACGCCGCGCCGCCGACGCCGGCAGGCCGGAGCGGCGGGGACGGCACCTGGACCGTGGAACCCGTCAGCGGCGGCCACCGGGTCACCCTCCACCTCGATGAACCCCTGCCGGTCCGCGACGCCGTCCCCGAACTCGCGGCCGACGGCCGGTCGCTCGGCCCGGCCGAGGAGTCGCCCGACGGGACGACGCTGACCGTCGTCACCTCCGACCCCGCCGTCGCCACGGCGTCGTCGGTCGACGTCGCCTGGAACGGCGAGGTCCCCGCGGCCACCGGGACGGTCAGCGGCAAGGCCGCCCCGGCGCCCGCCGAGCCGCCCGGCAAGTCGCACGGCAAGAAGGCTCCGGCGCCCGTCGATCCGGCCGCGCCCGGCCCCTACGCCGTGGCCCACGACGAGTACGACCTCGGCGACACCGCCATCACCCTGGAGGGGCTCGGCGGCCGCCAGGCCGAGATCCGTGCGAAGGTCTACCTGCCGGAAGGCGTCCGCGGCAAGCGCCCGCTGGTCGTCTTCCTGCACGGCCGTCATTCGGCCTGCTACAACCCCACGGCCTGGACGACGTCCAACACCCAGTGGCCGTGCCCGGCCGGGCAGCAGCCCATCGCCAGCTACCGGGGCTACGACGGCCCCGCCGACGTGCTCGCGAGCCACGGGTACGTCGTGGTGTCGGTGAGCGCCAACGGCGTCAACGCCGCCGACAACCCCTACAGCGAGGACCGGGGCGCGCTGGCCCGGGGCGAGGTCGTCATGCGGCACCTCGACCTGCTCGCCGACGCGGGCAAGGGCGTGGGCGACGCGAAGCTGGTGAGCCTGTTCAAGGGCCGGCTCGACATGTCCGACGTCGGCCTGATGGGCCACTCGCGCGGAGGCGAGGGCGTCGTCAAGGCCGCGCTGATGAACGCGGGCCGGGCGAAGCCGTACGGGATCAGGGCGGTGCTCCCGCTCGCGCCGACGGACTTCGCGCGGGCGACCCTGCCCGGCACGCCGATGGCCGTCATCCTGCCGTACTGCGACGGGGACGTCTCCAACCAGCAGGGCCAGCACTTCTATGACGACTCCCGGTACGCCGTGGACGGCGACCCGGCATTCCGCTCCTCGCTGATGGTCATGGGCGCCGACCACAACTTCTTCAACACCGAGTGGACCCCGGGCGTGGCGCACGCGCCCGCGTCCGACGACTGGTCGAACCGCAACGACCCGGTCTGCGGCGGCGCCGCGCCGTCGCGGCTGACCGCCGCCGAGCAGTACGCCGTCGGCACGGCGTACATCGCCGGGTTCTTCCGCCTGGTCCAGGGCGGCGAGCAGGGCCTGCTGCCGCTGTTCGACGGCAGTGGCGGCACCACCGCCTCCGCCGGGCGGGCCGTCGTGCACGCCGTCGCCCAGGCGCCCGCGGGCAAGCGACTCGACGTGGCCGCCTTCACGTCGCCGTCGCCGTCCACTCAGGTCTCCGGCGCGGCCACCGCGGTCGTCTGCGCGGGGATGCTCGACCGCTCGCCGCAGAGCGGCCTGCCGTCCTGCGCCTCGACGCTGACCACCTCGCAGGCGCCGTCCTGGACGCCCGCGACGTACGCGAACAACGTCGCCTCGACCCCGGTGCTGCGGTTCTCCTGGAGCGACCCCACGGGCACGGTGACGGTGCCGCTGGACACGCCGGACCAGAACGTCTCCCGTTATGACGCGCTGACCTTCCGCGCGGCGAGGGACGAGACGGCCACCGGCGACGTGGACCTCGCGGTCGAGATCGTCGACAAGCGGGGCGCGTCCCGGAAGGTCACGGTGTCCGAGGTCGGCGACGCGCTCACGGCCTTTCCCGGCACGGCCTCGCCGCTGCCCAAGACCTGGCTGCGCACGGTCCGCGTCCCGCTGAGCGCGCTCACCGGCGTCAAGCCGCAGCAGATCAGCGAGATCCGGATCTCGGGCGCGAGCCGGAAGGGCGCGGTCTACCTCGCGGATCTCGCGTTCACGACGATGGCCGCGGGTGAGGCCCGCACCGACAGGGTGCCGCAGGTGTCGGTGGAGGGCGCCACGGTGGATGAGGGCGACGGGCCGGGCACGGCCACGATGACCGTGCGGCTGTCGCGGAAGAGCGCCGCGCCGGTGACGGTGCAGATCCAGACGATCGCGACCGGCGCCGCCCCGGCGATCGCCTCGGCGGCGCAGGAGGTCGTCATCCCGGCCGGGTCCCTGGAGGCGTCCTTCCGGGTGCCGGTGAACGGCGACACCGCGGTGGCGCCCGCGCCGCGGTCCTACCAGGTGGTCGCCTCGGCGCCGGTCAACGCGACGATCGGCGGCGGCTTCACCCGGCTGGTCGTCGTCGACGACGACGCGAGCTGACCACGAGCGGTCCCTCCGGCCGCGCGGCCGAGACGCCCCCGCCGGGCGAGGAAGCTCCTGGACGTACGCCTGCCGCTGCCGGTCGCGTACCTCCGGGAGCTTCCGCATGCTCCGATCCGTCCCTTCACCGGCAGGCCGCGACAGGGCTCAGCCGGCGTCGGCCGCGGGCGTGCAGGGCTTCACGGGCGAGCCGGCCCTGGCCAGCCAGGCGCCGAGCCGCCAGGGCCGCTGCGCGTCCTGGTTGTCGCGGAACTCCAGGACGAGCGTCTCGCCCGGCCGGATGAACTCCGGACGGATATTGATCTCACGGACGTCGACCACCTGGGCCGCCTTGAACGAGCGCCACCGTTCCACGCCCTTCCGCAGCCGCGACTCCGTATGGCCCCGTGACCCGTACGAGGGGTCCACGCCCTCGAACCGGGAGTCCGCGCACCGCGTGTGCGGCGCCAGGAACGACACGTCGGCCGTGACGCCGGCCGCCAGCAGATCGGCCCGCAGTCCCTCGGGGTCGCGCATCTCGTTGAGAGCCGCCGTGATCGTGCCGTCGGGGTTCTCGGTCACCGCGTACGCCGGGGTCCCGCCGCCGGCGACCAGCGGTGCGGTGACGGTCGCCGGCCCAGGCGACGAGCAGCAGCACGTCGCGGTCGGCCCGTTTGAGCCGCAGCAGGGCGCGCGCCAGCGGCCGGTTGACGGCCAGGGTGTTGACTCCGTCCTCCACCTGCGCGCCCGGTATCTCTCCCGGGTGCACGCCGCTGCGGAGGTATGCGCGGTAGAGGCTGGTCTCGGCGCGGCGCCGTTTCCCGATCATGTTCGAGGCGATGCCGTACAGCCATGGGCGGGCGTCGGGGCGGCCCCGGTCGTACGCGCCGGTCAGGTCTCCGGGGAGAGGAATTCGAGCCGGTTGCCGACGTTGTCGTGGGCGTAGAAGCGGCGGTGGCCCGGGAAGTGCGGATCCCAGGCGACCTCGACGCCGGCGGCCTCCAGGCGCGCGGCGAGGTCGTCGAGGCCGCTCACCAGGATGCCCGGGTGCGCCTTCCGCGCGGGGCGGAAGTCCTCCTCCACGCCGAGGTGGATCTCCGAGGCGCCGGCCCGCACCCACAGGCCCCCGCGCGCGGCGAGCACGGAGGGCTTGCCGATCTCGGTCATCCCGAGCACGCCCACGTAGAAGGCGCGGCAGTCGTCCTCCGTCCCGGGCGGAATGGCGAGCTGGACGTGGTGCAGGCGGTACCCGAAGGGAGACTCCACGTCCGGGCCGTCGCCCCGCATGTCACACCTCGCCCTTGATCTCCAGACGTTCGAGTGCCTTGGTCAGCGGATGGAGGGTCAGGCCGATCTGCCACTTCCGCGCGCCCAGCTCGCGCAGCCGGTCTCCCACGGTCTCCTCGCTGATCGGCACGGGCGGCTCCCAGGTCAGCCTGCGTACGGCGTCGGGCTGGAGCAGGTTCTCCGTCGGCATGCGGTGCTCGTCGGCGAGCGCGGCCACGACGGCCCGCGCCGCCACGAGCCGCTTGGCCGCGGCCGGGTCCCGGTCGGCCCACCGGTTGGCCGGAGGAGGGCCGTCCCCGGGCCCCACGGGCTGCGGCAACCCCGCCTCCGGCATCGTACGGGCCCGGTTCACCGCCGCCAGCCAGTCGTTGAGGTGACGGCGGGCGCTGCGGCCGACGAACGGCGTGATCTCGGTGAGGGCCTTGGTCGTGCGCGGCTGGTCGAGGGCGGCCTGCACGATCGCCGAGTCGGGCAGCACGCGGCCCGGCGCGAGGTCGGCCTCGCGCGCGATCTGGTCGCGCAGCGTCCACAACTCCCGCACCACGGCGAGCCCCCGCAGCGTGCGCACCCGGTGAATGCCCGATGTGCGCCGCCACGGGTCGGTACGCGGGGGCTGGGCGGGAGCGGCCAGGATCGACGCGAACTCCTCCATCGCCCACTCCAGCTTGCCGCTGGCGGTCAGCTCGTCGTGGAGGACGTCGCGCAGCTCGACCAGCACCTCCACGTCGAGCGCCGCGTAGCGCAGCCAGTCTTCCGGCAGCGGGCGGGCCGACCAGTCGGCGGCGGAGTGCCCCTTCTCCAGCCGCAGGCCGAGGACGAGCTCGACCATGGTCCCCAGGCCCACCCGCTCGTAGCCGAGCAGCCGCCCGGCCAGCTCGGTGTCGAACAGGCGGCGCGGACGGAAGCCCAGCTCGGCCAGGCACGGCAGGTCCTGGTTCGCGGCGTGCAGGACGATCTCGGCGTCGCGTACGGCCTCGTCCAGCGCGGACAGATCGGGGCAGGCGACCGGGTCGATCAGCGCGGTTCCCGCGCCGGTCCGGCGGAGCTGCACCAGGTAGGCGCGTCCGCTGTAGCGGTATCCGGAGGCGCGCTCGGCATCGACGGCCACCGGCCCCGTCCCGCGGGCGAAGGCGTCCACGGCTGCCGCGAGCGCGGCGGAGTCCTCGATGACGGGCGGGATTCCCTCGCGCGGCTCCAACAGTGGCTGGACTACGGGTTCTGTCACGGGCTACGGAACTTTCGGATCATCTCGGCGGGCGGGGCGCGGACGCAGCGTGGCCACGTCGGGCGGCAGCGGGGGGATGCCCGCGGCCAGGCACATGAGGTCGCACCAGGCGGCCGCGTGCGGCGACAGGTCCTCGTCGAGCGGCGACCACGAGGCGCGCAGCTCGATCTCGGTGGTGACGGGGTCGTCCGCCTTGCTGCCGAACCCCTCGGAGACGGCGCGGGTGACCGTGCCGCCCACCGCGGCGTATCGCGCGCCGTGGGCGTCGAGCGCTTCGGTCAGCCAGCTCCAGGCCACCGGCCCCAGCAGCGGGTCGGTGGTCATCTCCGGCTCCATGTCCGCCCGTACGTAGGCGACGAGGCGGAACGGCCCCTCCCAGCCGCGCTGGCCTTCGGGGTCGAACAGCATGATCAGGCGGCCGACGGCGAGTTCGTCGTCGTCACGGTACACGGACGCCCCGACGGCTCCGGAGTACGGCGCGAGCCGCTGGGGCGCGGGGATGTCCTCCAGCTCGATCTCCGGCCGTACCTCGGCGGGGCGCAACGTCTCCAGCGCGCGCCGGAAGGCGGCGGGAGGCGCCGGCGGTTCACCGAGGGTCATGACGGAAGAGTAGGTCGGATTCGGGAGAGCGCGAAGCAGGGGGGTGGCTGTGGGGGGCATGGGGAGTCGTCACACCGTCGCCGCCAGTCGAGCCGCCATCCCGCCGGCCGGACGCGCCGTGGCACGTCCGCGCCCGCGGCCCCGCCGCTCTGTCACGTCCGAAAGGGCGGTTCCCCGCGCCGCGCGGCTGGGACGGGCGGGGCGCGCGGCGTCGCTGCCGGCACAGTGCTCAGTGCGGCGTTCGGGGGAACTCCACATCGAAGTCATCGCTCCGGGGCCTCTCGTCGGATCCACGGTCGTGGCGGTCGCTCGGGACTGATCCGACGTTGGCACGTCCCGGCGACATTTCCCCGCATCGCACTCGGCGTGTCTCGAAAGTGGTATTGGAATCGATGCCGGATGGCCGATTGGCGAACACATTGCCGAGCTGTGAGATGACTCACAGGAGGGGATGGGGATCACCTTACGCGATCAACGGCCGTCGCGCGTCGTTCTGGAGTCCCAGGTCGTGGGTCCGGGCGCCGGGCGAGGCAGGGACATGGCAGGCTGGTCCCGTGAAACCCCAGCTCGCCGATTCCGTTTTCATCCGCGCCTGCTGGCGCGAGCCCGTTCCGTACACGCCGGTGTGGTACATGCGCCAGGCCGGGCGCTCGTTGCCGGAGTACCGCCGCGTGCGCGCGGGCGTCGAGATGCTCACCGCCTGCGCCACGCCCGATCTCGTGGTCGAGATCACCATGCAGCCGGTCCGCAGATACGGCACGGACGCGGCGATCTTCTTCAGCGACATCGTGGTCCCGCTCAAGGCCATCGGAGTCGACCTCGACATCAAGCCGGGCGTCGGCCCGGTCGTCGGTGCCCCCATCCGCGACAAGGCGGGCATGGAGATCCTGCGGCCCCTGGAGCCGGACGACGTTCCGTACGTCACCGAGGCCGTCGGCGCGCTCACCGAGGAGCTGGGCGGGATCCCGCTGATCGGCTTCGCCGGAGGGCCGTTCACGCTCGCGTCGTACCTGATCGAGGGCGGCCCCTCCAAGAACCACGACCGCACCAAGGCCATGATGTACGGCGAGCCGGAGCTGTGGCACGAGCTGATGGAGCGGCTGGGCGCGATCACGCTCGCCTTCCTGCGCGTGCAGGTGGCTGCGGGGGCCTCGGCCGTCCAGCTGTTCGACTCGTGGGTGGGCGCGGTCGCGCCGCAGGACTACCGCACCTACGTGCTGCCGCACACCAGCCGGATCTTCGCGGGCCTGGCGGACCTCGGCGTGCCGCGCATCCACTTCGGGGTCGGCACCGGCGAGTTGCTCGGCCTCATGGGCGAGGCCGGCGCCGACGTGGTGGGCGTCGACTGGCGGGTGCCGCTCGACGAGGCCGCGCTGCGCGTGGGCGCGGGCAAGGCCCTGCAGGGCAACCTCGACCCGGCGATCCTGCTCGCGCCCTGGGAGGTCGTCGAGAGGCGGGCCAGGGAGGTGCTCGAACGCGGCAGGGTGGCCGAGGGGCACGTGTTCAACCTCGGTCACGGCGTGCTTCCCTCGACCGACCCCGACCAGCTCGCCAGGCTCACCGACTTCGTTCACGAGTCGTCCGCCCGCTGACGGGCCCTACCCCCGGGTGTGCTCCGACGCCCGGTCCTCGTCCCGGTCCTCGTCCCGGTCCTCGTCCTGGTTCTCGGGCCGGTCCTCACGGGGGGCCGGATCCGGCGAGGCGAAGCGCGGCTGCGCGGGGGAGGCGGGCCCATATCCGGGAGGCCCATATCCGGGGGGCACGGGACCGGGGGGCACGGGACCGGCCGGCGGGGCGGCACGGCGGCGTCTACGGCGCAGGACGGCCCGGACGGCCAGCCACACCACCCCGGCCACGACGATCCAGGGCAGCAGCGCGCCCAGCACGGTCAGCGCCACCACGGTCGACGCGGTGAGGGTCTTCCACCCGGTCCGCAGCCCGCTGAGGAAGCCGGACTCGTCGTCGTCCTCGCTGGGCCGGGTGGAGGACTTCGGCGGGGACGCCAGGGTGAGCGTCACGGTGGCCATGCCGGTCTGCGCCGCCAGGGCCTTCTGCCTGGCCTGCAGCGACTCCAGGTCGGCCTCCCGGTTGGAGATCTCCCGTTCGATCTCCAGGATTTCGCCGATCTTGTTCGCCTTCGACAGCAGCGTGCGGAACTGCCCGAGCGCGGCCTCCGCCGACTTCACGCGGCTGGCGACGTCGGCGACCTCCTCGGTGACGTCCTGCGCGTTCTGCCGCATCGACTTGCGTTTCCCGAGATCGCGCCCGAGCTGGGCCAGCACGTCGGCGTAGCGCGCCGGGGGCACCTTGAACGCGATGGTCGACCGGTCGCCGCCCGAGACGGACGAGCTGCGCTCCTCGGCGACGTACCCGCCCGCGCCCGTCACGATCGCCTTCGCACGGTCGGCCGCGGCCGGGACGTCCGCGGCCTCGACGGTGAGCTCGGCCTGGTAGACGATCGCGCGGTCGGCCGGTTCGATCCTGGCCTTGTCCTGCGCGCCGCTTGCGCCGCCCGCGGCGGAAGCCTGCTCCCTGATCTCATTCTCGGCCACCGCCGTGGGGGCGTCCGCGGCCGGCGCCGCGGGGGCGTAGGCCGTCCCGCCGGCCGAGTCATCCCCGCCGCCGCAGCCCGTCAACAGGAAAGCGACGGCCGCCAGGGCCGCCGCTCCGTACCGGATTCGCCTCATGTCCTTTACATCGGTTCACCGGTAGGGACAGTTCGACGCCGGCGATCACGATGGCATCACGATGCCGCCATGGTCGCCGGCGCCTCTGTTTCGGGGGGTGCGAGGGTTCAGAGAGATTCGGGTGGTGAGAGGGTTTCCGGAGGTGGGGTCCCGTGGGTCCGGCCGGGCCGGGCCGGACCCACGGGACGTCTTTGTCAGCCGCCCGTCAGCCGCGCAGCTGCTTGATCAGCGCCTGCGCGTCGCGGATGAGCGCGTCGCCCGCGGCCTTGTCGGTCACCCGCTTGGCGTCGCCGGCGAATCCGGCGAACCGCTCCAGGGCCTTGATCGCGTTGTCCTTCTTGCCCATGCCGGCCTGCTTGGCCGCCTGGTCGAGCTGCGCGGTCAGGACGTCGCCGTCCCCGGTCACCGTGCCGGCGCTCCGGAAGGCGGTGAGGAGGGCCTTCATGTCCTCGAAGGAGGTCGTGACCGTGAAGGTCACCGACTTCTTCGTGACCTGGCCGGCCTTGTCCTTGGCGGTCACGACCAGCTCGTTCTCGCCGAGCGGCAGCTTCCACAGGGGGAGCGCCTCGCCGGACTTGACCTGCAGGTCGCCGACGGCGCCCGTCACGCTCGCCACTCCGGAGCCCGCGTCGGTCGCGGTGAAGACCGGCGTGATCGAGGCCGAGTCGCCGTGCTCGCCGGATTCGACACCGCTGACGGTCAGCTCGGGCGCGGTCTTGTCGATCTTCACCGTGACGGTGCCGATCTGCGAGACGTTGCCGCCGCTGTCGGTCGCGCGGTAGCGGACCTCGGTGGTGCCCTCGGTGCTCAGGGTCACCGGGTTGTTGGCGTTCGACCAGGTGCTGCCGCCGTTGACCGAGTACTGCCGGCTCGCGACCGTGCCGTTGTCGGTCGCGGCGACCGTCAGCGTCACGTTGCCGGTGTACCAGCCGTTCTCACCGTTCGGCTGGGCCGGGTTCAGGGTGGCGGTCACGGTCGGCGGGGTCTTGTCGGCGGCGCCGTCACCCACGAAGGTGAACGCGTCCACCTCCACACCGCCGGTCGAGGTGACATAGAGCTTGCCGCTGCCCGTGGGGGCGTTCTTCAGCTCGGTCGTCACCGTCTGCCAGCCGGAGCCGGCCGGGATCGCGACGGTCGCGAACGGGGCGGCGGTCGGCGAGTTCCACCGCAGCGACAGGGTGCCCGCGCCACTGGCCTTGGTCTTCACCGAGGTGATCCCGGCGAGATTCACCGGGTCGTAGCCGATGTGGTCGCCGGCGTCGAACGAGGTGACCTTGTTGAGGCCGGAGGCCGTCTCGTCCTGGGTCTTGGTGACGCCCTTGCTGTCGTCCCCGTGCTCGGCCTCCATGAGCTTGGGGTTGAGGACCAGGGTCGCGTCACCGGTGGCACCGGGAATGCCGTTGGCGCCGTTGTCGCGGTAGCTGACCACGACGACGCCGAAGATGTTCTCGGTCTCGCCGTGCTCGGGGGCGTCCGCGGGGGTCGCCCAGGTGACGGTGCAGCCCGTGCCGGTGGTGATCGGGTGGGCGTGCGTGTCGTGGCCGAGGCCGAAGGTCCACGCGACCCGGCTGCAGGTCGGGTTGTCGCCGTCCTCCTGGTCGGTCACCTTGACCGTGAACGGCACCGCGTTGCCCCAGTCGATGAAGGAGCCGTCGCCGGGGGTCTGGATACTCACCTTGGGGGCGGTGTTGCCCACGGTGATCTCGGCGGTGGCGAGGCCGAACCTGCCGCCCGCGTCGGTGACGCGGAGCCGGGCGGTGTACTGCCCGAGCTTGTCGTAGGTGTGGCTCGCCGTCACGCCCTTGGCGTCGAAGGTGCCGTTGCCGTCGAAGTCCCACTCGTAGGTCAGGTCGCCGGCCTCGGAGTCGGTGGACTTGGCGCCGCTGAACTCGACGGTGAGCGGCGCGTCGCTGCCCGAGGTCTTGTCCGTGGTGATCTTCGCCTGCGGGGCCTTGTTGCCGGGCGAGTAGTCGATGCGGTACAGACCCGAGTCGGGGTTGGCCCGGAAGAAGCCGTCGCCGTACTCGAGCACGTACAGCGCGCCGTCGGGGCCGAACTCGAGGTCCATCGGGTTGTCCGTGATGGGCATCGCCATCTTGGTCAGCTCGGCGTTCGGCAGGAAGTGCTCAAGCTTGGTCACCGGGCCGTCCGAGCCGGACACGGTGAACGCGGCCAGGTAGTCCTGGGAGAACTCGCCGAAGAAGAACTTGTTGTCCCAGTATTCGGGGAACTTCGTCGGCGACGGGTTGGCCGGGTCGAAGTGGTAGACCGGGCCGCCCATCGGGGCCTGCCCGTTCTGCACCGGGTCGAACTCGGTCAGCCCGGACCACTCCGCCGGCTGGTCGCTCGCGCGGTCGCCGTAGTACAGGTCGGCCGGGGTCGCCGGCGGCACCGTGTCGAGGCCGGTGTTCCACCGCGAGGTGTTCTTCGCCCCCGCCGCGCAGTCGAACCAGTCACGCGGCTTGGAGGTCGCGTAGTCCCAGTTGTTGTAGTTGAAGTTGTCGCCCGTGCAGTACGGCCAGCCGCCGTTCATCGGCTTGTTCAGCGGGGTGACGTTCCACTCGACGAGACCCATGGGACCGCGGTTGGGGTCGGCGGCGCCGGCGTCCGGTCCGTAGTCGCCCCACGACAGCGTGCCGGTCTTCCCGTCGACGTCCATGCGGAACGGGTTCCGCACGCCCATCACGAAGATCTCGGGCCGGGTCTTGGCGGTGCCCTTGGCGAACAGGTTCCCGTCCGGGACCGTGTAGGAGCCGTCCTCCTGCACCGTGATCCGCAGGATCTTGCCGCGCAGGTCGTTGGTGTTGCCCGCGCCGCGGCGGTCGTCGAAGCCCGGGTTCATGCCGGGGGCGTCGTTGTTGGGCGCCATGCCGTTCGCGCCGGGGGTGCTGGCCGGGGTGTTGTCACCGGTGGCCAGGTAGAGGTTGCCCTCGTCGTCCCAGTCGAAGTCACCGGCGACGTGGCAGCACTGCCCGCGGTTGGTCTCGACCTTGATGATGACCTGCTCGGTGGACAGGTCGAGCTTGTCGCCGTCCCACTTGAACCGGGAGAGCTGGTTGTAGCCCTTCCACTGGTTCCAGTACGACTCGTCCGCGCCGGCCGGCAGGGAGTTGGGCGCCGAGCCCGCGGGGGTCTCCGCCGGGTACGGCCCGGTCATCTTACGGGGCGCGTAGTAGACGTAAACCCACTTGTTGTCGGCGAAGTCGGGGTCGATGCCGATCGTCTGCAGGCCGTCTTCGGAGTTGTTGTAGACGTCGATCCTGTTGATGATCTTCGTCACGCCGCTGGCGGGGTCGGTCATCCGGACGTCGCCGTTGCGGGCGGTGTGCAGGACGCGGCCGTCCGGCAGGATCGCCATGTCGATCGGCTCGCCGACGTCCTTGGTGAGGGTGACCTTCTCGTAGTTCTCCCAGTGCAGGGGGTCGTCGTGCGCCTGCGCCGGTGCGGCGGTGAGCGCCGCCGCGAACGGGAGCGTCAAGGCGGCGGCGAGAACGCCGCCCAGTATGCGAGTACGCTTCAAGTCTGCTGCGCCTCTTCTTCCGGGGGGTGACAGGGGGAAGGCGGGCCGCCGCGTGCCGGTGGAACGGGTCGAACGCGTGGCGGTCCGCCGTACTCGTCGAAGTCGTCAGCCGCGCAGAGCGGACATGTTCCGGTAGCTCAGGTCCGCGTACTGGAGGGACTGGCCCGGGTTCGACGCGTTGCCGGGGGCGTTGTCCTGCTCGTACATCGGGTTGTGGTAGCCCTTGGCGCCCACGCCGCGCAGGAACGCCGCGTAGTCGATGTCGCCGGTGCCGAACGGAACCATGTCGTAGCCGTTGGCCGTGCCGGTGTTGATCTTGCCGTCCTTGGCGTGGAACAGCGGGAACCGCTTGGTCTGGGCCTGCACGACGCCGAGCGGGTTGAAGACCTGCGTCTGGGTCGACCCGTCGGGAGCGGTGAAGGTCTTGTGCTTGTACTGCGCGACGTGGGCCCAGAAGATGTCCATCTCGAGCCAGACGTGCTTGGGGTCGGTGATCTGGAGGAAGTACTCGAGGCGGCGGATGCCGGAGGAACGGGTGGGCCGGCCCTGCGCGTCGAGCGGGCCGCTGTCGAGCAGGAAGCTGTAGGCCACGTCGTGGTTGTGCGTGTACAGCTTGAGGCCCGCGGCGGTGGCGATCTCGCCGAGCGCGTTCCACTTCTCGGCGGCGACGTCCCAGTCGGCCTTGTAGGCGCTGCCGGTCGGGTCGCTGCCGGTGCCCACGTGGGCCATGCCGAGGATGTTGGCGATCTCGAGGTGGAGCTTGAACCGGTCCAGGTCGGCCTGGTTCAGCGGCCAGGAGCCGGGGATGAAGCCGTGGTTGCCCTGGGCGACCAGGCCGTTGTCGTCCAGCCAGCCGCGCAGCAGCTTGGCGCCCTCGACGCTCTCCAGGCTGGCGCCGCCCTCGGCGTTGCGGTGCTGGCTGTAGCCGGCGAACTCCACCTGGGCGTAGCCGATGCGGGCGAGCTCCTCGAACACGGCGCGGAAGCCGGAGGGGAGGTTGCTGGACTGCGGGTCACGGGAGATGGCGTCGCGGACCGTGTAGAGGATGATGCCGCGCCGCGGCGGCGGAACCAGAACGCCGTTCGGGCCGTTGCCCGCGGGGGCCGCATGCGCGACCGACTTCATCGGGCCGGCGGCCGCCACGGCGGCGGCCGCCGCCATGCCGGTCGTGGCCGCGAGCAGCTGGCGGCGGCTGAGCCCCAGCCTGCGGCCGAGGGTGCCGGCCGTCTCCATCTCTTCTTCGTACGCACTCATCGTCGTGCCAACTCCATCTGCGTGAAGAACCTTGTTCCCCCGATGACGCGGCCGAGCCGCTGGTGACTCCCCGGAGCGGACGAGAGGGTCAGGCGTGATGAGCCGCTCCCGTGGCGGGGGACCCACGGGGTGGGCTGCCCGGGTGCTGTCGTTCGCCTCACTCCGACCCCTCGTTACTGTGCGGAGTACTTGGCGAGCAAGTTACGACACTTTTACTCTTCTGGGAAGAAGTTTCGCCATGATCTTTTGAACTTTGTCTTTGTAGAGGACAAAGTCGGCGACTCGCCAGGATCCGCGGCGGCGTGGGGCGCCCCCGATCTCCATTGCTCGGGC
This sequence comes from Microbispora sp. NPDC088329, assembly GCF_040685655.1. Taxonomy (NCBI): domain Bacteria; kingdom Bacillati; phylum Actinomycetota; class Actinomycetes; order Streptosporangiales; family Streptosporangiaceae; genus Microbispora; species Microbispora sp. NPDC088329. Next base: position 158,482 of record NZ_JBFBIP010000004.1, read on the forward strand.
CGGGAGGGGGTGGGCAACCGGGCCTGGTTGCACCGTTCCCACGCAGGTGGATGAACTTTCCATAACTCTCGGGGGACTTTTTCTTGTCAGTGACGAAAGATCCCTCTTACTATCCGAATGTTCCGGGTCATCCTTCATACCCGAGTTGACGGGAGAGTTACAGTGCCCATCGGTGTCTGGCTGGTCGGCGCGCGAGGGTCCGTCGCGACCACGGCTGTGGTCGGGGCGGCAGCGGTCCGCGCGGGAGCGGCCCCGCCCACCGGCTGCGTCATCGAGGCCCCGGGTTTCCCCGGGGGATTCGTCTCCTTGCGTGACCTGGTGTTCGGCGGTCATGACGTGGCCGCGGTCCCCTTGCGCAAGAGGGCCGAGCTGCTCGCCCAGGCGGGCGTGCTGCCTCCCGTCCTGACAACCCTGCTCGCAGCCGACCTCGACGCGGCGGACGCGGAGATCAGGCACGGCTACGTCCCCGGAGAGGAGAGCCAGGCGGAGGCCGCGCGGCGGCTGGCCGCCGACATCACCGGCTTCCGGGAGCGGCACGGCCTGTCCCGGGTCGTCGTGGTGGACGTGTCGTCGACCGAGCCCCCGGCGGAGGTGCCGTACGCCCGGCTCGCCGACCTGGAGGAGGCGCTCGCGTCCGGGCAGGACGTCCTGCCCGCCAGCTCCCTCTACGCGTACGCGGCCTTCCAGGCCGGTTGCGGCTACGTGGCCTTCACGCCCTCGTCGGGCCCCACCCCGCCCGCCCTCGACGAGCTGGCGCGGCGCAACGGCGTGCCGTACGCCGGACGTGACGGCAAGACCGGCGAGACGCTGGTCAAGAGCGCGCTCGCGCCGATGTTCGCCGGCCGCGCGCTGCGGGTCCGCTCGTGGTCGGGGCTCAACCTCCTCGGCGGCGGCGACGGCGCCACGCTGGCCGATCCCGCGGCCCGGGAGAGCAAGTCGGCGAGCAAGGCGCGCGCCGTCCCCGCGATCGTGGGCGAGGACGTCGAGGGCCTGACGCACATCGACTACGTGGCCGACCTCGGCGAGTGGAAGACCGCCTGGGACCACATCACGTTCGAGGGTTTCCTCGGCGTGCGGATGACCATGCAGTTCACCTGGCAGGGGTGTGACTCGACGCTGGCCGCCCCGCTCGTCCTCGACCTCGTGCGCATCGTCGCGCGGGCCCACGAGGCCGGGCACGGCGGCGTGCTTCCCGAGCTCGGCTACTTCTTCAAGGACCCGCTGGGCGGCGCCGGGCACGACCTGCCCACCCAGTACGCCCGGCTGGTGGAGTTCGCACAGACCCTGACGGGTGAACGGCCGTGAGAGCCTGGCTGGAGCTGGTCCGCGCGCCCGCGGCGCTGTCGGTTCCCGGGGACACGCTCGCCGGTGCGGCGGCGGCCGGGCGATCGGCCCGGCCCGGCCTCGCCGCCGCGTCGGTCCTGCTCTACTGGGCCGGCATGGCGCTGAACGACTGGTCCGACCGTGAGCTCGACGCGGTGGAGCGGCCGGAGCGGCCCATCCCCTCCGGCCGGATCAGCCCGGCGGGGGCGCTCGGGGTCGCCGCCGCGCTGACCGGCGCCGGGGTGGCCGCCGCCGGGATCTTCGGCGGCCGGCGCGGGCTCGCGATCGCGGGCCTGCTCGCGGGTTCCGTGTGGGCCTACGACCTGAAGCTCAAGCACACGCCGGCGGGTCCGGCCGCGATGGCGGCCTGCCGCGTGTTCGACGTCCTGCTCGGCGCGGGCCCGGGCACCCGGGCCGCGGCCCCCATGGCCCTGGCCGTCGGCGCGCACACGTACGGCATCACCCTGCTCGGCCGGGCCGAGGTCGACGGCGCCGACCCTCCGACGATCGTCGGCGCGATGGCCGCCACCGGCGCGTCCGCGGCGCTGGCCGCCGTCGCCTGCCGCGGAGGCGGGACCGCGGCGCGCCTCGGCGCCGCCGGGCTGGTCGCCGGGTACCTCGCCACGGCCGGGCGGGCCCAGGTGGCGCTGTGCACCGACCCCGACCCCCAGCACGTGCGGCAGGCGGTGCGGATGAGCATCCTCGGCCTGATCCCGCTGCAGGCGGCGGGGGTGGCCGGACGGGGCAGGCTCGCCCAGGCGGCGGCGCTGCTGGCCGCGTTGCCGGCCGGCCGCTGGCTGTCGGCGAAGGTGGCCACGTCGTGATATGGGCCTACTGCACCAACGGCTTCCGCGATCATCCGCTCGATCAGACGCTGGAGGTGCTCGCCGACCTCGGTTACACCGGTGCGGCGGTCACGCTCGACCACGGGCACCTCATGCCCGGCGCCTCTCCGGCGGAGGTCGGGCGGATCGCGGCGCTGGCGGGGCGGCTCGGCCTGGCCCTCGCCGTGGAGACGGGCGGCAGGTACACGCTCGACCCCCGGCGCAAGCACTTCCCGACCCTGCTGCACGACGAGGCCGAGGCGCGGGTGGACTTCATCCGCGGGGCGATGCGGATCGCGGCCGACCTCGGCGCTCCCGTGGTGCACCTGTGGAGCGGCATCCGGCCCCCCGAGGTGCCCGAGGCCGAGGCGTGGGACCGGCTCGTACGGCACTGCGAGCGCCTGCTCGGCGAGGCGGACAGGGCGGGCGTCACGCTCGGGTTCGAGCCCGAGCCGGGGATGCTCGTGGCGGACCTCGCCGGATACGAACGGCTGCGCGGCCTGCTCGGCGGGCACCCGAGGTTCGGCCTCACCCTCGACATCGGACACTGCCGCTGCCTCGAGCCGTACGACGTGCCCGAATGCGTCGAGCGGGCGCTGCCGCACCTGGTGCACGTGCAGATCGAGGACATGCGGCGGGGCGTGCACGAACACCTCGAGTTCGGCGAGGGCGAGATCGACTTCCCGCCCGTGCTCGCCGCGCTCGGCGGCTTCACCGGCCTGGTCGCCGTCGAGCTGGCCAGGCACAGTCACGCGGCGCCCGATGTGGCGAGAAGGTCGATCGAATTCCTGAGGAGGGCACATGACCTGGCTGGCGCGGGCCGTAGCGGACGTTGAGCGCGACCCGGAGAGCGTCTACGCGCTGTTCCCGCGGGCCGCGCGGGAGGGCGGTCCCGGTGCCCGTGCCGAGCTGCTGAGAACGCTCACAAAGGCGGCCCAGGACCCGGCGGCGGCCATCACGAGGCTCTACTGGCAGGGCGACGCGGGGGAGCGGCTGGAGATCCTGGAGACGCTTCCGCAGCTCGACCTCGGTCCGGCCGCTCTCCCGCTCGTCCACGACGCGCTGCGGACCAACGACACCCGGCTGGTCGCCGCCGCGCTCGGCCCGTACGGCTCGGCCTGGCTGGACGACCACGCCTTCCGGCAGGGCGTGCTCAAGTGCGTCTTCATGTCCGTCCCGCTCGCGTCGGTCGAGGGCCTCGGCCGGCGCTTCGACGAGGAGCTGCGGCGTATGCTGGCCGACTTCGCCGCCGAGCGCCGCGCGGCCGGGCGTCCCGTTCCCCCCGACGTTCTCGAGAGGCTCTGATTCCGATGAGGATTTTCGACCCCCACATCCACATGACGTCCCGCACGACGGACGACTACGAGCGCATGTACGCCGCAGGGGTCCGTGCCATCGTGGAGCCCGCCTTCTGGCTCGGCCAGCCGCGCACGAACGTCGGGAGCTTCCTCGACTACTTCGACGCGCTGCTCGGCTGGGAGCCCTACCGCGCCGCGCAGTACGGCATCCGCCACTTCTGCACGCTCGCGCTCAACCCCAAGGAGGCCAACGACCCGCGCTGCCAGGGCGTGCTGGACGAGCTGCCCCGCTACCTGCTGAAGGACTCCGTGGTCGCGGTCGGCGAGGTGGGGTACGACTCGGTGACGCCGGAGGAGGACCGCGTCTTCGAGGCGCAGCTCGCGCTCGCCGAGGAGCACGGCCTGCCGGTGCTGGTGCACACGCCGCACCGTGACAAGGCGGCCGGCACCCGGCGCACGCTCGACGTGGTCAAGGGCATGGACCCGGGCAAGGTTCTCGTCGACCACCTCAACGAGCTGACCGTCGCCATGGTCCGCGACGCCGGCTGCTGGGCGGGCTTCTCGATCTACCCCGACACCAAGATGGATCCGGACCGGATGGTGGCGATCCTCAAGGAGTACGGCACCGAGCGGATGATCGTGAACTCCGCCGCCGACTGGGGGCGCAGCGACGTGCTGAAGACCCGCGAGGTCGGCGAGGCCATGCTGGCCGCCGGGTTCACCGACGAGGACGTCGACAGGGTGCTGTGGCAGAACCCGGTCGCCTTCTACGGCCAGAGCGGGCGCCTGCACCTGGACGACGTCGAGTCGGGCGGCGACTACCAGGGCAACACGATCCTGCGCGGGACGCGCTGACCATGCGCCTGCTCCATCCCTCAGGCTCCGTCGTCCACCTGGCGTACTGCACCAACGTCCATCCCGCCGAGGACCTCGCCGGGATCCACGAACAGCTGTCCGGGGTCGCCGCCCGGGTGCGGGCGCTGACCGGCGCGCCGGTGCTCGGCCTCGGGCTGTGGCTGTCGTCCCGCGCGGCGCGGGCGCTGCGGGCCGACCCCGCGGAACTGGCGCGGCTGCGCGCCCGGCTCGACGAGCTGGGGCTGGAGGTCGTCACCCTCAACGGCTTCCCCTACCAGGGCTTCCACGACCAGGTCGTCAAGCTCCGGGTGTACCGGCCCGACTGGGCCGAGCCGGAACGGCTCGCCTACACCCTCGACCTGGCAGAGATCCTCGCGGTGCTGCTGCCGGACGACGTGACCGAGGGCTCGATCTCGACGCTGCCCCTCGCCTGGCGCACGGAGTGGACGCCGGACAAGGCCGCCGCCGTCGACGCGAACCTGGGCGCGCTCACCCGGGGCCTGCGGGCGCTGGCGGAACGCACCGGCAAGACGATCCGCGTCGGCTTCGAGCCGGAACCGGGCTGCATCGTGGAGACCACCCCGCAGGCCGTCACGCTGCTGGCCGGCGCCGATCCCGAGCACCTCGGCGTCTGCCTGGACGCCTGTCACCTCGCCGTCGGTCTGGAGGAGCCCGCCGACGCCGCCGCCCTGGGGCTGCCGATCGTGAAGCTCCAGGTGTCGGCCGCGGTCGAGGCGCCGCCGGGCGGCCAGGCGGCACTGGCGGCGTACGAGGAGGAGCGGTACCTCCACCAGACGCGCTGCGCGGCGGGCTACACCGACGACCTGCCCGAGGCGCTGGCCGGGGGGCTTCCGGGGGACCTGCCGTGGCGCACGCACTTCCACATGCCGCTGCACGCCGCGGCCCCGCCGCCGCTCACCACGACCACCGCGTACCTGGAGGACCTGCTGGAACGTCTCTTGGCCTCCCCGGACGCGCCCCTCACCCGGCACCTCGAGGTCGAGACCTACACCTGGAGCGTGCTGCCCGGGCCGGTGGACATCGCCGAGGGCATCGCGGCCGAGCTCGACTGGACCCGGCGGCGGCTCGCCGCCCTCGGACTTAAGGAGATCTGATGGCGCCCGTCGTCGTCGTGAACGTCGTCGGCCTGACCCCGCGCCTACTGGCGCACATGCCGAACGTGGCCAAAGTGGGGGCCGCCGCGTCCCTGACGCCCGTGCTGCCGGCGGTGACCTGTTCCGTGCAGGCCACGCTGCTGACCGGATCGATGCCGCGTGACCACGGCATCGTCGGCAACGGGTGGTACTTCCGTGACCTGGGCGAGGTCTTCCTGTGGCGGCAGCACAACCGGCTGATCCAGGGCGAGCAGCTGTGGGACGCGGTGCCCGGGATCCGCACGGCCAACGTCTGCTGGTGGTACGCCATGGGCGGCTCCAGCGACTTCATCGTCACCCCGCGCCCGATCTACTACGCCGACGGGCGCAAGGAGCCCGACTGCTACACCCGGCCGCCGTCGCTGCACGACGACCTGGTGGGCGCGCTGGGCGAGTTCCCGCTGTTCACCTACTGGGGACCGACGGCGAGCATCGCCTCCTCCAAGTGGATCATCGCGGCCGCCCGCCGCATCCTCGCCAAGGAGCGGCCCGACCTGCTCATGGTCTACATCCCGCACCTCGACTACGACCTGCAGCGTTTCGGGCCCGACGCGCCGCAGGCCGTCGCGGCGGCCCGGGAGGTCGACGCCGCGCTCGCGCCGCTGCTGCGGGAGGACGCCACCGTCGTCGTGCTGTCGGAGTACGGCATCACCAACGCCTCACGCCCGGTCGACGTCAACCGCGCGCTGCGCAGGGCCGGGCTGCTGGAGGTCTACACGCAGGACGGCATGGAGTATCTCGACCCCTGGGCCTCACGGGCCTTCGCGGTCGCCGACCACCAGGTCGCCCACGTCTACGTGAACGACACCGCCGACCTGCCCCGCGTACGCGACATCGTCGCCGAACTGCCGGGTGTGGACGAGGTGCTGGGCCAAGAGGGCAAGGCGAAGTACGGCCTCGACCACGAGCGGGCCGGCGACCTCGTCGCCGTGGCGGACCCGGACGCCTGGTTCACCTACTACTACTGGCTCTCGGACGACCGGGCGCCCGACTTCGCGAAGCTCGTGGAGATCCACCGCAAGCCCGGCTACGACCCGGCGGAGCTGTTCATGGATCCCAACGACCCGCTGGTGAAGCTGCGCGCGGGCGCGGCGCTGGCCCGCAAGAAGGCGGGCATGCGCTACAAGATGTCGGTGGTGCCGCTGGACCCGGCGCCGGTGCGCGGCAGCCACGGCCGCCTGCCCGACGCGGCGGCGGACGGGCCGGTGCTGCTGGGCCCCTTCGACAAGGACGCGTACGCCGCGACCGAGGTCAAGGGCCTGCTCACCCAGCTTCTGAAGCGCTGAGCCGTACGAAGGCCGAGCGTGAAAACGGCCGCCGCCCCCACGGGGCGGCGGCCGTCGCGTGCGGCGGGGCTCCTCGGACGCCCGCGGCTCACTCGGCGGAGAAGACGTGGTCGCTGATGAGCCGGGTCGCGCCGATGATCCCGGCCGCGTCGCCGAGTTCGGACAAGACGATGGGCAGGTTGCCGGTCGCCAGCGGCAGCGAGCGCTGGTAGACGACGCTGCGGATCTCCGCGAGCAGCGCGTGACCCAGGCCGGCGACGCCGCCTCCGATGATCACCAGGCCGGGGTTGAAGAAGCTCACGAGCGACGCGAGCACCATGCCCATGTGCCGGCCGCCCTCGCGGACCATCCGGACGGCGGCGGCGTCGCCCGAGGCCGCCGCCGCGGCGACGTCCTCCGCGGTCAGCGCGCCCTCATGGGTGAGCCGTTCCGCGAGGAAGGGGGAGTCGCCCGACTCCGCCGCGGCCAGGGCGTCGCGGGCCAGCGCCGCGCCGCCGAAGTACGCCTCCAGGCAGCCGGTGTTGCCGCAGGTGCACAGGGGACCGTCGTCGGACACCCGGATGTGGCCGATGTCGCCGGCGCTGCCGGTGACCCCGCGGTAGATCTCGCCGTCGACCACGATGCCGCAGCCGATGCCGGTGCCGATCTTCACGAGCAGGAAGTCGCCGACGGACCTGGCGAGCCCCGCGTGCAGCTCGCCGAGCGCCATGATGTTCACGTCGTTGTCCACGAGCACCGGGCAGCCGAACTCCCGGCTCAGCGTCTCCCGCACGGGGAAGCGGTCCCAGCCCGGCATGATCGGGGGCGAGACCGGTGTCCTTTCGAGAAAGCTCACCGGACCGGGAACTCCGATCCCGACACCGTGGATCTCGGTCGTCTCGCCGGTCCGCAGTTTGCCGACGAGATCGAGGGCCTGCTCCAGCACCGCCTCGGGGCCGTCCCGCACGTCCGCCGGCTTCGACAGGTGGCCGAGCACCTCCAGCTCGCCGTTGGTCACCCCCACGTCGATGGACGTGGCGCCGATGTCGATGCCGACGAAACGCAGGTGCGACGCAATCCGTACGATGCCCGACCTGCGGCCGCCCCGCGAGGCCGCGAGTCCGCCGGATTCCAGGAGCTCCAGTTTGCCGAGCCGGTCGAGTTCGAGGGCGAGCCTCGACGGCGACAGACGGGCCACCTCGCCGAGTTCGGCGCGCGAACGCGCGCCGTCCTGACGCAGGAGGCGCAGGAGCCGCGCCTGGTGCGGGTTCTCGGGGCGAGCCGTCATTCGCTTCACGCCGCTCTTCGCATCGGGGAATCGGGGGTGCGTGCCAGAAGTGACTCTACTTCTGCTCTTACGGCATCAACTTTATTACAGCACACCCTTACTTTTTGCCCTATAGGTGAAAAGTTTCTGAGAATCTTGCCTTCCGGGCGGCTTTGCGGGTCAATGTTCCGGTACGTGACTATCTGTGTTCGTGCAGTGGGGGCCCGGCTTCCGGTATTGCGGCGGACACGCCCCGCGCCGGTTCGGAACCCGCGGCTACGGGCCGGTAGCTTTGCCCCATGGACGGGATTGCGGGTCGCCATGTGGTCGTCGTCGGCGGGGGCATCGCGGGTCTGGCCGCGGCGCTGCACCTGAACCGGGCCGACGCCGGCCTGCGGATCACCGTGCTGGAGGCGGCGCCGAGGACCGGCGGCAAGCTGTACGCCTCACAGGTGGCGGGGATCGAGGTCGACGCGGGCGCCGAGTCGATGCTCGCGCGGCGGCCCGAGGGCAAGGAACTGGCCCGGCTCGCCGGGCTCGGCGACGACCTGGTGGACCCCGGCACGACCCGGGCCTCCGTCCTGTCGCGCGGGTCGCTGCGCCCGCTGCCCCGGCAGCAGGTGATGGGCGTCCCCTCGGACGTGGTCGCCCTCGCGCGCTCGGGCGTCCTGTCGCCGGCCGGGCTCGCCCGGGTGCCCCTCGACCAGTTCCTGCCGCCCACGCTCGTGACCGGCGACGTCTCCGTGGCGGCGTACATCCGGGCCCGGATGGGGAGCGAGGTCGTCGACCGGCTGGTCGAGCCGTTGCTCGGCGGCGTGTACGCGGGCCGGGCCGACACGCTGTCGCTGGACGCCACCATGCCGCGGATCGCCGCCGTCGCCCGCACCGAGCGGTCGCTGCTGCAGGCGGCCAGGAGCATCGCCGCGGAGGCCCCCGCGAACGCCGGGCCGGTCTTCACCACGCTCAGGAGCGGCCTGGGCGCCCTGCCCGCCGCGGTGGCCAAGGAGTCGGGCGCGCAGATACGCACCGGTGTCACCGTGCGCGAGCTGATCCGTACGCCGGACGGCTGGCGGCTGATCGCCGGTCCCACCCGGGACGAAGAGGTGATCGACGCCGACGCCGTCGTCCTGGCGGTCCCCGCGCGGCCCGCCTCCCGCCTGCTGCGGCGCGAGGTGCCGAAGGCGGCGGCGGAACTGGCCGGCATCGAGTACGCCAGCATGGCGATCGTCACCCTCGCCTACCCCAGGACCGCCTTCCCCGAGCAGCCGGAGGGCAGCGGCTACCTCGTGCCGCCGGTCGAGGGCAGGCCGGTCAAGGCCGCGACGTTCAGCAGCGTCAAATGGCCCCACCTGGCCGAGGCCGACCGCGACGTCGTCATCGTGCGGTGCTCGGTCGGCCGCCTGGGCGAGGAGCTCGTGCTCCAGCGCGACGACGCCGAGCTGACGGCCCTCGCGACGAACGAGATGGCCGAGATCATGGGCGTGCGGGGTCTGCCGCTGGACACCCGCGTGACCCGCTGGGGTGGCGCGCTCCCGCAGTACGACGTGGGCCACCTCGACCGGATCGCCCGCGTGCGCGCCGCGATCGCCGGGCAGCCCGGTCTCGCCGTCTGCGGTGCCGCCTACGACGGTGTGGGCATCCCGGCCTGCGTCGCCAGCGCCCGCACCGCCGCCGAACTCGTCCTCGAGCACCTGCGGGAGACCCGGGACGCGGCACCGGCCCAGGACGCCTGACCGGGCGCGGCCACCGGCCGCCGGTCCGCCCGAGCGGCGGTACCCGGCGGCCGGACCACCGCGCCGTACCGGCAGAATGGAGGCATGACGGAGCCCGCCCCGCGCCCCAAGGCACGCGATCTCAACCTGGTCATCCGCTACACCATGTGGTCGGTCTTCCGGCTGCGCGACCAGCTTCCCGCCGCCCGCGAGGGCGTGGCCGGCGAGGTCGAGGAACTGCTCGCGCAGGCGGCGGGCAAGGACGTGACGACCCGCGGCTGCTACGACGTGGCCGGGTTCCGCGCCGACGCCGACTTCATGTTCTGGTGGCACGCCCCCTCGGCCGAGGACCTGCAGGAGACCTACACCCGCTTCCGCCGCACCGCCCTCGGGCGCGCGAGCGAGCCGGTCTGGTCGGCCATGGCCCTGCACCGCCCGGCCGAGTTCAACAAGTCCCACATCCCGGCCTTCCTCGCCGACGAGGAGCCCAAGGGCTTCGTGTGCGTCTACCCCTTCGTACGGTCCCTGGAGTGGTACCTGCTGGAGGACTCCGAGCGCCGCAGGATGCTCGCCGAGCACGGGAAGATGGCCCGTGACTACCCCGATGTGCGGTCGAACACGGTCGCCTGCTTCGCGCTCAACGACTACGAGTGGATGCTGGCCTTCGAAGCCGACGAGCTGCACCGCATCGTCGACCTGATGCGCCACCTGCGCGGAGCCGAGGCGAGGCGGCACACCAGGATCGAGATCCCCTTCTACACGGGCACCCGCAAGCCGGTCAGCGAACTCGTCGCCGCGCTGCCCTGACGATCGCGAACGCCAGGACGCCCCAGGTGAGGGCCTCGACGAGGGGGCCCGCCGCGCCGAGCGCCATCGCCAGCGGCAGCGTCGCCGGGAGGACGACGGCGACCGCGCGGGGAACCGGCGCCGAGCGGAAGACCGCGATCGCCAGCGGGACCAGGCCGGCCAGCCACAGCACGATCCCCGGCGCGTACAGCGCGCCGAGCGGGTCCGGCGGGTTCGTGGCGAGGACGAAGGTGGCGGTCACCGGGACCGCCACGACCGCGTGGCCGAGGCCGTACAGCAGCGCCCCGGCGTCGCCGATCCGCCCCCAGCCCGGCGCCGGGCGGCCGACGCGGCGCAGGGCCAGGACGGCGGCGACCGCCGCCGTCAGGTGGAGGGCGTACGCGCCCTCGCAGACGTAGTCGCCCACGGAGGCGAACGGCACCGTCTGCGTGTGCAGGATCTGCGTCACCCCGAGCGCCAGCGCCACCGCGGCGGCGATGACGGGAGCGGCGGCGAGCGCGGCGATCCGGCCGGGCGCGGCGGCCGTGACCGCCGCGCCGTCCGGCTCGTCCCGGCCCTGCGGCCCGTCCTGGCGGGCCGGGCGTGGCGATGTGGTGGCGTCCATGAGGATCTCCTCCGGGATGGGCTGTCGTTACCCGTCCAGGTTCGGACCGCGCCGATCCCGAAGGCAGGAGCCGATGTTCCCGTCGGCCCGGGAACGCCTCCCGAGCCGCGGGGGCCGGGCTCAGCCCGGCGCGAGCCCCGCCGAGCGGGCGGCGGCGACCGCCTCGGCCCGGTCGCGCACGCCGAGCTTGACCAGCACACCGGAGACCGCGTTGGCCACGGTCTTCGGGCTGACGCCCAGACGCGCCCCGATCGCCTGGTTGCCCAGGCCCAGGGCGACGAGTTCGAGGATCTCGTACTCCCGGTCGGTGAGCGCGGGGAACGGCCGCGGGGACACGCGGGGCGGTGCGTGCAGCAGCTTGATCACGGCCTCGGCCGCGCCGGTCCCGAAGACGGCCTGCCCCCGGGCCGCCGCCCGCACCGCCGCGATCACGTCGTCCTGGGCGGCGTTCTTGAGCAGGTAACCCCTCGCACCCGCGCGGACGGCCGCCAGCAGCGACAGGTCGTCGTCCGACATCGTGAGCATGATCACGCTGGGCGGGCGGGGTCCCGCCGACAGGCGCCGGGTCGCCTCGATGCCGTCCATGCCCGGCATCGCGATGTCCATCAGCACGACGTCGGGGGAGTGTTCGCGGACGGCGGCGAGCGCCCGGAGGCCGTCCTCGGCCACCGCGACGACCTCGATGCCCTCCACGGTCGACATCAGCGCCCCGAGGCCGTCGCGGACCACCGGATGGTCGTCGACGACGAGCAGCCTGATCACATGCCCGATCACAGGGGAATCCACGCGGTCACCACCGTTCCGCCGCCCGCGGCGGCTCCGATCGTCAGCGTTCCGTCCAGTTCCTCCACCCGCTCCCGCATGGAGGTCAGCCCGACTCCCGGGACGGCCTCCGGCCCGAGTCCCCGTCCGTCGTCGCACACGCTCAGCTCGAAACCGTCCCCGGCCCGGCCCAGCCGCACCGCGCAGCGGCGGGGCGCGCCGTGACGCACCGCGTTGGTCATCGCCTCGCGGGCCACCAGATAGGCGGTGACCTCCACGGCGGCCGGCAGGCCGCTCACGTCCCCGGCCGCGATCTCGATCTCCACCTCGCCGTCGCCCAGCGTCGCCGCGGTGTGCTCGACGGCGCCGGCCAGGCCGAGCTGCGCCAGCTCCGGCGGCCGCAGCCCCCGCACCAGGCGGCGTACGCCCGCGCCCGCCTCGGCCACCTGGGTCCTGATCTGGGTCAGCAGGCCGCGGGCCCGCTCGGGGTCGGCCTTCAGCGCGTTGCCCGCCGCGTCCACCGTGAAGCCGATGCCCGCGAGGAAGGCGCCCAGCCCGTCGTGCAGGTCCCTGCTGATCCGCCGCCGTTCCTCCTCCCTCGCCGTGACCAGCAGCGCCCGCGAACGCTGCAGCGCCGCGGCGCGGTGGGCGGCGGCGAGCGCGGCCCCGGCGTGGGAAGCGAGCGGGGCGAGCGCCCGTGCGTCGCCTTCCGAGGACCCCAGGGCGCCGAGGACCTCGTCCTGGAAGCGCAGCGGCACCGACACGCCGAGCGGAGCGTGCGTGCCCCGCTCCACGACCTTCAGCGGCTCGCCGGGCGCGCCCAGTTCGGCCCGTACGTAGAGGGCCCGGGTCGCCTCGGCCACGGCGTCGGCGACGGCGGCCAGGATCTCCCCCGGATCCGAGGTCGCGGCCAGCCGGGCGCCCAGCCGGGCGTGGACGGCCTCGGGGTCGGGCCCGCCGCCGTACAGGATGCGGCCGGAGGCCCGGCGCAGCCAGCGGTGCAGCGGCTCGACCGCGACCGCCACCGCCACCGCTGCGGCGACGTGCGCCCCGGTGAGCCCGTCGACCGTGAAGTACAGCAGGGCCAGCGCCCCCGCCAGCAGCCCCAGGGTCAGCACGCGGCGCAGCCACGGGCCGGTCGCGTACAGGTCGTGGCGGAGCATCGCCACCCCGACGCAGGCCGGCAGGGCCAGGATGAACGGCACGCCGGCGGCGGGCAGCCGGGTGACGGCCGGCAGGAAGACCCCCGCCACGAACGCGGCGGCGCCGAGGCAGATCCACAGCAGCTGGGTGCGCTCCTCGCCCTGCGCCCTCGCCGTACGGACGACGAGCCCGGCGGCGCAGGCGAGCGAGGTCGCGGCGAGGATCACGACGACCGCCGGCAGCGCGTCGCGCACCGGCGCGAGCGCGGCCACCGGGAACGGCCGGTCCGCGCCCTCCGGCACGAGTGCGGCCACGACCGTGAACACCGTCGTGGCGGTCGCCCCTGTCACGGCCACCGGCCGCCAGGCCCGCCCGGGCAGGCGGCCGTCCGGCACGAGCAGCAGCAGGACGCCGCCCACGGTCAGCAGCGCGGGGGCCCAGGCCCACGTGCCCACCCAGGCGGCCCAGCGAGCGCCCGGCAGGCCGGGCCGTGCCGAGTAGGAGTCGGCGAAGTAGGCGACGGCGCCGAGCACGGTCACGAGCGAGCAGGGACCGACGGCGCCGCCCTTGCGACGGGCCACCAGATAGGCGCCGAGCGGGGTGAAGCCGAGCGCGACCGCCGCGTCCACGGGGTCGGCGCCGCCCAGCGCCCCGCCGGCCGTGACCAGGACGCAGGCCAGCCCGAACACGAGCCAGGACACGACGGCGGGCACGTACCCTCCCTCCCTCCAGACGGCCCCTCCCTCCCTCCGAACGGCGGGGACCACGAACCGTTCAGAAGGGACATTGTGGTGGATCTCGCACGAAGCAGTGGAAACGGTCTTGGCCGCCTGAAGTCTTTGCCATACTGTGACGAAGGATCGACGTTCATGTGAGGCAGAGTGGCAAGCGGGCTGGCACGTTCCAGGGGGCGCCGCCGCAAGAGGCGGGCCCGTTCGCACGTCGTCGAGGTGTCCCTCGGGGTGGCCGCCTTCGCCGTCGGAGCCGTCGCGATCGCCTGGCCGTTGTCGCGTTCGGACGCGGCGGCCCCCGAGCGCGCGGTCGCCGCGCCCGCGCCGCAGGCCTCCCCGGCCGGCGAGCTGACCGTCGCGAGCGTCGACACCGGCAAGAAGGCCGACAAGAAGGCGGACGCCAAGCGGGACAAGAAGGCGGCCGAGAAGGCGTCGGGACCGTCGAAGTACACCGACAAGAAGGCGGAGGCCTACTTCCGCAGCAGGTGGAGCGACAAGACGGCCAAGCGGGTCAAGGACATCCGCACCACCGGCGGCTACCTGCGCATCTACACGAACCTGCCGGAGAACGCCGACAACTCCAAGACCGCGATCACCCTGTGCAAGCGCGGCCTGGAGTATCTGGCCGAGCGGGGGGAGGCCAACCCCGTGGTGTTCGTCCAGTCCCGGTTCGGCGAGAACGGCAATCCCGTCCTCGCCAACGTCCTCGGCCCGGACGACGACGACTGCCGGGTCACCTACCCCAAGCCGAAGTGAGCCTCACTCGGCCGGCCGCAGGGTCAGGCAGACGGAGTTGATGCAGTACCGGTCGTCGGTCGGCGTGGGATAGCCCTCGCCGTGGAACACGTGCCCGAGGTGCGAGTCGCAGCGGGCGCAGCGGACCTCCACACGGCGCATCCCCAGCGAGTCGTCCTCGTGCAGGGTCACGGCGTCCGACTCCGACGGTTCGTAGAACGACGGCCAGCCGCAGTGCGACTCGAACTTGGTCTCCGACCGGAACAGCTCCGTTCCGCAGGCGCGGCAGGAGTAGACGCCGACGGTCTTCGTGTCGACGTACTCGCCGCTGAACGGCCGCTCCGTCCCCGCCTGCCGGAGCACCCGGTACTCCTCGGGGGACAGCTGCGCGCGCCACTCGGCGTCGCTCTTGATGACCTTTTCCATGCGTATCACCCTGCCTTCGTCGGCCCCTCGCGGGATTACGAACTCATGAACTCCCCGGACGCCTGAGATCTTCCCCGCACGGGTTCTCGGTGCGAAGCATCCTTTCCCGGGTCTTCCTGCGTCTTCACCGATGAGAGGGCTGATCGCCGTACCCGCGCGGCGGTGGTCGCCCGCACCGCCGTCAGGGCGGCCAAGCACCCGACCCGTGCTGGACGCCGCCGGACGGCGAGAGAAGGCCGCCCGCGGGCGGCCGTCGTGGTCCGTCCCGTCGCGTGCGGCGCCGTCCGAACGCGAGCGCGCCGTACGCGACCACGAGCCGCGCCGCGAGAGCGCGGCCGTGGGAGCGCCCGGTCCGGCCGCCGTCGGCAGCCCGGGACGGACCACCTTCTCCGGGTAGGGTCACGTCCATGGCTTCGCCGTACATCGAGATAGAGGTGGGTGGCCGCACGGTCAAGGTCACCAATCCGGACAAGGTCTACTTCCCGGAGATCGGCGCCACCAAGCGCGATCTGGTGGAGTACTACGTGAGCGTGGGGGACGGCGTGCTGCGCGCCCTGCGGGAACGGCCGACCTACCTCAAGCGGCACCCCGACGGCGTCGGCACGGAGGCGATCTACCAGAAGCGGATGCCCCGGCATCCGGACTGGATCGAGACCGTCACCGTGCGCTTCCCGAGTGGGCGCACCGCCGACGCGTTCTGCCCGACGGAGGTGGCGGCCGTCGCGTGGTGCGCCAACCTCGGCACGATCGACTTCCATCCGTGGCACGCCCGACGCGGCGACCTCGACCACCCCGACGAGCTGCGCATCGACATCGACCCGCAGCCCGGCACCTCGTTCGAGCAGGCCCGCGCGGTGGCCTTCACGGCCAGGGAGATCCTCGACGAGCTGGGCATGACGGGCTTCCCCAAGACCTCGGGCAGCCGCGGCATCCACGTGCACGTGCGCATCGAGCCCCGCTGGACCTTCACCGAGGTGCGGTACGCCGCGATCGCCTTCGCCCGCGAGGTCGAGCGGCGCTCGGACCTCGCGACGAGCGCCTGGTGGAAGGAGGAGCGAGGGGAGAAGGTCTTCATCGACTACAACCAGAACGCCCGCGACCGCACGGTGGTGGCCGCCTACTCGGTCCGGGCGCGGCCCGACGGCAGGGTCTCCGCCCCCGTGACGTGGGAGGAGCTGGCCGGCTGCGACCCGGGCGACTTCGACCTCAAGACGATGCCGGAGCGGTTCGCCAGGCTGGGCGACGTGCAGCGGGCGATCGACGACCGGGCCCACGACATCGGCACGCTGCTGGAGTGGTACGACGCCGACGACCGGGGCGACATGCCGTATCCGCCGAACTATCCGAAGATGCCCGGCGAGCCGAGGCGCGTCCAGCCCAGCAAGGCCAGGCCGGCCGGCGGGGAGAAAGCCGTCGAATGACCCGCAGGCACGCGCATGGCCTGCCGCGGTTCCCTGCCGAGGTGTTCCAGGACAACCACGCCTCTCAGGGCGTGTCCCGCAAACTCGGCTACGAGCACGACGGCATCTCGGTCGGCGCCAGCGGCGACGAGGCCGTGGTTTCCGATCGTCTGCGGCTCACCAGGCAGAAGTGGGCGCAGCGGAACGGGCGGGCGGCAAGAGTCGACGGGATGACAGCGTGCCGCCCGATGTTCGGCCTCTGACCACATCCGCTCACGTCACGAGGCGCTCCGCCGGGCCGCGGGCCGTTGCTTGGTGATCGCGGACGCGACGTTTTTGTCCGCCTGTCTCCGCTCTTGATCGGCTCTTGCACCACCGCGCGGTGTCCCTGGAGACGGGTGCGGGGATGGTCCTGGCGAGCGCTCGCCGACGGGGGAGCGGGCGCTCATCCCCGGGCAAGACCGCGTACGGACGAACCTGGAACACCCAAGAGCCCCGCCCTCGTACCGCTGCCGAGGGCGGGGCCGCCTTGCACAAGACCGAGCGGGGGGAGACAACCGGATGTGCCTGAGCTGCGGCTGCGGCGAGCCTGACGACGACCACGGAAATCCCGACCACATCACCTGGGCGGATCTGGAGAAGGCATCCAGGGCCGCGGACATCAGCCCGGCGCAGGCCGCCGACAACATCAGGTCCGGGATGGCGTCCGTCGGCACGCCACCTTCCTGACACCGGGTCTCCGGCCGCGCGTCCGACGAGGAGGCGGGCCGTTTTCCCCTGAGCTGGACCAGGCGGAAACTCGCTAGACCGATACGTATGGAGAGTGACCAAGTGACAACACCGGTCAAAAGGATCACGATGTCCAAGCCGTTCTGCGCCCTCGCCGGCGTCGGCCCCTACGCCCTGGCCAAGGCCGGCGAGGTGTATGAGGACATGGCCGTCCGTGGTCGCAGGCTCGTCAGCAGGATGAGCCGGGAGGCCGCGCAGGAGTTCGAGGAGACCGCGCACGAGCTGGACGACCTGTCCAGGACCGCGCGTGCGCAGGAGAGGCAGGAGAGGGAGCGGGAGACCGTCGGCCAGGCGACCGGCCGGGCCCGCGCCACGACGTCCACCAGGGCCTGACGCGCGGCCGCGGCCGGCGGTCCTGCCGCGGCCGGCCCGCGTGTGGCCCTGCCCTGTCCGAGGGCGGGGCCACACCGCCGGGGCCCGCCACGCGCGGCTCAGCGCGTCCGCGGCCACACGTCGTCATAGCGGTAGCCCAGCCTCTCGACGTCCAGGACGGCCGCGACCGTGTCGCCGTACCGCGGCAGGCGGCTCTCCTCGGTGACGTTCCCGTACGCCGACCGGACCGGGGCGTCGGGATGGCGCGAGCGCCACAGGTGCCACAGCAGGTCGCCGAAGCAGGCGACGGGCCAGAACAGGGGGTCGTTCGGGGCGGCGGACTGGGCCAGGTCGCCCCCGATGCCCATCTGCACCGCGCCCATATGGATCTCCAGTTGCATGTTGAACACCTGAAAATCCGGATTTTTCAGCATGTTCGCGATGAGCTCGGAGGAGGCCCATGCGGGGATCTTCTCGCCGTCGGCATAGGAACGCCGGAGCGGATGGACCCGCGGAACTTTGGCGGTCCACCCGGCGAACGCGCCGTCGAGCACGGCCTGATCACGCGTGGCGCTTCCGTTTCCCCCGAAATACGCCTTCGACAGCACCGCCGAGCGCTGCGGCGCCCGGCCGTCGAGCGGCCAGTCCCAGTAGGGTACGGACACGGACGGATCGACGCGCTGAAGCTCCCGCTCGAAATCCAGGAGGTATCGGCGCTGCCAGGGCAGGAAGAAGCCGTTGGCGTGGGTGGCCGAGAAGTCGTCCGCGTAGGCCTTGACCAGCGCGTCGTAGGTTCCCCGCGCCTTCAGCTCGCGCACGGCCCGGACGAACGCCTCCCACTGCTGCGTGCTCATGTCGCGGACCCGCCGGCGGGCCGGCGGCCGGGGCGGGTCCGCGTACGCCGCCGTCCCGCGCACCCCGAACGCGATCGCCGCCGTGCCCCACACCGCCGATGCCAGCACTTCCCGCCTGCTCGGCCCGCGCATCTCCGCCCCCAGAATCTCGCCCGGATCCAACGCCTGTCCGACGGGCGGAAAGACTAGAACGAGAAAGCCGCCGGGACGCGAATTTCACGCCGTGTCGGCAAGGACCGGCTCAGGGGACGCGTCCGACCGCGGCGAGGATGTTCGGGCGGCTGAGGTCGACCTCGGCCTCCCATTCCTGCTCCGGCCGCCAGGCGGCCACCGGCACGATTCCGGGTTCGAGCAGCTCCAGCCCGTCGAAGTAGGCGGCGATCTGCGCGTGGTCGCGCGGCTTGGACGACCCCGCGCTCGACCGGCGGTACACCTCCCGCACCTCCCGGTCGGTCCGGCTGCCGACCTGGCCGGTGTAGCCGTGGGAGATGACCAGATAGCTGCCGGGCGCCATGGCCGCGCGGAACGTCGCGACGATGGCCTCCGCCTTGGCGTCGTCCGGCACCACATTGAGGACCGAGAGCATCAGCACGGCGATCGGCCGGGACAGGTCGAGGTGCGCCCGCAGGTCCGGGTCGTCGAGAATCGCCTCCGGGGCGTTGATGTCGCCCTGGACGACGATGGTGCCGGGACTGTCGGCGAGCAGGGCGCGGCCGTGAACCAGCACGATCGGGTCGTTGTCCACGTAGGCGACCCGGGCCTGCGGGGCCACGGACTGGGCGACCTGATGCACGTTCTGCTGGGTCGGCAGCCCGGCGCCGACGTCGAGGAACTGGTCGATCCCCTGCTGGGCGAGAAACCGGACGATGCGCCCGAGGAACTCGCGGTTGGCCCGGGCGAACTCACGCACGTTCGGCACGAGGGAGATCATCTTCTTCGCGGCCTCGCGGTCGGCCTTGAAGTTGTCCTTCCCTCCCAGGAAGTAGTCGTACATTCGCGCGATGCTCGGAGTGTTCGGATCGACGCCCTGTGGTACCTCGCCGTACTCGGTCATGCCCTATGCCTCCCGTCCCCGTTTGTTGATCATCATGCCACCGGGTGCGCCGAGCCGTCCGGCGAATGAGACGAACCGCCGAAGTCGGACGGGCGGCCCCTGCAGAGCGGACCGCCGGAAGGGAGGGCGGGGCGTCGCGGGCGGCCTTGTCGGTGGGGTGTGCCACTGTAGGAGACGTGCGCCGCATCCACCCCTACGCCGAGGTCGAGCCGGACATCCCCGCCGCCTACGCCTACCCGCGCGACCACTGGCTGCGCCTCAACATGGTGGCCAGCGCCGACGGCGCGGCGTGGGCCGACGGCCATTCGGAGGGCCTGTCCGGCCGCGCCGACAAGCGGATCTTCGGACTGCTGCGCGGCCTGGCCGACGTCGTGCTGGCCGGGGCCGCCACCGTCCGCACGGAGGGATATCGCCCGGCCCGCCCGCGCGAGTCGTGGCGGGCGCTGCGGGAGGGCAGGCCCCAGGCGCCGCCCATCGCCGTGGTCACCCGCCGCCTCGACCTCGACCTGGACGCTCCGCTGTTCACCGAGGCCGAGCCGTACGCCCGGACGATCGTGATCACGACGGAGTCGGCGCCGAAGGAGCGCCGCGAGGAGGCGGCGGGCAGGGCCGAGGTGATCGTCGCGGGTGACGAACGGGTGGATTTCGCGACGGCCGTGAGCGAGCTGCGCGACCGGGGGCTCGGCCGCGTCCTGTGCGAGGGCGGCCCCCGGGTGAACGCGCAGCTGGCCGCCGCCGGCCTGGTCGACGAGCTGGCGCTGACCGTGAGCCCGCTGCTGATCGGCGGTGACGCCGCGCGCATACTGGACGGCGTCGCATCGCGCACGCCGCTGACCCTCGCTCAGGTGCTCGAAGAGGACGGCTTCCTCTTCTGCCGATACATCAGGGAGGCACAGGATGAAGCTTCCGGTTGAGCCGCAGATCCCCGACCTGGATCTGCCGGTCGTGCCGCCCATCGCGCCGATGCTCGCCAAGGCCGTCAAAGGGCTGCCGAAGCAGGACGGCACGCTCTACTACGAGCCGAAGTGGGACGGCTTCCGCTGCATCGTCTTCCGCGACGGCGACGAGGTCTTCCTGGGCAGCAGGAACGAGCGGCCCTTCACGCGCTACTTCCCCGAGCTGGTCGAGGCCGTCAGGCGGGAGCTGCCGCCCAAGTGCGTCGTGGACGGCGAGATCGTGCTGATCAGGGGCCAGTCGCTCGACTTCGACGCGCTGCAGCAGCGCATCCACCCCGCGCAGTCCCGGGTGCGCCTGCTGGCCGAGAACACGCCCGCGTCCTTCGTCGCCTTCGATCTGCTCGCCACCGGGACGGAGGACCTCATGGAGGCGCCGTTCTCGGAGCGCAGGGCCCGGCTGGAGGAGATACTGGCGGGCGCGGGCCGCTCCGTACGGCTCACGCCGGTCACCCAGGACGAGGGCCGGGCCGCCGGGTGGTTCGAGGCGTTCGAGGGCGCCGGGCTGGACGGCATCGTCGTCAAGCCGGGCGACCAGCCGTACACGCCGGACAAGCGCGTGATGTTCAAGGTCAAGCACGAGCGGACCGCCGACTGCGTGGTGGCGGGCTACCGCGAGCACAAGTCCGGGCCGGTCGTCGGCTCGCTGCTGCTCGGGCTCTACTCGCCGGACGGCCGCCTGCACCACGTGGGCGTCGCCGCGTCGTTTCCGATGAAGCGGCGTGAGGAACTCGTCGAAGAGCTCGCGCCGTACCGGGTGGAGGACCTGAGCGAGCATCCGTGGGGACACTGGGCCGAGGTCGCGGCGGGCGGCGCCGAGGGCCAGCGCCTGCCCGGCGCCGTCTCACGGTGGAACGCCAAGAAGGACCTGTCGTTCATCCCGCTGCGGCCGGAACGGGTGATCGAGGTGGCCTATGACCACATGGAGGGCGACCGGTTCCGTCACACCGCCCAGTTCCGCCGCTGGCGCCCGGACCGCACCCCCGCGTCCTGCACCTACGAGCAGCTCGAACGCCCGGTGAGCTACGACCTCGACAAGATCCTCGCCCGCTGACCCGCCGGGCGGCGTGCCCCGGCGTCGCGCGCCGATCGCCGTGCTGGTCGCCGCTCCGATCCTGCGGGGGCGTCCTGGCGCGCGTCAGCCGGTCAGCGCGCGGACCGCGGCGGTGACGACGACGGCGACCGCGACGATCACCAGGAACGGCGCGCGCAGCAGCAGCGCGACGGCCGCCGCCGCGAGCCCCGCGGCCCGGGCGTCGACGACGAGTGTGCGGCCGTCGGCGAAGGTCTGCAGGGCGATCAGCGCGGCCAGCGCCGCGATCGGCACCAGCGCGGCCAGCCTGCGCACGAGCGGCCGCTCCAGCACCGCCGCCGGCACCGACAGTCCGAGCAGTTTCACCGCGTAGCACCCGGCGGCGGTGACCACGATCGCGACCCAGACCATCAGCGTCCTCCTCGGGGCGAGCGGCGGGAGAGGAGCCGTGAGGCGGCCAGCACGGCGGGCGCGGCGAGCACGGCCACCAGCACCGGCACCCCCACGGGAACGAAGGGCACGACGGCGAGGGCCAGCACGACGGCCAGCACCGCCACCGCCGCCTCATGACGCGGAAAGGCCGCGGAGGCCGCGGAGGAGGATCGTGCCCGGAGCATGGGGAGGAGCAGGGCGAGGAAGACGGCCGGGCCGGCGGCGTCGAGGCCCCAGGCCGCGGGATCGCCCAGCGCGGTGGCGCCCAGCGCGCCGAGGAACGTCGTGATGTTCCATCCGGCGTACAGGCTGACCCCGGTGACCGTGAACCCGAGCCGGGCGAGGCGCCGGTCGGGCTGGGCCAGGGCCACGGCGGAGGTCTCGTCGATCACCCACTGCGCGGCGAGCGGGCGGACCGCCGCGGGGAGCCCGAGCAACTGCGACAGCCGCAGCCCGTAGAAGGCGTTGCGGACGCCGAGCAGCAGCGCCCCGGCCGCGGCGGCGAGTGGATTCCCGCCAGTGCCGAGCGCGCCCACCAGCGCGAACTGCGACGCCCCCGTGAACACGAACAGCGACAGCACGCACGTCTGGACGACGGTCAGCCCCGCGCCCGCCGAGGTGACGCCGAACGCGAAGCCGGACAGGCCGACGGCCGTGCCCACCCCGAGGGCGTCCCGCACGACCGCCGCCCGGGGCTTCGGCGGCAGGCCGGCCTGCACTGGTGTCGTGGTCACCCGCCTGAGGGTAACGAACTGGGCGGAAAGTCCCTTATATGGGTCAGCGCCGCGTTCATCCCCACCGCCACGTCGGGCAGGGCGGCTCACCGGGCCACGCGCCCGGCCGCGACGGCGGCGAGGCCCCTGTTCCCCCCGGCCGCCGGTGCGCCCCGCGCGCGGGCGCGCGGAGCCACGCGGGCCCGGGTGGCCGGTCCCGGCGCGGCGGTGCGGATCAGCCCGCGCAGACCAGGATCCGCATGGACCGGTCGGCGAGACAGACCTTGGCCCCGGGGGGCAGGGTCTCCTCGGCGTACGGGTCGTCGCGGACCTCTTCGGCGGCGGTGTCGAGGACGGGACGCCAGGCGGCCCCCAGCTCCGGACCTGGGAGGGCGAACGTCAGGTTCTCGTGGTGCGCGTTGATCAGCAGCAGGTACGTCTCGTCGCTGATCCGCTCGCCACGCGGGCCCGGCTCGCTGATCGCCTCGCCGTTCACGTACACCGCCAGGGACTTGGCGTAGCCCGTGTGCCAGTCGCCGTCGGTCATCTCCGCGCCCGAGGGCGTGAGCCAGATGATGTCCCTGCTGCCGTCCCCGACCGGGCGGCCCTGGAAGAACCGGCGCCGCCGGAAGACGGGATGCGCCCGCCGTAACGCGGCCAGGCGGCGGACGAATTCGAGCAGATCGCCCTCCTGCCGGACCAGCGACCAGTCGATCCAGGAGATCTCGTTGTCCTGGCAGTATGCGTTGTTGTTGCCGTGCTGGGTGCGGCCGAACTCGTCGCCCGCAAGCAGCATCGGCACGCCCTGCGACACGAACAGCGTGGTGAGCAGGTTGCGCCGCTGACGCCGGCGCAGCCGTACGATCGCCGGGTCCTCGACCGGGCCCTCGGCGCCGCAGTTCCACGAGCGGTTGTCGTCCGTGCCGTCGCGGTTGCCCTCGCCGTTGGCCTCGTTGTGCTTGTGGTCGTACGACACGAGATCGGTGAGGGTGAACCCGTCGTGGGCGGTCACGAAGTTGATCGAGGCGACCGGGCGGCGGCCGCTGCTGGCGTACAGATCGCTCGACCCGGCCAGGCGCGAGGCGAACTCGGGCAGCGTCTGGGAGGCCCCGCGCCAGAAGTCCCGCACGGAGTCGCGGTACTTGCCGTTCCACTCGGTCCACAGCGGCGGGAAGTTTCCGACCTGGTAGCCGCCGGGGCCGACGTCCCACGGCTCGGCGATGAGCTTGACCTGCGAGATCACCGGGTCCTGCTGGATGAGGTCGAAGAACGCGCTCAGCCGGTCCACGTCGTGCAGTTCCCGCGCCAGCGCGGCGGCGAGGTCGAAGCGGAAGCCGTCCACGTGCATGTCGAGCACCCAGTAGCGCAGCGAGTCCATGATCAGCTGCAGCGCGTGGGGTGAGCGGACGTTCAGCGAGTTGCCGCAGCCGGTGTAGTCGAGGTAGTAGCGGCGGTCCTCCTCGCGCAGGCGGTAGTAGGCCACGTTGTCGATGCCACGGAAGCCGAGCGTCGGGCCCATGTGGTCGCCCTCGGCGGTGTGGTTGTAGACGACGTCAAGGATCACCTCGATCCCCGCCTCGTGCAGGGCGCGCACCATCGCCTTGAACTCCTGGACCTGCTCGCCGCGCTGCCCGGACCCGGCGTACGCGTTGTGCGGCGCCATGTAGGCGATCGTGTTGTAGCCCCAGTAGTTGGTCAGCCCCCGGGCGACCAGGAAGTGCTCGGGCACGAACTGGTGGACGGGCATCAGCTCGACCGCGGTCACGCCGATCGACAGGAGATGATCGAGCACGGCCGGGTGCGCGAGCCCCGCGTAGGTGCCCCGCTGCTCCTCGGGGACCGCGGGATGGCGCATGGTCAGGCCGCGCACGTGCGCCTCGTAGATCACCGTCTCGTGGTACGGCGTGCGGGGCGGCCGGTCGTTGCCCCACTCGAAGAACGGGTTCACGACCACGTTCTTCGGCATGTACGGCGCGGAGTCCTGGGTGTTGAGCCGGGCCGGGTCGGCGAAGTGATACGAGAACAGCGAGTCGTTCCAGCGCACCGAGCCCTCGATCGCCTTGGCGTACGGGTCGAGCAGCAGCTTGGACGGATTGCACCGGTGCCCGTGGTCGGGCCGGTAGGGCCCGTGCACCCGGAAACCGTACCGCTGGCCGGGCATGATCCCCGGCACGTACCCATGCCAGACGAACCCGTCGACCTCGGGCAGGTCGACACGGGTCTCTTCGCCCCTGTCGTCGTACAGGCACAGCTCGACCCGCTCGGCCACCTCCGAGAACACCGAGAAGTTGGTGCCCACACCATCCCAGGCGGCGCCGAGCGGGTAGGGCTCTCCAGGCCAAACCTCGCGCATGTAACCTCATTCTCCACTGCCGGGACGATTCGTGCACCCGCGAGGTCGCCCGACCTCGCACGGGCACGCGGGAGCCCCCGCCGGATCGGGTCCGGCGGGGGCTCCCGCTGGCACTCAGCCGACGAGTTCGGCGTTGAGGCTGATCGTCGTTCCGGCGAGCGCCTGGCTCACCGGGCAGTTCGCCTTGGCCGTCTCGGCGGCCTGCTGGAAGTCCTCGGCCGAGATGCCGGGCACCTGCCCGCGTACGGAGATCACGATGCCGGTGATGCCCTGGCCCGGCTGGAAGGTCACGTCCGCCCGGGTCTCCAGCGACTGCGGCGGCGTGCCGGCCTTGGCCAGGCCGTTCGACAGCGCCATCGAGAAGCACGAGGAGTGGGCGGCGGCGATCAGCTCCTCCGGGCTCGTCTTGCCGTTGGCCTCCTCGGCGCGGGAGGGCCAGGAGACGTCGAAGGTGCCGACCCCGGAGGAGTCGAGCGAAACGGTGCCCGAACCGTCGAGCAGCGCGCCCTTCCACTGCGTCGTCGCGGTACGAGTGGTCGCCATGGCGATATCCCTTCAGTAAGCGAAGCCTATCCACAGTGACCTTAACGCCGCCGCCGGTGCGCCGGGCCCACCGGCATGGCCGGTGGGCTCACGCCGGCGCCGCGCGGTCCAGGATCGCCTCCAGATCGAGGCCGGAGGGCAGCGTGCCGAAGGCCCGTCCCCAGTCGCCGGACAGGCGCGAGGCGCAGAACGCGTCGGCCACCGCGGCGGGGGCGTGCCGTACGAGCAGAGACGCCTGCAGGACCAGCGTCATCTCCTCGGCCACCCGGCGCGCGTCGGCCTCTCCCGCCGAGGCGAGCCTCTTCAGCACCCGCTCGGCCGCGTCGGCGACCCTCCTGTCCTGGGCCGACGCCACTTCGGAGAAGAACGCCTCGACCGCCTCCGGCTCCCTGGCCAGCACCCGCATCAGGTCGAGGGCGGCCACGTTGCCCGAGCCCTCCCAGATGCCGTTGAGCGGCGACTCCCGGAACAGCCGGGGCATCTGCGACTCCTCGACGTACCCGTTGCCGCCGAGGCACTCCAGCGCCTCGGCCGCGTGGACCGGGGCCCGCTTGCACACCCAGTATTTGCCGGCGGCGAGCGCGGCCCGCCGGAACAGGCCCTCGGCCGCGTCCCCCCGGATGGCCCGGTCGGTCGCCCCGGCCAGGCGCATCATGAGCGCGGTCGCCGCCTCCGACTCCAGCGCCAGGTCGGCGAGCACCGAGCGCATCAGCGGCTGCTCGGCCAGCGTCCGGCCGAACGCCGTGCGGTGGCGGGCGTGGTGGAGCGCCTGCGTCAGCCCGTGGCGCATGCCGGCGGCCGAGCCGATCACGCAGTCGAGCCGGGTCATGTTCACCATCTCGATGATCGTCCGGACGCCCCGGCCCTCCTCGCCGACGAGGAAGGCGACGGCGCCCTCGTACTCGACCTCGGCCGAGGCGTTCGACCGGTTGCCGAGCTTGTCCTTCAGCCGCATCAGTCGCACCGCGTTGCGGGTGCCGTCGGGCAGCACGCGGGGCAGCAGGAAGCACGACAGCCCGCCCGGGGCCTGGGCCAGCACCAGGAACACATCGCACATCGGGGCGGAGTTGAACCACTTGTGGCCGGTCAGGGCGAAGCTCCCGTCGCCCAGCGGTTCGGCCCTGGTGGTGTTGGCCCGCACGTCGGAGCCGCCCTGCTTCTCGGTCATGGCCATCCCGGCCAGCACACCGCGCTTGTCCTGCGGCGGGCGCAGCCCGAAGTCGTACGTACGGGAGGCCAGCAGCGGCTCCCACTCCGCCCGCAGCGACGGCGAGTGCCGCAGCGCGGCCACGGCGGCGTACGTCATCGAGATCGGGCAGCCGTGCCCGGCCTCGACCTGAGACCAGGTGAAGAACTTGGCGGCCCTGGCGACGTGCGCCCCCGGCCGGGCCGACGTCCAGGGCGCGGCGTGCACGCCGTTCTCGACCGCGACGGTCATGAGCTCGTGCCATGCCGGGTGGAACTCCACCTCGTCGATCCTGTTGCCGTACCGGTCGTGGGTGCGCAGGACGGGCGGGTGCTCGTTGGCCAGCCGCCCCCACTCCTGGGCCTTCGCCGAACCGGCCAGCAGGCCGAGCCGGCGCAGCTCCCCGGTCGCCCAGTCCGCCCCCTCCCTGGAGAGCCCCTCCAGCAGCGCCTGGTCTGTCGAGACGTCGTGGCCGGTCAGCGGGGGCACCTGGTTGGTCACGTCGTGGGTCACTGGGTCCTCCTGTCGGTGATGCCGGACTCCTCGATGCCGAGTCCGTCAGAGGCCGGGACTCCATCTCAGCATCCCGGGCCGCCGGGATGAACACCCGGGCTCACCCCCCGGGACCGCCGGTTCACGGAATGAGACAGGGCAGGTCCCCGGCCGGCGTTCCGGTGCTCGTCAGGCACCCGAGATCTCCAGACCGAGCTCGTGGGCCGCCTCCAGGGCGAGGTCGCGAGCGTAGTCCTGATCGGCGCCCGCCTCGCACAGCACGCGGTGGACGCCCTCGATCGCGCGCCGGTCCCCGCGCCCGGCCAGGCCCCGCGCGGCCTCGGCCACCGTCGTCAGATCGCGGTCCGCGAGCCGGGTGACCAGTGCGTCCCTGATCCGGGGGGTGTCGGCGGGCAGGCCCGCGATGCCCATCGTCGCCCAGTCGCGCACCTCGTCGGCGGCGCACTCGCTCAGCCGGATCAGCGCGGTCAGGCCGTCCTCGTCGTCGGGCGGCAGGACCGCGGCGAGCGCGACGGGGTCATGGACGGTGGGTTCCCGGCCGGGGGCGCCGACGATGCGCAGCACCTCGGGGAGCGCCCGCTCGTCGGCCCGGTGGCCGAACGCGTGCAGCAGCGCCTCGACGACCGCGGGCTCGCTCTCGTGCCGGGCCATGTCGCGCAGGAGCTTCAGGGTGCGGTCGTGGTAGGGGTCGCGCCCCGCGTCCCGGCCGAAGCTCGTCTCCTTCCCGAACCCCGTCTCCTCGCCGAACTCCGCGAGCACGTCGGCACCGAACTCTCGCCTGACCGGGTCGTCGCTCTCGCACAGCCGGGCCAGCGCGAGGAACGTCTCCTCGTCGTGGCGCGACTGGAGCGCGTGGACGGCCGCCCACCACGTCTCGTCGTCCTCGTCCAGCTCGCGGTAGGGCAGCACGCGCGTGAGCAGCACGTCGGCGGGTGGCCTCAGGCCGAGAGCCGTCTCCAAAGCCGTCGCGATGGCGGCGTGCCCGTGCTGCCGGGTGATCGAATACGCGCGGTCGGCGCCGCGCGCCTCGACCGTCACCCGCCGGGTGCCGTCCGGGGCGGAGCTGTGCGCGGTCAGCACGGTGTGCTCGCCCTCCACCCGCGCGGAGACCTCCTCGCGTATCAGGGCTTCGAGATCCACCGCCGCCAGCCGCGTGGCGATCTCCAGCGGGGTCGCGCCGTCCCAGCCGGGCGCGGACGGGTCGGCGCCGTGCTCGAGCAGGGACCACACGATCCCGTAAGCCCCGAAGATCGTGGCCAGCGTCAGCGGGGTGTCGCCGTCGTCGTCGGCCCGGCCGGGATCGGCCCCGGCGTCGAGCAGGATGTCGGCCGACTCCAGGTTGCCGTTGGCCGCGGCCCACAGCAGGGCCGTCCAGCCGCCCTCCTCCGCCGCGTCGGGGTCGGCGCCGCCGTCGAGCAGCGCCTGCACCGTCTCGGCGTGGTTCCAGCACGCCGCCGCGCAGAGCGGAAGGCCCTCCTCGTGCCCCCCGCTCGGCAGGTCGGGGTCGGCGCCGTACTCCAGGAGCAGCCTGACGATGTCGTGGTGCCCGCCCACGGCCGCCCGGTAGAGCGGCGTGGTCCCCTGAGCGGGGTTCACGGCGGTGTCCGGGCGCAGCATCGTCGCCACCCGAGCGACGTCCCCTCCCGCTATAGCCTCCAGCAACCTGCTGCGGGTCACGCTTCCATGCTCACACAGCCCCTTCCGGGCCTCGTCCCCAGGGAGCGATGCGCCGGCGCATCGGGCGGCGAGGAGGGCCCGCACCGGCCGCGGCGCCCAGGGGACGGGCGGTGGTGGCACCGCCGCGCCGGGAGAGAACCCGCGCTCCGGCTTCTCGACTCGGAGATCATGGAGAGCAGGGAGGCGTCTCTTGCCTTCTTGGCCCGTTTCGGTTGCGTAAGCGTATCCATGTCGTCACTTTGGGTGAGTGACATCAGCCCCCAGGCCCCCTGCCGGCAGCACGACGGGCGGACTCGGCTGCGCCGTCGTCGCCGCTCTCGTCCTGCTCGCCACGATCGTGTACGGGTGCGGCGCCTCCGCCCGCGACAACCAGTCCGCGCCTGCCCCGGGCCGCACCTGGTTCTCCCCTGAACCGTCCTCGGGGGAGTCGCCGCCCGATCGCGGTGGCAACGGCATCGGCGCACCCGCCGGTGCCCCTACCGGTGCCCCCACCGGTGTCCCCACCATGGCCGACGCGGACCAGGCCGGCGATGAGCCCGACGAGTCGCAGGACCCGCCCGCCCCCAGGCGCAAGCCGCGCCACACCGCGCGCCACACCGCGCGCCACACCCCGCGCAGGGAACATCACGACACGGATCCGGCCGATTCGAAGGTCGTCCACGGAGTCCGCCCGGGCGGGTTCTGCGGCGATCCCGGTGCTGTCGGCGTAGCCGGCAACGGCAGGACGTACGTGTGCCGGGACGGCCATTGGCGTCGATGAATCGCCGCCCCGTGATGCGCGGCCGGCCGGTGACGGGCCGCCCACCACGCGGACCGGCCACCGTCATGGAGGCCCTCGTGGTCAGGCATGCGATCACGGCCAGCCGCCCGGGCGACGCAGGGATCGTGTCACAGGATCGTTCGCAGGGAGGAGGGGGATCGCGGCCGGCCGGGATACGGTGAAGGGCGTGAATGATCCGGGTGGTATGCGGGCATCCGACGCCGAACGCGAGGCCGTGGTGGAACGGTTGCGCGTGGCGTCCGCGGAGGGGCGGCTGACCCTCGCGGAACTGACCGAGCGGACCGAGGCCGCCTATCTGGCGCAGACCCACGGCGAGCTCGCCCAGATCACCGCCGACCTGCCGGGGTCGTCACCCGCGCCCGCCTCCGCTCCCGTGGCGCCGGCCGCTCCGCGAGGCGGGATGCGCAAGTGGATCGTGGCGGTGATGGGCGACGCCAAGAGGACCGGCACATGGCGGATCGACGACGGCATCGGCGCGGTCTGCGTGATGGGCGACGTGGTTCTCGACCTGCGGCAGGCCGAGGTGCGCGGGCGTGAGGTGGACATCGTCGCCACCTGCGTGATGGGCGACGTCAAGATCATCGTGCCGGACGGCGTGGACGTCGAGCTCTCCGGCGTCACGATCATGGGGGACAAGAAGGTCCAGGTGGTCGAGGCGCCCCGCGGCCAGTCCGCCCCCGTCGTCAAGGTCACGGCGTACGTACTGATGGGCGACGTGAAGATCATCGGTGACTCCCGGGCCGCGCCGATCAAGCGCGGGTGGTTCGCCTGGAGCGAATGGTGGCAGGAGCGCCGCTGGCACCCGGGCTTCGGGGGACACGAGATTCCCGACCGCCGCCACGGCCTGCACTGATCCGGCCGCACTGATTCCGCCCGCAACGGCCGGCTGTGAACCGGGTGACCGTACGAGGCAACGCGGGGGCGCTCCCGGGGCGTAGTCATCGGTGACCGTTGACCAAGGGATCACCGAGAACCGGGGGCCGCACATGCGCGACCGGGCCGACTTCGAGCGCTACGTGGAACAGCGCTCGGACCGTCTGCTGCGAACGGCCTACCTGTTCTGCCGCGACTGGGCCACGGCCGATGAAAATTTCACCGTGTGTCATCGCCGATTCGCTGAGCGGTCCCGCGATAACGCCCAGTCAGCCCGCGCTCGGAATCATGGGGTCGACGCGAACGGGTGCGCCGGACGCTTGACAGCGGCGCTCTGCCTCGTATTTGCTCCGCCCGACACCACCGCCATCCACTTCAACGGAGAGGGGCTCGATCAGCAGACGAATTGTGAGCGCTAACAATAGGCGCCCTGCGCGGAAGCGACCGGGTTTGCCATGCGACCGCGACGGCACCACGTCATGGCTGTCCATCCTCACGGTCCGCGACGTCCCGGCCGAAAGGTTCTCCGTTTACAGCGGTGGAAGCCGGAGCCGCCGTGCACGGGTCGTCGCAGCAGGTCCCGGCCGGCCGGCGCGCGCCACACATCGAAGTCCGGCACATCCGACCGGCGGTGGCAGCGCCGGTGAGCATCACCTCCGAGCCGGTACGTCACGTACCCGGCCCGCAGAGGCGTCAGCCGTGAGGCTCGGCACCACCCGGCGGCCGTATCGCCGGCGGGCTCGAGCCGATCCCCACACCGGCAGGGCCGAACCCCGCCGGGTTCGCCCTCGACGAAGCCCCTGCGCAGTTTCCCGGCGAGCTGCTGCGCGCCGGTCGAACACCACGGTGCCCGCGCCTTGGGATGGGGCGTTCTCTGTCAGAGCTCGACAAGGAGGAACACAACGGTGCGAAGACATGTGAGTGAATCGTCATTCGGTGCCACCGCCGGACTCGGGCCGCGGCCCGGCCGGGGACGCCGCTTGATGCACCGCATGACGGCCGCGACGGTGGTCGTTCTCGGGCTGCTCTCGATGACCATCGCGACGCACGCGGCATCGGCCGCCGGCAACCCCTATCAGCGGGGTCCCAACCCGACCCTGGCCAGCGTGTCGGCCACCCGGGGGACGTTCGCCACCGCGCAGATCAGCGTGCCGGGCGGGAACGGCTTCGGCAGCGGTGTGATCTACTACCCGACGGACACCAGCCAGGGGACCTTCGGCGGCGTCGCGATCGTGCCGGGCTACTCCGCCCTGTTCGCCAACGAGGAAGCGTGGATGGGCCCCTGGCTCGCGTCCTTCGGCTTCGTGGTGATCGGGATCGAGACCAACAGCCGCACCGACAGCGCGGACGCCCGGGGGACCCAGCTGCTCGCCGCTCTGGACTACCTCACCCAGCGCAGCGCGGTGCGCGACCGGGTCGACCCCAACCGCTTGTCCGTGGTCGGCCACTCCGCGGGCGGAGCCGGCGTTCTGTCCGCGCTGCTCCGGCGGCCCACGTTGAAGGCCGGGGTCGGGCTCGCGCCCGGCTCGCCCGTCGGGGACTACCGTCTGTCCAATGACCGTGTGCCGACGATGTTCATCTCGGGCCAGAGGGACACGACGGTCACGCGGTCCTACCTCGACGGGCTGTACAGCACCATCCCGGCCTCGACGCCGAGCGCGTGGGTGGAGATCACCGGTGTGGACCACCTGTTCGCGACCCGTGCGAACACCACCGAGATGCGGGTGCTGATCCCCTGGTTGAAGATCTTCCTCGACGACGACACCCGGTACACCCAGTTCCTGTGCCCGCAGCTGGCGGACTCCGGCAACGTCTCGATGTACCGGAGCAAGTGCCCGTACGTGCCGCCGGGCGGGTCGTCGCCGTCCCCCAGCCCGTCCCCCAGCCCGTCCGCGAGCCCGTCCGCGAGCCCGTCCGCGAGCCCGTCCGCGAGCCCGTCCGCGTCGCCGTCCGCGTCGCCGTCCGCGTCGCCGTCCGCCAGCCCCTCGGCGTCGAGCGCCTGCACGGCGAGCTACCGTACGGTGAACTCATGGTCCGGGGGTTTCCAGGGCGAGGTCACGGTGACGGCGGGCGCTTCGGCGATCAACGGGTGGACCGTCGGCTGGACGCTGAGCGGCGGCCAGACGATCAACCAGGTGTGGAACGGCACGCTGAGTGCCAACGGCTCCGCGGTCAGGGTGACGAACGCCTCGTACAACGGCTCCATCCCCGCGTCCGGCTCGAGCACGTTCGGCTTCCTCGGCACCGGTACGCCGTCGGCCCCCTCACTCACATGCACCAGCCCGTGATCCCTGCCGGCACGCCGTAGCGCGTTATCAGGTGAGACGCGGCGGACCCAGGAGCCGATAACGGTCCGCCGCGCTTCGCCGACGAGATGATCCACCACGGTCGACGGCCCGGGCGCGGGCACGCACGCGACAGCGTGATCTCGCTGTGGCGTCAGGCGGCGTCGCGGGCCTCGCGTACGGCCTGGGCGTGGCGTTCGAGCAGGAGCGCGGCCAGTTCGGGGGCGGGACCGAGGACGCCGGCCACGGCGTGCGCCCCCGCCTCCAGGGTGTCGCGCTCCACCTTGTCGGCGAAGTGGCCGGGGGCCAGCAGATACGGCGCCACCACGACCCTCGGGGCGCCCGCGCGCGTCAGCCGTACGACCTCGTCCCGGGGCGTGGGGGCCGCGGCCGAGGCGTAGGCGGCGGTGACCGACCACCAGGGGCGGGTGCGCGCCCACTCACGGGCGACGTCGGCGATCGTCGCGTTCGCCCTGCGGTCGCTGGAGCCCGCCGAGACGAGCACAACGGCGGTGTGCGGGTCGCCGATCTCCACGCCGGCCTCGGCGAGGCGGCGTTCGAGGGCCCGGACGAGCAGCGGATGCGGGCCGAGCGTGGGGCCGCAGACGGCCCGCAGCCGCGGCGTGCGGCCGGCCGCCTCCCGCAGCGCCGCCGGGATGTCCACCCGGCTGTGGTAGGCGGCGGTGAGCAGCAGGGGGAGCACGACGGCCTCGTCCAGTCCCGACAGCGCCTGCGGCAGCGACGGCGTGGCGTGGTCGAGATAGGCGGCGCGCACGTCCAGGCCGGGCCGCGCCCGCCGTACGCCGTCCAGCAGCGCCTCCACGGTCGCGGCGGCGCGCGGGTCGCGGGACCCGTGCGCCACCGCGATCAGCGGGGCGTCCGCGTGTGAAACGGTCGTCACAGATGGATACCGCATTCGATCTTGCCGAGGCCGGCCCAGCGGCCGCTGCGCGGGTCCTCGCCCGGTGCCACCCGCCGGGTGCAGGGGGCGCAGCCGATCGAGGGATAGTCGTCGTAGTGCAACGGGTTGATCAGGACGCCGTTGTCGGCGATGTAGTTGTCGACGTCCTCCTGGGTCCACCGGGCGATGGGGTTGACCTTCACCATCTGCCGCTTGGCGTCCCACTCCACGACCTTGGTGTTCGCCCGGGTGGGCGACTCGTCGCGGCGGATGCCCGACACCCAGGCGAGGTACGGCTCGAGCGCCCGGTTGAGCGGCTCGACCTTGCGCAGGTAGCAGCACAGGTCGGGGTTGCGCCCGTACAGGCGCGGACCGAGGTCGCGGTCCTGCTCCTCGACGGTCCTGGACGGCTTCACGTTGATCACGTTGACCTTGTAGACCGCCTCGACCGCGTCCCGGGTGCCGATGGTCTCGGCGAAGTGGTAGCCGGTGTCGATGAACAGCACGTCGACACCGGGCTTGACCCTGCTGACCAGGTCGATCAGCAGGGCGTCGCTCATCGACGAGGTGAGACAGAGGCGGTCGCCGAAGGTGGCCGCGGCCCACCGGATGATCTCCCGGGCCGGCGCGTCCTCAAGGAAGCGCGCGGCGGACTCCACGATGCCCTGCAGGTCCAGCGTGACCCGCTGCCGCTCCAGCCCTGCCTCTATCTCCGCCACCGACATCGGTACTCCTCACACGTCGTTCATTGATTCATCGGTTGATTGGACGAAAGCCTTCGGGGATCACGAACGCACGCCGAGGCCGAGGAATTTCACCCGGAAGGCACGGGCGCAGGATCTGCAGTACCATCCGTGGCTCTCCTCCTCGGTCACGTAGGGCTCCAGGTCCTCCTCGCCGCAGTACGGGCAGTAGAACGGCGCCGCCCGCTCGGTCGTCATTTGAGGTCGGCCTCGTCGGCGCGCTGGACCCATTCGGCGAAGGACTCGCCGTCGTTCTTCTGCTTCTCGTAGTTGCGCACGACCCGCTCGACGTAGTCGGGCAGGTCCTCGGCCGTGGTCTTGAGGCCCCGGACCTTCCGGCCGAAGCTCGGGTTCAGGCCGAACGAGCCGCCCAGGTGGACCTGGTAGCCCCCGACCTGCTCACCCTTGTCGTTGACGACGAGCTGGCCCTTCAGCCCGATGTCCGCCGTCTGGATGCGGGCGCAGGAGTTCGGGCATCCGTTGAGGTTGATCGTCAGCGGCTCGTTGAAGTCGGGCAGGCGCCGCTCCAGCTCGTCGATCAGCTCCGACGCGGCGTTCTTCGTCTCGACGATCGCGAGCTTGCAGTACTCGATGCCGGTGCAGGCCATCGTCTGGCGGCGGAAGGTGGACGGGTTGACCCGCAGGTCGGACGCCTCCAGCTCGGCCACGATCGACTCCACCTGGTCGGGGGCGACGTCGAGGATGACCATCTTCTGCTCGATGGTGGTCGCCACCCGGCCGGACCCGTGGCGCTCGGCGATGTCGGCGATCCGGTGCAGCAGGTCGCCGCTGAGGCGGCCCACGCGCGGCGCGAAACCGACGTAGTAGTTGCCGTCACGCTGGAGGTGGACGCCGACGTGGTCGCGCCGGTCCCCTCGCGGCGCGGCGGGAGCCGGGCCGTCGGGCAGCTCGTACTTGAGGTACTCGGTCTGCAGCACGTCGCGGAACTTCTCCGGGCCCCAGTCGTTCATCAGGAACTTCAGCCGCGCCCTGCCGCGCAGCCGCCGGTAGCCGTAGTCGCGGAAGATGCCGGTGACGCCGGCCCACACCTCGTGGGCCTGCTCGGGCCGGACGAACACGCCGAGCCGCTTGGAGAACATCGGGTTGGTCGACAGGCCGCCGCCCACCCACAGGTCGAAGCCGGCCTCGCCCTGCTCGTTCACCACGCCGACGAACGCGATGTCGTTGATCTCGTGGACCGTGCAGTGCGCGGCACAGCCGCTGATCGCGGTCTTGAACTTGCGCGGCAGGTTCGAGAACGCCGGGTCGCCGATGTACCGCTCGCGGATCTCCTGGAGCTGGGGCCGTCCGTCGATGACCTCGTCGGCGTCGATCCCCGCCAGGGGACAGCCGAGCATGCCGCGCGGGGTGTCGCCGCACGCCTCGGTGGTGGACAGGCCCACGGCCTCCAGCCGCGCCCACATGTCCGGCACCGACTCGATCTCCACCCAGTGGAGCTGGATGTTCTGCCGGTCGGTGACGTCCGCGGTGCCCCTGGCGTAGTCGTTGGAGACGTCGGCGATCACCCGGAGCTGCTCCAGGCTGAGCTGGCCGCCGTCGGTCCGGATGCGGATCATGAAGTAGCGGTCGTCGAGCTCCTCGGGCTCGAG
Source organism: Microbispora sp. NPDC088329 (assembly GCF_040685655.1). Lineage (NCBI taxonomy): Bacteria > Bacillati > Actinomycetota > Actinomycetes > Streptosporangiales > Streptosporangiaceae > Microbispora > Microbispora sp. NPDC088329. The sequence continues at coordinate 194,393 of NZ_JBFBIP010000004.1, forward strand.
GACGGCCGTCTTGCCGCCGTCGATGCCCGGCTTGCGCTGGGTGTACAGGCCGTACCAGCGGAACCGGCCACGCAGGTCGGCGGGGTCGATGGAGTCGAAGCCGCGCTTGGAGTAGATGTCGATGATCCGCTGACGGACGTTCAGCCCGTCGTCGGCCTTCTTGTTCTCCTCGTTCTTGTTCAGTGGCTCACGGTAACCGAGAGCCCACTGACCTTCGCCGCGCGGGCGCTTGTGGTGGCGGTTCGCCGGGCGGGCCGGGGTGCTCATGGGCACACGTCCTTCTCCGAGGCTCGGTCTGAGATCGGTTGACGGCGGACGCCGGCGCAGGCGGCCTCTCACCTCGTCGTCGAGTGTGAGGGCAAGAAAAAGACGCCTGGCCGAGCGCCCGGATGGATCAGCGGAGGGCGACGGTCAGCCGGCGTCGATACAGATCGCGCTACGGACACGCAGGAGATCGACGTGGCGTCGCACGACGAGCAACGGGTCCGCTGGCATGTCCCAAACGATACCCCTGAGATCCTGGATGTCCAAGTTCGTGTCCAGGATGCGGGATTGTGACGGCAATGTTACGCGGGGTTCTCAGCCCTTGCGGACCCAGTTCTCCGGAGGCTCGGCCTCGTGGTCCCTCTCGGACGGCTCCTGGTGCTGGCAGTCGCACCAGGACCCGCCGCGGCAGTCCTCGTGCCGGTGCTCCCCGCACGCTCGGCAGATCATGTCTCCATTGTTGACCGCGTGCTATTGGCGGATGACAGCGGTATGCGCCGATCGCTTCGTGAGGGTTCTCGCAAGGAACGGGCAGGGGCCCCTATTCTGGGCGGCGACAACTCGCCCGCAGATCACGTACTAACCGCCGCGGCAGCGGGTAGAGCCCAGTTCTCATGACCGGTTGGGTGCCATGACCTCCACCGACGCGCCGTCGCGCAGGCCGCGGCGTCTCACGCGCAAGGGGATGGCGCTCGCCCGGACGCGCCTCACGTGGCTGCGCGACACGAACGTCTGGGCCCTGGCCAAGGCGACCACGATGGCGGGCGTCAACTACCGGGTGACCGGTCTCGCGGGCGAGGCGGCGTTCTTCGCGCTGCTGTCGCTGCCGCCGTTCGTGCTCGGGCTGCTCGGCGTCATGGGCCATCTGAGCGGGCTGCTCGGCCCGGCCGCCATCGCCGAGATCAGGCGCTGGGTCGTGGAACAGTCCGAGCTGCTGTTCACCCACAACACCGTGGAGCGGGTCGTCAAGCCGCTGCTGGCCGACGTGCTGAGCGGCGGTCAGGTCTCGCTGATCTCCGTCGGCTTCCTGCTGTCGCTGTGGTCGGGCTCGCGGGCCCTGTTCGTCTATGTCGACCTCATATCCATCGCGTACGGCCTGGGGGAGACTCGGGGGATCATCCGCACCCGGGTCCTGTCGTTCGTCCTCTATCTCGCCGCGCTGCTGATCGGGCTGGTCGTCATGCCGATCCTGGTCATCGGGCCCACCCTGATGTCCAACGCCCTGCCCAGGTACGCCGCACTCGTGACCGTCCTCTACTGGCCCGTGGTCGTGATCGGCTCGGTGCTGATGCTCACGCTGCTCTACCACGTGAGCGTCCCGCACCGGACGCGCTGGTGGCGCGAGACCCCGGGGGCCGTGCTGGCGCTGGTGATCTGGATCGTGTGCGCCGCGTTCCTGCGCGAGGTGCTCGCGGCCTGGTTCACCCCGCTGTCGATCTACGGCTCGCTCGCGGCGCCGATCGCCGTGCTGCTGTGGCTCTACATCACCGCGCTCGCCGTGCTCATCGGGGCGACGCTGAACGCGGAGGTGGACCGGTTGTGGCCGCTGGAGGGCGCCAGCCGGCATGAGCACCATCACCGCAAGTCCGGTAAGGCTGATCCGGCCTGACCTCAGGCCGTTCGACATCATGCCCGCGAGCGAGGACGGAGCCTGCCCGAGCAGCACGCCTGCGGCCCAATGACTGCGGCCGGGCGACTCGACCTCCCGGGGGTCGGGCTCTTCGCCGACGTGCCCGTCTCGGCGGAGTGAGGGGGTCGTTTCGCTCCGATAAAGTGGGGGCGTCGCGACTGGCGCTGAGGCTCCTCTGGGAGGGGCACAAGGTGGGGCACCACCGGGGAGCGAAATCGCGGAGGCCGTGCGCCTGGGTCGCCGCCGCCGTCGACGTGGAGAAGGAAGGCGCCATGGCTGAGAACTCGCTGAACGTCGTCGATCCCGAGATCGCCGAACTGATCAGGGCGGAGGAGCGGCGGCAGGCCGACACCGTCAAGCTGATCGCGTCAGAGAACTACGTGTCCAGGGCCGTCCTGGAGGCGACCGGGACCGTCCTCACCAACAAGTACTCCGAGGGTTACCCGGGCAAGCGTTACTACGAGGGCCAGCAGGTCATCGACAAGATCGAGACGCTGGCGGTCGAGCGGGCCAAGTCGGTCTTCGGCGTGAGCCACGCCAACGTGCAGCCCTACTCGGGCTCGCCCGCCAACCTCGCCGTCTATCTCGCGTTCCTGAACCCGGGCGACACCGTGCTCGGCATGGGCCTGCCGTTCGGCGGCCACCTCACCCACGGCTGGTCGGTGTCCGCCACCGGCAAGTGGTTCAACTCCGTCCGCTACGGCGTGCGCCGCGACACCGGCCGCATCGACATGGGCGAGGTGCGCGCGCTGGCGCTGGAGCACCGGCCCAAGCTGATCTTCTGTGGCGGCACCGCGATCCCGCGCACGATCGACTTCCCGGCCTTCGCCGAGATCGCCAGGGAGGTCGGCGCGGTGCTGGCGGCCGACATCGCCCACATCGCGGGCCTCGTCGCCGGCGGCGCCCACCCCTCGCCGGTCGGGTACGCGGACGTGATCTCCACGACCACTCACAAGACCCTGCGCGGCCCGCGCGGCGCGATGCTCATGGCGAACTCCGAGGAGGTCGGCAAGGCGCTCGACAAGGCCGTGTTCCCCGGCCTGCAGGGCGGCCCGCACAACCACACCACGGCCGCCATCGCCGTCGCGCTGCACGAGGCCGCCCAGCCGGAGTTCAAGGCGTACGCCGCGCAGATCGTGAAGAACGCGAAGGCGCTCGCCGACGAGCTGCTCGCCCGCGGGTTCGACCTGGTCTCCGGCGGCACCGACAACCACCTGATCCTGATGGACCTCACGTCCAAGGGCGTCGGCGGCAAGCCGGCCGCGCAGGCTCTCGACCGGGCGGGGCTGGAGACCAACTACAACGCCGTGCCCTTCGACCCGCGCAAGCCGTTCGACCCGTCGGGCATCCGCATCGGCACGCCGTCGGTCACCTCTCGGGGGATGGGCGAGGCCGACATGCGCCAGATCGCCGCGTGGATGGACGAGGTCGTCACCGCGGTGGCCAAGGGCGACGCGGAGGACGTGATCGCCCGGGTGCACGGCGAGGTCACCGAGCTGACGAGCCGGTTCCCCACCCCCGGCCTGTCCTGACCCCCACACCCACGCCGTGATCTCGTAGTTCGTCGCGAGGGTGCGGGCGGAGCCGCGCATCGCACCCTCGTGATCGTGTGGTGGCCATTCCACTGCCTGATCAACTGCAAGATCACGGCAAGGGTGGGTGGGGGGATTTAATGGGTTGCGGGGAGCGGCCGGGGTGCTGTTAGTGTTCCTCCGTCGCCGCGAATCCGTGCGGCCGGGACCAGGGAGGTGAGGACTATGCGGGTCTTTCTGACGACCATGCCGTCCGTCAACTCCCGGGTGTCCTCCTGATCTCTTCGCACTGAGACACCCGGTTTCCGAAGGGTGTCTACCAGCAGTGTTCAGCGAACTTTCTCTTCTCGGCTGGCACGACGGGCTCGCCGAGCAGCTTCCCGACCTGCCCGGCGGCGCCGCACCGGGGCGCGTGGCGCGGGTCGACCGTGGCGCCGCCGAGGTCGTCTCCGCCGGCGGAACCCATCAGGCGCGGTTCGGCGCCCGCGTACGCAGGGCCGCGGCGGCCGATCCGCTCGCGCTTCCGTGCGTGGGGGACTGGGTCGCGCTCAGCCGGCTCGATGAGGGCCGCTACGAACTGGCCGAGGTGCTGCCCCGCCGTACGGCCTTCGTCCGGGGCGGGGTGAGCCGCGACTCTCGTGGAGGGTTGTCGGGCGACGGCCAGGGCCAGGTCCTGGCCGCCAACGTCGACGTCGTCTTCGTGGCCGAGCCGTCCATGCACGCCACGGATTTCGCGGATCTCGGGCGGATCGAGCGCCTCGTGGCGCTGGCCTGGGAGAGCGGCGCCCGGCCGGTCGTGCTCGTCACCAAGGCCGACCTGTTCGACCAGGGCCTCGGCGATCTCCTCGCCGACGTCGCGGCGGCCGTGCCCGGCGTCGACGTCCACCCGGTCTGCTCGCTCACCGGCGACGGGGTGGATCTGGTGCGCGCCCACCTGGGCCCCTCGGGGACCGCGGTGATCCTCGGCCCGTCGGGCGCGGGCAAGTCCACGCTCGTCAACGCCCTCGCCGGCGCGGAGGTCATGGAGACCCAGCAGGTCAGGGCCGCCGATGGGCGGGGCAGGCACACGACGGTCCACCGGCAGCTCATCCCGCTGCCCGGCGGCGGGCTCGTCATCGACACCCCCGGCATCCGCCGGGTCGGGCTGTACGAGATGAGCGAGGGCGTCGACTTGGTCTTCTCCGACATCGAAGAGCTGGCCGAGGGCTGCCGGTTCTCCGACTGCCGGCATCGGGAGGAGCCCGGCTGCGCGGTGCTGGCGGCGGTCGAGTCGGGTGAGCTGCCCGAGCGGCGGCTGGAGAGCTGGAACCGGCTCCAGCGCGAGGCCGCCTGGATGGCCCGCCGCACCGACGCCCGGCTGCGCGCGGAGGAGACCCGCAAGTGGAAGACCATCCACAAGCAGATGCGGGGCATGAGCCGCCCGTGACGAGCCCGGCGGGCGGAGGAGCGCACCCTTCTTCGGGGTGCGGTGCCGACCTGCCGCTACGCCGTGTGGATGGACGGGTGAAACCGTAAGGGCGCCCCGCGTGTGCCCGTCTCCCTCGGGGGGACGGGACGCGGAGCGCCCGGCGGTGACGCGTGTCGGGGAAGGGGGAAACGCTCAGGCGACGGCGCTGATGCCGGCGCTCGCGGCGCGGCGCATACGGCGGCGGCGCTCGGACGCGCGCTCGTCCTCGTTGAGGCCGCCCCACGTGCCGTACTTCTCCGGCCGGGAGAGCGCGTAGTCGAGGCACTCCGCTCGCACAGGACACTGAGCGCAGATGGCCTTGGCCTTGCGCTCCCGGATGTCGCGCTCGGGCTGACGCTCACCGTCAGGACCGAAGAACAGCACCAGGTCCTCTCCCCGGCACGCGGCATCATCCTGCCATCCCCAGCTGGGGCGCGGGCGGGCGAGCTGCCGACGTACCTGAGACATGAGAAACCACCTTTGGTGAGAGGTATTTCAGTGTTTGTGCCGCATTGGACGCTTGTGGCGTCCCTTGTGCCAACGCCGGGACAGGCCGTGGTGTTCCCGGCTCCGGGGCGGAGCCCTCAGGTCAATACCGGCGTGAGCTCGCTCAGTCCGGCCAACCTGTAGGTCGGGATTCCGTCGGCGCAGGTCATCCCACACGGTGCCGTGAACACCGCGGGTTCGACCACGACCCGGAATCGCGACGTCCCACGCTCCGTCGTGCGCCGCACGACGCAGATCGTGGTGTCGTCAACCGACCGGGAGGATTCCACGGCCACCCCGCCGACCGAGAGCTCGCCGGTATGCGCCCGGACGAAGTGCTCGGCGGCCTGCAGTGGCTCAGGGATACCCGCGCGTCCCCGGAAACGGTCGAGGACAACCTCGCCGAGCCGGTACGCGTTTGCCGCCGCGATCGCAGCAGCCTGAGACATGCTGCCGTAGTAAAGCCCGTGTGGCAAGCATACGAGGTTGGCGGCGTATCGATCGCCGCCGACATGTGTGGTTTCCCACACTTCGCCGGGCAGGTTCTCGTCGAGGAACCGCGCCAGCGGGAGACCAAGGCGCGCACAGCACGCGTTGTGCCTGCCGTGCGTGCAGACCAGGAACATCGGCTCGTTCACCAGTATGCAGGACTCCGGAACCACTCCGTGCACGAGTGCGCCCAGGTCAAGATCGTCGGGGCGCTCCACGAAGCCCTCCGCGAGCCACGGATCGTCCACCGCGACGGCGGCGACGTAGACGTGCAGGGGGCCCGTGAGGGCCTCGCGGCGGCCGGGCCGGCGGATCAGTTGCGGCCGGATGTCAAGAGCTCTGGCGCGGGAGATCAGCCGGTGGACGTCCTCCGGCAGCCCGCACTCCTCCAGCTCCGCGGCCCAGGGCCCGGGGTGCTCGATGAGCAGCCAGAACCGGCCCTTCTTGGTCGCACTCGCCAGGATCGGCGCCTCCCCCGTGTGGCAGGCGGCGGGGTGCTCGCACCCGTTGGCCATCCGGTCCCGTCCTTCTCTCGCGTTTCTTAGGTAAGACTAACCTTAGCGACTTACCTCAGGGGCCGCGCGAGTGGAGGCGTAAATCAACGTTAAATGCGCGCATGTCCGGATATTGCCGGTGTATGCGTCGTAGGTCAGGAATAGGCCAGGGCGGCCTCGGCGGCGGGGAGGGCGGCCGTCCGGTCCTCGGGCACCAGGCCGATCCTGGTCCGCCGGTCCAGCAGGTCGCCGGCGTCCAGGGCGCCCTCGTGGCGCACGGCCCAGACCAGTTCCGCCCGGGTGATCCCCAGCGCCACCGGCTCGGCCAGGGCGGGGTCCTCGCGCATCAGATCGCGCAGCGCCCATGCCTCCGAGCCGTATCTGCGGGCCAGCCGCCCGGGCGCGCCCGGCCGCACCGGCCCGGCCCCGACGAGGGGCAGCCGCGCCGTACGGCTCGCGCGTGCGTGGGGGCAGGCGGCGTCGACGGCGTCCTCGGCCATCCGCCGATACGTGGTGAGCTTGCCGCCCACGACCGTCACGACGCCGTCCGGCGAGCGAAGCACGGCGTGGCGGCGGGACAGGTCGGCCGTCCGCCCGCCCGCGGAACCGGGCGCGCCGGCCGTGTCGATCAGGGGCCGCAGCCCGGCGAAGGCGCCGGCGACGTCCGCGCGGGACAGCGGCCGGTCCAGCACCGTCCCGAGGACGTCGAGCAGGTACGCGACGTCGCGCTCGGGAGCCGCGGGGACGTCGGGGACCGGGCCGTCCAGCGGTTCGTCGGTCAGCCCGGCGTAGATCCGCCCGTCGGCCTGGGGGAGCACCAGCGCGAAGCGGGCGCGCTCGCCGGGGATCGGCAGGTGCAGCCCCGCGCGCAGCGCCCCGAGGGCCCCGGCGCGCAGCACGAGGTGGGTGCCCCGCGAGGGACGCAGCGCCACCGAGGGCGTGAGCTCTCCGGCCCACACGCCGGTCGCGTTGATCACCGCGCGGGCCCGGATGTCGAACTCGTCGCCGGTCAGCTCGTCGCGCACCCGGGCGCCGTCCCCGGCGAGCGCCAGCGCCCGGCATCGGGTGAGGACGCGCCCACCGTGGGCGGCGGCCGTACGCGCCAGCGCGACGACCAGGCGGGCGTCGTCCACCACCCGGCCGTCCCACGACAGCAGCGCACCGCGCAGGCCGTCCGCGCGCAGGGGCGGGGCGAGCGCGAGCGCCCGGCCGGCCGGCAGCCGGGAGGGGCCGGGCAGCAGGTGCCGCGGCGTGTGCGCGGCGGCCCGCAGCGCGTCGCCCAGGCGGTAGCCGGCCATGGCGGCCGCGGCCCGGGCCCGGGGGACGGCCGGCGTCAGCGGCAGCAGATACGGGTGGGCGGCGACCAGGTGGGGGGCGGTGAAGCGCAGCAGGGCGTCGCGTTCCACCGCGCTCTCCCACGCCACGCCGACCTGGCCGCTCGCGAGGTAGCGCAGCCCCCCGTGGATCAGCTTGGAGCTCCATCGGGAGGTGCCGAAGGCCAGGTCGTGGGCGTCCACGGCGGCCACGGAAAGCCCGCGCGAGGCGGCGTCGAGCGCGACTCCGGCCCCGGTCGCCCCCAGCCCGACCACGAGCACGTCGACGACGTCGGCACGAGCCTCGCCCAGATCCCACAGGCGCCTGGCCGCGTTCAGTGAGGAGTTCATGTCCTCTCCACTACTTGCGGATTACTCTTGAGTAACCTACCTGGAGGCGTGACGGCCATGGAAACCCCTCTCACCTCGGCGGAACCCATGCTCTGGTCGGGCTGGGGCGATCCCGCCAAGGCCGCCGAGCTGCCCGCGCCGGTGCGCGGCCTGCTCACGGAGCTCCTCGGCGTCCGGGCGCCCGCCGCCCCGGCGGCGACGTTCGGGGAGGTGCGGCTGCCGCCGGTGGCGCTGCCGCCGCCCGCCCTGGCCGCGCTCGCGGCGGTGGTGGGCGACGAGCACGTACGGGCCGACGACGACGCCCGGATCCGCCACACCCGGGGCAAGTCCACCCCCGATTTGCTGCTCATGCGCGCGGGGGACGCCTCGGACGCGCCCGACGCCGTCGTGCTTCCCGGTTCGCACGACGAGGTCGCCGCCGTGCTGCGCCTGTGCGCCGAGCACCGGGTGGCCGTGGTGCCGTTCGGCGGGGGCACCTCGGTGGTCGGCGGGCTCGTGGCGGCCCGGTGTGGCTCCGAGGGGGGTTTCGCGGGCGTGATCGCGCTCGATCTGGCCCGGCTCAACCGGCTCGTCTCCGTCGACCCCGTCTCCATGGTCGCCGAACTGGAGCCCGGCCTGCGCGCGCCGCAGGCCGAGCAACTGCTCGCCGCGCACGGGCTGACGCTCGGGCACTTCCCCCAGTCGTACGAGTACGCCACGCTCGGCGGGTTCGCGGCGGCCAGGTCCAGCGGGCAGGCCTCGGCCGGGTACGGCAGGTTCGACGACATGGTCGTGGGCATGACGGTCGCCACGCCCCGCGGCACCCTGGAGATCGGCCGTGCCCCCAAGTCGGCCGCCGGGCCCGACCTGCGCCAGGTGTTCCTGGGCTCCGAGGGCGCGTTCGGAGTGATCACCTCGCTGCGGTTGCGGGTGCACCGCGCCCCGGCCGTCAGGGCGTACGAGGGCTGGCGGTTCGAGAGCTTCGCGGCGGGCACGGCCGCGTTGCGGCGGCTCGCGCAGCAGGAGGGCCCGTCGCCGACCGTGCTGAGGTTGTCGGACGAGACCGAGACCATGGCCGGGCCGGCGAAGCCCGCCGATCTCGGCGCGGCCGGCCGTGACTCCGGCTGCCTGCTGGTGGCGGGCTTCGAGGGCTCCCCGGCCGACGTGGCCGGCCGGCGGGACCGGGCCGCCGCCGTGCTGGTCGAGGCCGGCGGCGTGCACCTCGGGCCTGAGCCGGGGGACAAATGGGCGCAGGGCCGGTTCTCCGCCCCCTACCTGCGCGACTGCCTGCTGGCCGCGGGGGCGACGGTGGAGACGCTGGAGACCGCCGGCTTCTGGTCGAACCTGCCGCGCCTGTACGAGGCCGTACGGCTGGCTCTGCACGGCGCGCTGACCTCGCCGCTGGTCATGTGCCACATCTCCCACGTCTACGCCACGGGCGCCTCGCTGTACTTCACCGTGGTGACCGCGCAGACCGGCGACCCGCTCGGGCAGTGGGCGGCGGCCAAGCGCGCGGCGAACGAGGCGATCGTGCGGGCGGGCGGCACGATCTCGCACCACCACGGCGTCGGCCGGGACCACCGGGAGGCGTACGCCGCGGAGATCGGCGACCTGGGCGGCGAGATCCTGCGCGGGATCAAGGAACGGCTCGATCCCGCCGGGATCCTCAATCCGGGTGTGCTGATCCCCGAGAGGTAGCATCTGTCCCTCCACTCGCCGCCCCTTCGCGTCGCCCGGAGCGCCACCTCGCCGCGTTGTCGCCCCACACCGCTCAGTTCGGGCAAATCTTCTCGATCGAGGCGCTGGAAACGCCAAGATTGTTTCCATGGTCGATGTGGGCGCGGCCGCCGCGCGGGGGAAGCAGGTCTCGTCACGGGTGTCGCAGGGCGGAGCGGGCTGGGACTGCCCCGAGATCGGCACCTTCGAGGCGCTGCGGCCCACCCGGAACTCCTTCACCTGGCTGAACCCCGCGACGCTGTGGCGGTCCCGCAACGAGATCCTCGCCCAGTTGTTCGGCGACCCCTCGCCGCAGGTGCGCCGCCGCTGGGTGGCGGCGCAGCGCGATCGCGGCGCCGACCCGGACTTCCGCATCAGGCTCGACCTGGGCGAGGAGTTCTCGTTCCTGGTGCTCGGCGACACCGGCGAGGGCGACGCCTCGCAGTACGCGGTGGTGCCCGGGCTGCTCAAGCTCGGCGCGGGCACGTCGTTCGCGGTCATCGCCAGCGACGTGATCTACCCGACCGGATCGGGCAACGAGTATCGCGACAAGTTCTTCCGGCCGTACAAGGACTACCCCGCGCCGATCTTCGCCGTGCCCGGCAACCACGACTGGTACGACGGGCTCGGCGGCTTCATGCGGATCTTCTGCGACGCGCATCCCCTGTCGGCGGAGCAGCGGGGCTTCCGGTTGTCCCCGGACGGGCTGCGCGGGCTGCTGTGGAAGAAGCCGGAGACGATCGACGAGGACGCCCTGGCCGAGGCGAGGAGGATGCGGCCCGATCCCGGCCCGGCGCTGCCGGGGCCGTACTGGGTGCTCGACACCGGACGCCTGCTGCTCGTCGGCATCGACACCGGCATCAAGGGGACCCTCGACCGGGAGCAGGGCGAGTGGCTGCGCCGGGTCTCCGCCGACCCCCGGCCGAAGATCCTGATCACCGGCAAGCCGATCTACGTCAACAACGCCTACCACCCCTGCGACATCGAGGGCGGCGGCACGGTGGACGACGTGGTCCGCGACCCGGCCCACAACTACGTCGCGGCCATCGGCGGCGACGTGCACAACTACCAGCGCTACCCGGTCCGGGCGGAGGGGCGGCTCATCCAGTACGTCGTGTCGGGCGGCGGCGGGGCGTTCATGCACGCCACGCACACGATCCCCCGGGTGGACGCGGGCGGCGTCCACGAGGACGACTTCAAGTGCTATCCGCTGCGCGGCGACTCGCTGTCGTTCTACAGCCTGCTCTACAGCAGGAGGCTCCGGATGCGGGGGCTGTACATCACGCCGGAGGAGGGGCTGGCCCTGATGTCCCGGCGGATCGGCAACACCCCGCCCCGGCCCACGCCGGGGGCGCCGATCGGCGCACGCGTGAAGTGGGCGGCCCGGCTGCTCGGCGGCTGGCCGATGCCGTTCCGCCTGCCGGTGGGGCGGGTCTTCCACCGGTACATCTCCGAACTGTCCGACTGGGACACCCCGCCCTTCTTCAAGAGCTTCCTCCACCTGTCGGTCACCGGGGACACGCTCCGGCTACGGTGCTTCGCCGCCACGGGCTGCCTGCCGCAGGAGGAGGAGCCCCCGCTGGAGGACGAGGTCGAGATCCCGCTCTGATCCCGGGGGCCCGGCGGTCCCGGCGATCAGGGGAGTGCCGGGCGGCGCACCCGGCCAGGCCGCGCCGGGCGGGAGCAGACCGGCGGTGGGATTGTCGGTATGGCCTGGCACGCTGGTGAGGTGCACGTTGTGGTGGCGGCCGACGCCGACGGTGGCGGGACGATCCGGGCCCTCGGCGAGCACGGGCACCGAGACGCTCTTCCGGAGTGGCTCGGGGGGCGTGCGGGGGGCGGGAGCCGCGACGGGGGGCCCTCGGTCCGGGTGCCCGATCTCGCGGCGGCCGTGCGATCGCTGGAGGCCGCCGCCAGGCCCCGCTGGGTGTGGGCCGACGCTCGCCGTGTCTACCCGGCGCTCCTGTCCGCCGGCGTACGGCTGTCGCGCTGCCATGACGTCGCGCTGACCGAGAACCTGCTGCTGGCCGCCGACGGGCGCTACGGGGAGCCCAGACAGGTCGGGGCGGCCTACGCGCGCCTGCGGGGCCTCACGGTGCCCGACGACCCGCACGAGGCGTCCGACGCGCATCAGGCGGGCGGCACGCAGGCGAGCCTGTTCGACCCGGCGCCCCCGGGGAACGCCGTCCCCGAGGCCGACATGGTCGCCGAGGTGTTCGAGGACCAGCGCCGCCGTGTCGCGCGCACGCCCGACCCCGGGCGGTTCCGCCTGCTGGTCGCGGCCGAGTCGGCCGGTGCGCTGATCGCCGCGGAGATGAGCCACGACGGCATGCCCTGGCGCGAGGACGTCCACGACGCTCTGCTGACCGATCTGCTCGGGCCCCGCCCCGCCCACGGCATGCGGCCGGTGAAGCTCCAGGCGCTGGCCGACGAGGTGTCGGCCGCCTTCGGCCACCTCGTCAACCCCGACTCCCCGCAGCAGATCGTCAGGGCGTTCAAGACCGCGGGGATCGAGGTCCCGTCCACCCGATCCCACGTGCTGAAGACGGTCGGCCACCCGGCCGTCGCGCCGCTGCTGGCGTACAAGGAACTGGCCCGTCTGTACAGCTTCCACGGCTGGACCTGGGCCGCGCAGTGGGTCAGCGGCGACCGCTTCCGGCCCGAGTACGTCGTGGGCGGGGTGGTGAGCGGCCGGTGGGCCACCAGCGGGGGCGGCGCGCTGCAGATCCCCAAGGTCATGCGCAGGGTCGTGGTGGCCGACGACGGCTGGACGCTCGTGGTGGCCGACGCCGCGCAGCTCGAACCACGGGTGCTGGCCGCGCTGTCGGGCGACAGGGGGCTCGCGCGGGCGGCCGGGGAGATCGACCTGTACGCCGCGCTGGCCCAGGCGTTCGGCGGGGTCCGCGAGTCGGCCAAGATCGCCATGCTGTCCGCGATGTACGGCGGGACCAGCGGTGACGCCTCCAAGCTGCTGGCCGTCATGCGGCAGCGGTTCCCGAAGGCGTACGCGTTCGTGGAGGACGCGGCCCGCGCGGGGGAGGACGGGCGGCTGGTCCGCTCGTGGCTGGGCCGCACCTGCCCGCCTCCGTCGGAGCGGTGGCGGCGCCTGGTGGCCGGTCCCGAGGGCGCCCGGGCGGCCAGGGACCGGGGAAGGTTCACCCGCAACTTCGTCGTGCAGGCCACGGCGGCCGAGTGGGCGCTGACGCTCCTGGCGGTGCTGCGGGGGCTGCTGCCCGATACGGCGAGGCTGGTGTTCTTCCAGCACGACGAGGTGATGGTGCACTGCCCCCTCGACCTGGCGGGCGAGGTCCGCGAGGCCGTCGGCCGCGCGGCGGACGAGGCGACCCGGCTGCTGTTCGGCGACACCACGGTCCGCTTCCCGATGGAGGCGGTGGCCGTCACCTGCTACGCCGACGCCAAGTGACGGCACGCCCCGCGGCCGGTGAACGGTGGCTCCGCCTCAGGGGGCCTGGCGTGACATCCGGGTGACGAGAGCGGCCAGCAGCAGGCCCGGCACTCCCAGAAGGGCCAGGTAGGCCAGGATCGCGACGGCGATGCCGACGAGCCTGCGTACGCCGGCGGAGGGCGCCGTCCCGACGCCGAACGCGTCCTGGTCGCCGGAGCACCTCACCGTGTAGGTGTCCGACTTCGGCGCGCGGATCTCGTAGAGCAGCCGCCACCTGCCGCCCTTGACGAACGGCTGGTAGTCCGCCGCCGGCCGGGTGAGCCTGACGTTCCGCCCACGGCCGTTCTCCACTTTGCACCGCGGATCGCCCGACGCGCCGGAGACGTAGATCGCCGGCATCGGATCGGGGTTCAGCGTGACGGTCAGCGCGGAACCGTCACTGGAGGTCGAGACCTCCTCAGGCACGGCGGAGAGGGCCATGCGGACCTCGCTCACGGCGACGACGGCGATGAGCAGCCCGCAGAGGACCACCCAGACGCGCGTGGTCCGCCGCAACCAGGCGGGGTACCGCCGGGGCCGGCGCTGAGGTATGGGACGCGCCGGGGGCGGATACGGCCTCGCCGCGCCGCGCGCGGGTCCCGCCGCGTAGGGGGCGGGGGGCGCGTAGGGGGCGGGAGTAAGGTGCGCGGGGCTCGGCGCGGGGAAGGCGGGCCGCGGACCGGGTGCGATCATCCCCGGCCCGCCGCCCGGCCGGGGACCCCCGGGCGTCCCGGCCATGTACGGTTGCGCCATCCCCCGCGGTCCAGAAGCGCCCCGGGGTCCCGAGGTCCACGGCGGGCCCGGGGGTCCCGGAGCTCTCGGCGGTCCCGAAGCGCCCCCCGGTTCCGAAGCGCACCGGGGTCCCGAGGTCCACGGCGGGCCCGGGGGTCCCGAACTCCACGGCGGTCCGGGAGCTCCCGGCTGTCCCGGCGTTTCAGGACCACGCGGCCCGCGCGGGCCGGGCATCCCCGGGCCGGGCCTGTCGAACGGCGGCGAATTCCGCGTCTCCGGCGACGCGGGGAGAACGCGCGTGGGGGCGTCGGGCGTGCGCACCGCCTGCGCGACGGCCGGGGGAAGCCACCTGCCCTGCTGGACGGGCGAGACGAGGTCACGGCCGCCGTCGGCCAGTTCGTTCAGCAGGGCCGACACGGTGGGCCGTCCCTCGGGTTCCTTGGCCAGGCACCGGGCCACCAGCGCCCGCGCCGCCGGCGGCAGTGCGCCGAGGTCGGGCTCCTCGTGCACGATGCGATACCACAGCCCTTGCCAGGACCCCTGTCCGAACGGCCCGGCGCCGGTCGCGGCGAACGCCAGCACCAGCCCCAGGCAGAACACGTCGCTCGCCGGTCCGACCCGGGTGCCCCTGAGCTGCTCCGGGGACATGAACCCGGGAGTTCCCATGGCGATGCCGGTCTTCGTCAGCGCGCCGCCCTCGATGGCCAGGGAGATGCCGAAGTCGATGACGCGGGGGCCGTCCCCGGCCAGCAGCACGTTGGACGGCTTGAGGTCCCGGTGCACGACTCCGGCGGCGTGGATCGACTCCAGCGCCTCCGCCAGCCCCGCGCCCAGGGCCAGGACCGAGTCCTCGGGCCACGGCCCGTGCTCGTTCACGGCGTCTTCCAGCGACATGCCCGGCACGTACGCCGTCGCGAGCCAGGGCGGCGACCCCTGCGGGTCGGCGTCGACCACTCCGGCCGTGAAGAAGCCGTTGACCTTGCGGGCCGTGGCGACCTCGCGGTCGAACCTGCGGCGGAACTCGGCGTCGCCGGCCAGCTCGGGCCGCACCACCTTCACCGCGACGGCCCGCCCGCTCCGCGAACGCCCGAGATACACCCGGCCCATCCCGCCCTCTCCCAGGCGTGCCTCGATGCGGAAGGGGCCCACCTGCCGCGGATCGTCCTCCCGCAGCGTCTCGAAGGTCCGCACCGGCACTCCTTGGGATCCGGGTTCACGCCTGGTCGATCAGGACATTCTCTCCAAGCAGCCCGCAACAGGTCGCCGGGAACCGGCGCAGACGGGCACAGGGCCCGAGGCGGGCCACCGCCCGTGCGGGCGCGAGACCACGCCGTCGTCCCGCCCCGGCCCCTACCTCCGTGCAGGCGCCGGCGTCAGGCGGGGCGGAAGGTGCTCCAGAGCGCCTGCCGTACCGGTGCGGCCGACTCGTTCCAGTCGAAGTCGGGCGAGGCGAACAGGACCGCGTAGGCGCGCCCGCCGCCCGTCTCCAGGTAGCGGATGACCGCGTGGACGGTGACCTCGCTGGCGTTGGTGTAGGTGTACTCCCAGTCGGCGGCGGGGTAGCGGTAGTTCACCTCTCGCAGCTGGATCTGGGTGTAGTCGGTGTAGTCCTTGATGTCCAGGTTCTGCTCGGCGGCCCGCAGCGCCTCCAGGCTGCCGTCCGGGATCCGCTTGATCGTGATGCTCTGCCCGCTGTCCTTCGGGCCCGTGAGCCTGACGACCCCGTCGTCGACCGTGGTGCTCCAGTCCTTCGGCACCGCCGTCGACACCCCGCCCTCGGTCACGGCGCGGTAGCCCTCGGGCACGCGTACGGCCGACGCGGCGGCGCCGCCCGTCCCCGCGGAGGCGTCCGCCGCGGCCGCCGTGGAATCCTGCCGCGCGACCGTGGCCTCGTCGTCGTCCGGGCCGCTCGGCAGCAGCACGAGCACGATCGCGACGATCACCGCGATCACGGCCACACCGGCGACGGCCGGCAGGAGCATCGAGCGGCCCTCGCGCTCGGGGACCTCGTCGGCCCGCTCCTTGCGCCTGCGGCCCACCCGGGGCCGGTGCGGGCCGGTGGGCTCCGCGACCGGCCCGGAGTCGCCGGCCTGCGGGGAGACGGCCTGCGGGGGTGCCGCGTGCTGAGGGGCCGCGTGCTGAGGCGCCGCGTGCTGAGGTGCCGCGTGCTGAGGCGCCGCGTGCTGGGGTGCCGCGTGCTGCCCGGACCGGTGCGGCGGCTGCGCCGTCCCGCCCAAGTCGCCGGGCATGTCACCCGGCGTGGGCGTGGGCCACATGGCCTCCTTCGGCCGCTCCGGCGCGTGCGTCGACCCCGAGGGGGACGACAACGCGTCGAAGGCCATGCCGGTGGAAGGGGGCTGCCCGAAGGCCCCCAAGGGCCCGAACGCGCCCGGAGGCTCGTACGCCGGCTCGGCGGGCCGCGCCTCCACGGCACGCGCATCCACGGAACGGGGCTCCGCGGGATAGGGCTCCCCCGCGCGCGGCGCGGCGCCGGACAGGTCGTCGGCCGTGAGCGGCACGCGGACCGGGCCCGAGGGCGTCTCGATGATGCGTGAGGGCAGCGGCCCCGAGGGGATGTCGAGCGGTGGCAGCAGCCCCGCGGGCGTGGAGTCCTGCGGCGTCGGCACCGAGGCCGGCCTCCCGCCCCGGCCCGGCAGTCCGGCGCCGTGACTGTGCAGCACCCGCTCCAGCATCTCCGCGACCTGCGCGGCGGGAAGGCGGTCGGCCGGGTTCTTGCGGAGCAGGCCCTCGATGACCGGCAGCAGCGCGCCCGCCCGGCGCGGCCGGTTGGGCTCCTGCGTCAGCACCGCGCCGAGCACGGCGACCGCGTCCGGGCCCTCGTACGGCGGGCGGCCCTCCACGGCGGCGTACAGCGTCGCGCCGAAGGACCACAGGTCGGCGGCGTGCGTGATCGGGCGGCCCTGCAGGCGCTCCGGCGGGATGTACGCGGGCGAGCCCATGAGCAGCCCGGTCTGGGTGATCGTGACGTCGCCCTCGATGGCGGCGATGCCGAAGTCGGTGAGCACCACGCGGTCGGCGGTGAGCAGCACGTTGCCGGGCTTCACGTCGCGGTGGAGGATGCCGGCGGCATGGGCGTGACGCAGCGCGTCGAGCACCCGGATGCCGATCTCGGCGGCCTGCACGACCGGCAGCGGCCCGCTCTGCCGTACGGCCTGTTCGAGGGACCAGGCGCGGACGAGCTCCATGACGATCCAGGGCCGTCCGTCCTCCTCGACGACGTCGTGGACGGTGACGATGCCGGGATGGCTGAGCCGGGCGGCCGAGCGCGCCTCACGCAGCATCCGCCGGTGGGCGACCTGCGCGCCGGTGCTGTCGAGCCCGAACGGCAGGAGCAGTTCCTTGACCGCGACGTCCCGGTCGAGCAGCACGTCGTGGGCGTGCCACACCATCCCCATGCCGCCGCGGCCCACCGGGGACAACAGCCGGTAGCGGCGGCCGACGAGACGTCCCTGCCCTTCGGGGGCGCCCCCCGTGGGGACGCGGCCCACAGGCCCCTGACCCTCTGGCATAGGGGGGACCATACCGAGCAGGCGATCGGTCGTCATAGACAAAGTCCCCAATTCACGCTCGTTCCGCAGGATCCCCCGAACGGACCGTGCGAATTGCATCGGATATCTGAGGTTGACGACGATATTACGGTCTGATGACGGTCAAAGGGAATTCACACGTCGGCCAGCGCGGCGAGGGCGGTCGTGAAGGCCTCGGCCGGAGGGCTGACCAGACCCGCTCCCACCTGCCCGGTTCCGGCGATCCTGCCCGCGATGCCGGTGTTGACGACGGGCAGCAGACCGGTCCTGGCCACGAGCGCCACGTCGATGCCGGCCGGGGTGCCGCGGAAGCCGAGCGCCGGGACCTGGTACGCCGGGTGCTCGGCCACCGTGATTTCGTACATCGAGCTCGTCGCCGCCACGGCGTCGGACACCTCGCCGCCGACGAACCGGACGATCGCCGGGGCCGCCGCCATGGCGAAGCCCCCCAGGCCCGTCGTCTCGGTGATCGTGGAGTCGCCGATGTCGGGGTTGGCGTCGTCCGGGCCGTACCCGCCGAGGTAGAGGCCGTCGGGCACCCCGGCCGGGCCGGTGAACCACCGGTCGCCGAGGCCCGACACCTGTATTCCGAAATCCGTTCCGTTGCGCGCCATGGCCACGACCAGGCTCGACCCGGGCACGCCGCGGGCCGCGTCGGCGCTGACTTTCGCCGCCGCCATTCCTGCGTTCAGGAAGAAATGATCATTTCCATTGATGAACCGCAGCACCTCGGCGGCGCGGTCCGGAGCGGCCTCCACGACGGCGGGCGCGATCTCGCGTACCAGTAGGGACGTCGCCGCGCGGTTGCGGTTGTGCAGCTCGTCGCCCATCTGCAGCGCCTGGGCGATGAGCGCGCGCAGGTCGAGCGGGCCGCACCGCTCCAGCGCGGCCGCCAGCACCGGCCCGAGGACCTCGCCCATCCAGCGCAGCCGATCGATCACCTCGGGCCCGTACGCGCCGTAACGCAGGACCTTGCCCAGCCCCTCGTTCAGCGAGCAGTACGCCCTGCCGCCGTGCTCGGCGTCGGCGACCTCGAGCATCCACATGGACGGGCTGACCACGCCCGCCATCGGGCCGACCGTCCGGTGATGATGACAGGAGTCGAGGGTGATCCCCGCGCCGGAGGCCAGGCGGTCCTGCGCCTCCTCGGGGGTGGCGGCCAGGCCCTCGAACAGCATGGCCCCGACGAGCGCTCCCCGCATCGGGCCGGAGGCGCGCTCCCAGGTGATCGGCGGCCCGGCGTGGAAGAACTCCCCGGCGCGCAGGCCGAGGACCGCGTGCGCCGGACGCACACCCGTCAGCATCGGCCGGGCCGACAGCATCCTTCCGGCTGCGGCGGTGTTGGCGCTCTCGCGCCGGGGGTCGGCGAGCACCCGGGCGAGCGCCGCGGAGGCGCCCGGCAGCGGCGGCCGCCAGTCGACCTCCCGGCGCGGCACGGCCTGCCGGTCCAGTGCCTCGCCCAGCACCTGCGCGCCCACGGTGATGACGCGCGGCTCGCCGTACAGCATGGAGAGGGTCATGAGAACCTCCGAAGGGACTCCCGCCTTCGGACGGGGAGGGGGCGGACCCCTGCGGAGCAGGGCGGGCGGCTCGCCGCGATGCGGGGCACGTCCGTCACCCGTCCGCCAGGAGGCGGGCGTGCCGGGCGGCCGCGGCGTTGGAGGTGAAGACCGCCGCCCCGGCCTCGTTGAGCCGGGCGGCCTGGGCGCGCAGCCCCTGCGGGTCGCCGTCGGTGCCGACGACGGCCACGACCACGGCCACGCCCCTGTTCACCGCGTCGCGGATCACGGGCGCGAGCCAGGAGGCCGGGTCGGGGTCGGAGCCGTGCCCGAGCACGACGTCCATCAGCACGACGCCGGAGGCGACGCGGCGCAGCGCCTCCAGGCGCAGCGCCGGGTCGATCATCGGATGGGCCCGGCCCCGGGTGAAGGAGTCGTCGCCGAAGTCGGTGAACTCGCCGGCGCCGGCGACCAGACCCGCCTCCGCGCACAGCGTGCCGCCGGCGTAGAGCCCCCGCAGGGCCTCGCCCGGCTCCGCAGCTCCATCCCGCCCCGCAGCGCCGTCGCGCGGGGCATGGGCTGGGGCATGGGCTGCGGAGTGCGGCCGGTTCGCGGGGGCGGGCCAGGAGGGCCACTCGGGCACCTCGCGGCCGAGGGCCCGCAGCACCTTCTCCGCGGCGGTGGTGAGGTCGTCCTGCCCCGGCCCGAGCAGCGCGGTCACGACCGGCGTCGCCAGGTCGAGGTCCCGTACGGCGCGGGCCACCTCGGGCGCGGGGGGTTTGGAGATCAGCACGATCAGCTCGGTCGCGGGGTCCTCGTCGAGCGCGCGCAGCGCCTGAACGGCCGAGCGCCCGCCCACCTCGGCGGACAGGTCCCTGCCGCCCACGCCGAGCACGTGGGACACGCCGGCCCCGGCGAGGTCGAGCAGGCTCGTCACCTGCTGGGCGCCGGTCCCCGAGGCGGCCACGACGCCGACCGGCCCGGGGCGGAGCACGTTGGCGAAGCCCAGGCCCGCCCCGCCCACGACCGCGGTGCCGCAGTCGGGTCCCATCACGAGCACGCCCCTGGCCCGCGCCCGGTCCTTGAGCAGGATCTCCTGCTCGACCGGCACGTTGTCACTGAAGATCATCACCGAGAGCCCGGCCTCCACGGCGTCGAGCGCCTCGGCGAAGGCGTGCTCGCCCGGCACGCTCACCAGCGCCAGGCTCGCCTCGAAGGCCCGCGCCGCCGACCGGACGGTACGCGGCGGCGCGTCGCCCCGCGTCCCGCTCGCCGGCGCCCGTGCGGCGAGCTGTCGTTCGAGTTCGGCGGCGGCGTCCTCCAGCTCCCCGGGTGAGGAGGCCCGGACCGCCACCAGCAGGTCGCCGGGCGTCGCGGGCGGCACCGCGAAGCCGAGATCGCGGGCGAGCCCCGTGTTGAGCTCCGTGGCCATCGCGACGACCGCGACGGTCACGCCGGGCCGTCCGGTGAGGGCCCGGCTCACCCGCATGAGCGTCACGGAGTCGCGGTAGACCCCGGGGCGCACCTCGACCAGGTCGTTCACCGGCCCTCCCCTCCGGGTCGTGTCCGGCAGATCATGGCCCTGCCGCGCGCGGCCCGGACGGCGCCTCGATCCACGCTCGCGACGGGCGGCATTCGTCAGACCCTCCCGAGGGCGAGGACGGCGGACAGGCCGATCTGCACGCCCCACGCCAGATCGGCGCCCGAGGTGTGGCCGAGGCGGAGCAGACGGTGCAGGGCCGGCTCCAGCGGCTGCTGCCCGGCCGCGCCGCGCAGCAGCCCGGTGACCTCCGGGCTCGCCTCGCCCCTCGCGGCGCAGTGCAGCAGGGTGGCCGAGATGGGGGTGGTCCGGGTGCGGGCGTCGTAGGTGACCGCGGCGGCGAGCCAGTCCGCCAGCCAGACGGCGCGCGGGACCCCCGCCGCCGCGCCGAGATGCCGCAGCGCGACCAGCAGGCCGGCGAGCATGTCGTCGCCGCTGGGCGTCAGTCCGGGGCCGAGACCGATCAGCCGCTCGGCCGCCGTGATGCTCTCCACCAGCGAACCCGCGAGGCAGCCACGTTCGAGCAGCGCCGGGGCGCCGCCCGGGGCCAGCCCCGGCCGCCGGGGCGAGGCGGCGCGGGCGTCGCGGAGCAGTGCGAGGGCGGGCGCGAGCCGTGCCGGGCCGGCGGGGGCGAGCGGGGGAGCGGGATCCCACCAGCGACGCACCCGGATCGACAGGCCCCCGACCTCGACGGCGCCCTCGCCGACCCAGGCGTCGTCGCCCGCCGACACCCCGTCGAGGCGCCCGGGGAGCACCACGGCGTTGGGCAGGCGGGTGGCCTCGCCCGTCACCACCGCGACGACGTGCGGCTCGGCCTCACTCCTGATCTCCAGGTAGAGCGCGAGGGGAAAGACCGCCAGCACCCTGGCAGGCCTGCGGGGCGACTCCAGCGCGGGCCGTACGGCCACGCTCGCGGCGCCGCTCACGTAGGCGGGGGCCGCCGGGGGGCGGGACGCGGGCGTCACCGCCCGCCGCCCTCTCGGGCGCGTGCCAACACTCACCGGACCTCCCGAAGCCAGTCGTTGCCGACGCTAAGGCCCGGTCTCCCCCCTCCGTACGGAGAAAGATGCCAACAGTCGGCCGAATGCTTGGCTCTTCCTGACAGGACCGGTGGTCGTGCACAATCGGGCTGAGGCGTCCCCGGGCCCCGCGTAGCGCACGAGGAGCGGTGAGCGACTGATGACCAGGGACGTCGCACCTTCATGAAGCACTGTTCGAAAGCACTGTTCGGCAAGCAGGACCGGAGACGGCATTGCAGAACGACCCGGCCCCGCCCGCGATGCGCCTGGCGAGCACGGGAACGATCCTCCACGGCGTGTCGGTGGGAGAGGTGCTCGGGGTCTCGTCGCTGGCGGACGCCCGCCTGATCGCCGGGCGGGGCGGCCTGAACCGCATCGTGCAGCGCCTCAACGTGATGGAGGTGCCCGACATCCTCGCCTGGGTGAAGCCGCACGAGCTGCTGCTCACCACGGGCTACCCGCTGCGCAACACGCCGCAGTCGCTCGACCGGCTCGTGGCCGACCTCGACGAGCGCGGCCTCGCCGCGCTGGCGATCAAGCTCGGCCGCTACCTGGACGAGCTTCCGGGGGAGATGGTCGAACAGGCCGACCGGCTGGGGTTTCCGCTGATCCTGCTGCCCAACGACGTGGGCTTCGACGACATCCTCAATCAGGTGCTCACCGACATCCTCAACCGGCAGGCGGCGATCCTCGCCCGTACGGAGGAGGCGCACCGGGCGCTCGTGCAGATCGTGCTGGCCGGGGGCGGGATGCGGGAGGTCACGGCGGAGGTGGCAGGGCTGCTGCAGGTGGCCGTGGGGGCGACCGACGCCGCCGGTAACTTCCTCGCGGCCGCCGGGGAGTCCGCGCAGGTGGCGCGGCTGCGGGAGATGAACGCGGCCCTCGCGCGGACGCCGGCGGCCCCGCCCGCGGGGGGCGACGGGCACTACGCGGCCGTGCCGATCGTCGCGGGCGGGCACCATCACGGGAGGATCGCGGCCTACAGCGCCCACGGCACGCTGACCCCCAGTGACATCGGCATCCTGGAGCGCGCCGCGACCGTCGCCGCGCTGGTGATCACCAAGCAGGAGGCGGTCACCGCCGTCGAGAGCAAATACCGCGCCGACTTCCTGCGGGACGTGCTCACCGGCAGGGGCGGGCCGCGGGTGGCCGAGCGTGCCCGGGCGTTCGGCTGGGACCTGGAACGCCCGGTGAGCGTGCTGGTCGCCGAGATCGATCCGGACGCCGAGGAACGGCCGGTCCAGGACCGCATGCTGGCGGCGTGGCAGGCGTCGGTGCGCAAGCATGATCCGCGGGGCGCGGTCGCCGGGTTCTCGCACGAGGTCGTGGCGATCGTCGGGGCTGCCGCCGACCCGGCCAAGGTGGCCAGGGACGCGCTCGCGGCCGTCTCCGACGGCACGTTCTCCACCGGCCTCAGCCGGGTCGCCTCCGGAGCGGACGCCCTGCCCGGCGCGTACGGCCAGGCGCTGAAGGCCGCCCGGGTGGGCCGGCAGCTCCACGGGGCGGGCGCGGTCGCCCACTTCGACGAGCTGGGGGTCTATCGGCTGCTCTCGCTGGTGAACGACACCGACGAGCTGCACTCCTTCGTCCGCGAGACCCTGGGCCCGCTGGCGGGGGACGACGACGCCGAGAACGCCGACCTGCGCCGCACCCTGCAGGCGCTGCTGGAGACCAACCTCAACGTCGCGGAGACCGCACGCCGGCTGCACTTCCACTACAACACGCTGCGCTACCGGATCGGGAAGCTGGAGCGCATGCTGGGCAACTTCACCGAGGACGCGCATCTGCGGCTCAATCTCACCCTCGCCCTGCACGTGCTGCGCATGAGGGGTATCTAAGCTGGCGGCGTGAACGACGCGAAAGCCCCGGCCATCATCTTCGAGCTCGACGGCGACTACATCCCGCTCTGCGATCTCCTCAAGTTCTGCCAGATCACCGACAGCGGCGGGGCGGCCAAGCACCTCGTCGCTGAGGGCCGGGTGCGCGTCGACGGACGCGTGGAGCTGCGCAAGGCCTGCAAAATCCGGGCGGGCCAGGTCGTCACCGGCGATGGGTACACGATCCGTGTGGTATGACGCCCGATAGCGCACCGGTTTGGCAGATCATGCCAATGTCTGTCGCGCACGCCAGTCCTAAAGTGCCCCAAACGGTCTAGAAGCGCCGCGGAGGGACGCCTGGGGGGTGCCTGCCGGCCCACGGCCCATGAGCAAGAGGGGCGTACATGGCTTTCAGATGGACAGTCCACGGCGACGGGAAAGGCCTCGCGCCCGGAGACGTCGTCAGGCCCGGCGAGAGGCTGAGCTGGCCGCGCATGGTCGGCATCGGCGCCCAGCACGTGATCGCCATGTTCGGCGCGACCTTCGTGTTCCCCCTCGTCATGGGACTGGACCCGAACACGGCCGTGATGATGTCGGGCGTCGCGACGATCCTGTTCCTGCTCTTCACGCAGGGGCGGATCCCCAGCTACCTCGGCACGTCGGCGTCGTTCGTCGGCGGCGTGGTGGCCGTGCGGGCGGCGTTCGGCGGCGACACCCCCGCGGCCGACCAGGTCGTGACCGGGGCGATCCTCGTCGCCGGCCTGGCGCTCGCCCTGTGCGGCGTGGCGATCCACGTGCTCGGCGTGCAGATCATCCACCGCGTCTTCCCGCCGGTCGTGACCGGCGCGGTGGTCATGCTGATCGGCTTCGGCCTGGCGTACGTGGTGGCCGACGTCTACTGGCCGCAGGACCCGTGGATCGCCCTGATCACGATGATCGCGACGTTCGTGTTCATCGTGGTGTTCCGCGGCTTCCTCGGCCGGATCGGCGTGCTGCTCGGGCTGGTCTTCGGGTTCGTGCTGTCCTGGCTCGCCGACGAGGTCTTCGGGAACATCACCGCCTACAACGCGGGCACCGGGAAGATCGACACCCACCCCCGGGTGAGCTTCCAGGCCGTCGCCGACGCCGACTGGATCGGGCTGCCGCACTTCCACGCCCCGTCGTTCCAGGCGTCGGCCGTGCTGGTCGTGCTGCCCGCCGTGATCGCCCTGATCGCGGAGAACGTCGGCCACGTCAAGGCGGTGGGCCAGATGACCGGCGCCGACGTCGACCCCCAGATGGGCAGGGCGGTCATCGCCGACGGCGTCGGCACCGTGGTCGCGACCGCCGTCGGCGGCTCGCCCACCACGACGTACGCCGAGAACATCGGCGTCATGGCCGCCACGCGGGTCTACTCGACGGCCGCCTACTACATCGCCGCGGTCATCGCGATCCTGTTCGGCCTGTGCCCGAAGTTCGGCGCGCTGATCGCCGCCACGCCCGGCGGCGTGCTCGGCGGCGTCACGGTCATCCTGTACGGCATGATCGGGCTGCTCGGCGCGAAGATCTGGGTGGAGAACCGGGTGGACTTCGCCGACCCGGTCAACATGGTGCCGATCGGCGCGGGGATCATCCTCGCGATCGGGCCGGTCACCCATCAGATCACCGGCGACTTCTCGCTCGCCGGGATCGCGCTCGGCACGATCGTGGTGCTCGCCGGCTATCACCTGCTGCGGGCCATCGCGCGCAGACCAGCGAAGGAGGTCACGGGTGGGGAGATCGGGTTCGAACGCGACCCGGCAGTCTGACCGGCACGGGCCGGACACGCCGCCGTCGCATTGGCCGGCGTACGGCGGCCGTGCGGCCCCGGGGGCGGGGCCGAGGACGCGGACGCGCCGGAAGACCCGGCGGACCATCCGGTGAAGCCGCCCCCGTTCGGTTACCACGGCCCGGCGGCCCTCGGCGAGGCGCTCGACGTCCTCGCCGAGGCCGGGCCCGACGGGAAGGTGCTGGCGGGTGGCCAGAGCCTGATCCCGCTGCTCAACATGCGGCTGGCCGCGCCCGCCCAGATCGTCGACGTGAACCGCGTGCCCGGCCTGGACGGCATCGAGGCCGGGCCGTCCGGCGTACGCGTCGGGGCCCTGGCCCGGCACGCCGCCGTGGAGCGTTCGCCCGAGGCCGCGGCCGTGCAGCCGCTGCTGCGGCAGGCGTTGCGGCTGGTCGCCCACCCCGTGATCCGCAACCGCGGCACGGTGGTGGGCAGCCTCGTCCACGCCGACCCCGCCGCCGAGATGCCCGCCGTCCTCGCCCTGCTCGGCGGGTCCGTACGGCTGGCGCGGCGGGGCGGGGAGCGGGAGGTGCCGGCCGCGGAGTTCTTCACCGGACCGATGGAGTCGGCGCCGCGTCCCGGCGAACTGGCCGTGTCGGCCTTCTTCCCGGCGCTGCCCGCCCGGTCGGGCACGGCCTTCCACGAGGTGGCGCGGCGGCACGGCGACTACGCGGTGGCCGGGGTGGCCGCCGCCGTCACCCTGGACGAGGACTTCCGGATCGCCGCCGCCCGCGTCGCCTGCGTGAGCGTGGGGCCGGTCCCGGCGGTCGTGGACGTGACGGCGGCCTGCGGCCCGCGTCCGGCCGCCTCGGCCGACTGGGAGACCGTTGCGGCCGCCGTACGGGACCGGATCGATCCGGAGGGCGACATCCACGCGACGGCGGACTACCGGCGGCACCTCACGGGGGTGCTCGCCGTACGGGCGCTGCGGGAGGCCGCCCGCGCGGCACGCGGGGAGGAAGCGTGAACGAGACACGCCACACGGTGACGCTGACGGTCAACGGGGTCGTGCGGGAGGCGACGGTGCCCGGGCGGCGGCTGCTGTCCGACTGCCTGCGCCACGATCTCGGCCTCACCGGCACCCACGTGGGCTGCGAGCACGGCGTCTGCGGCGCCTGCACGGTGCTGCTGGACGGCGAGCCGGTGCGATCGTGCCTGACGTTCGCCGTCACGGTGGACGGCCACGAGATCACGACGGTGGAGGGGCTGGCGCGCGAGGGCGAGCTGTCGCCGGTCCAGCGGGCCTTCACCGAGTGCCACGCCCTGCAGTGCGGGTTCTGCACGCCGGGGTTCCTGTGCACGGTCACCGCGTTCCTGCGGGACAACCCCGCACCGACCGAGGAGGAGGCGCTGGAGGCCGTGGCGGGCAACCTGTGCCGGTGCACCGGCTATCAGAACATCCTCAAAGCAGTCCGTCGGGCGGCCGAGCTGAAGGCGGAGGAGGACCGGTGACGACCAGGCTGTTCGGCGAGCCGGTCCGGCGGCGCGAGGACGCCCGGCTGATCACCGGGCGGGGCCGCTACCTCGACGACCTGGGCGCGGACGCGCTGGCCGCCGCGTTCGTCCGGTCGCCGCACGCCCACGCGCGGATCCTCGACATCGACGTGTCGGCCGCCCTCGACGTCGAGGGCCTGGTCGCGATCTACACGTGGGAGGACCTGCCGGGCGCGCTGGCCGAGCCGCTGCCGCTGCTGATCCCGCATCCCGCGCTCACCCACGGCCGTACGGCGTACCCGCTGGCCCGGGAGATCGTCCGGCACGTCGGCGAGCCGGTCGTCATGGTCGTCGCCCGCGACCGCTACCTCGCCGAGGACGCCTGCGCGCTGATCCGGGTCGACTACGAGATCCGCAAGCCCGTCGTGGGGGTCGAGGAGGCCGTGCGCGGCTTTCACCTCGTGCACGAGGACGTGCCGGGCAACGTCGGCGCGCACCTCGTCCAGGAGGTGCCGGGGCCCGGCGGCGTGACCGCGCGGGAGGCGATCGAGGCCGCCCCGCATCGGCTGGAGTTCCGGCTCGACGTCGAGCGCAGCGCGTGCACGCCGCTGGAGGGCAAGGGTGTGTACGCCCGCTGGGACGCCGACGACCAGTCGTTGCGGGTCTACTCCTCCACCCAGTCGTCCACCAGCGTGCGGATGGCGATCGCGGCCAAGCTCGGGCTGCCGCTGCCCAAGGTGGAGGTCATCGCGCCGGACGTGGGCGGCGGGTTCGGCGTCAAGATCGTGCATCCGTGGCCCGAGGAGGTCCTCGTTCCGTGGGCGGCCCGCCTGCTCGGCCGCGAGGTGAAGTGGGCCGAGGACCGGCGCGAGCACTTCGTCTCGTCGTCGCACGAGCGCGGCCAGGTCCAGCACGTGCGGGCCGGGTTCGACGACGACGGGCGCGTCCTCGGCCTCGAGGTCGAGATCCTGCACGACCACGGCGCCTACACGCCGTACGGGATCATCGTGCCGATCATCACCTCGACCCAGCTGCTCGGGCCGTACAAGGTGGGGGCCTACCGGGTCGAGTTCTCCTCGATCTACACCAACACCGTCCAGGTCACGCCCTACCGGGGCGCGGGCCGCCCGCAGGGCGTGTTCTGCATGGAGCGGACGATGGACCGCATCGCCGCCCACCTCGGCAGGGACCGCACCGAGGTCCGCGCGGCCAACTTCATCCAGCCGGACGAGTTCCCCTACGACCAGGGGTTGACGTTCCAGGACGGGCGCCCGCTGATCTATGACAGCGGCGACTACCCCGAGGCGCTGCGCATGCTCAAGGAGCTGATCGGCTGGGACTCCTTCCCCGAAACGAAGGCCCGGGCGGCGGCCGAGGGACGCAGGATCGGCATCGGCGTCGGCTGCTACGTCGAGGGCACCGGAGTCGGCCCGTACGAGGGCGGGCACGTGCAGATCACCTCGGACGGCCGGGTGCACGTCTCGACCGGCCTGACCTCGCAGGGACAGGGCCACGAGACCGTGTTCGCGCAGATCGCGGCCACCGAGCTCGGCGTGCCGATCGAGAAGGTGTCGGTCGTCACCGGCGACACCCGGCGCTTCGGATACGCCGTGGGCACCTTCGCCTCACGGGCGGCCGTGATGAGCGGCAACGCGATCGCGCTCGCCTGCCGCAAGGTCAGGGAGAAGGCGCTGCGGATCGCGGCGGAGGCGCTGGAGGCCGACCCTCGCGACCTGGAGATCACCGACGGGACGGTCCACGTCGCCGGCGTGCCGTCGGCGTCGATCCCGCTGGCGACCGTCGCCGTGCTGTCCAACCCGCTGCGGTACGCCTTCGACGAGGAGGCCAAGCGGGCCACCCAGTTCGCCGGGCACGCCTCCGACGACCGGCCGCCGGTGGCCGAGGGGGAGGAGCCGGGCCTGGAGGGCCGGGACTACTATTCGCCGATCAGGTCGACCTTCGCGGCCGGCATGCACGCCGCGATCGTGGAGACCGACCCGGACACCGCGGAGATCCGGATCCTGCGCTACGCCGTCGTCCACGACTGCGGCAAGCTGATCAATCCGATGATCGTCGAAGGGCAGATCCACGGCGGGGTCGCCCAGGGCGTCGGCGGGGCGCTGTACGAGAAGATGGTCTACGACGAGCACGGTCAGTTGCTGAACGCCTCGTTCATGGACTTCCTGATGCCGTACGCCACGGAGGTGCCGCGCATCGAGACGGCCCACCTGGAGACGCCCTCGCCGCTGAACCCGCTCGGGATCAAGGGCGCGGGGGAGGCGGGGGTCATCCCCGTCTCGGCCGTCATCGCCTCCGCGGTCGAGGACGCCGAGGGCATCACGATCACCCGGATGCCCATCTCCCCCTCCGACCTCCACCACCTGCGCCTCACGCGTTAGGGAGCGGTCTCCGCGCCGGGTGTTTTCAGCGGACCAGCCCAAGCAGGAGATGGAGCGCTTCGTCGACTTCGAGCAGCTCGGCCGGGGAGAGCCGACCGGCGAAGGAGCCGAGCCGCTCCGGCGCGACCGCGGCGGTCTGCTCCAGCATGATCCGGGTGGACTTGCCCGACAGCTCGATCCCGGGACGAAAGGACGTGGGACGCGCACTCGTGGAGGTCGGAGCGACGAGCAGCGTCGAGAGAGCTGGGATGAAGTCGGATTGGATCACCACGGCGAACCGCTCGCCGCTCTGCTCGTGCTTTATGCTGTCCCGAGCGGAGCGGAGACGGTAGACATCACCACGCACGCAAAGATTCCATGTCACGCGTGATCGCGCGGGCTTCCTCACGATCATCTGGGTCATCTGCGACGGCCAGTGCCTCGCGCCGCGCCGTTTCCGCGCGCCGCAGCCGCCATGCCATCACGATCGCTTCGCGGATGACCTCGTCGGGAGCCTGGCCGTCGGCTGTGAGTTCGGCCAGCGCGGCCTCGGTGCGCGGATCGGCCTGGAAGGTAACCACGCTCATATCCTCAGCGTACGGCACGGTTCCTCGCAGGCCTTCGCGACGATCTGTAGGAGATCGAGTGCGCTACGTGGTCGTGATGCCATCACGACGGGAGCCCGGTCTCCGCGTCGTACAGGAATTCAGCGGTCAGCTCCGTCTCGTCACCCCTTGACCGAATCTTCTTGGCGAGCACGAGCAAATCGTCCGCCATGCTGCCGTCCTCGGCCTCGGGTTTCCCGATGTTCAAGCTCACTGCCTCCCTTTCGGCCTCTCTACCTTGCCGTCAGAGGACCTCTGCCGTGAGGCGCTTGCGGAAGACCCAGTAGGTCCAGGCCTGGTAGGCGATGACTCCCGGCAGGGCGATCAGGCCGATCCAGGTGAGGACGGTCAGCGTGTACGGCGCGGAGGCCGCCTCGGCCAGCGTGAGCCCGGGCAGGGGAGCGGTCCACAGCACGCCGAAGACGGTGGCCGTCGTCGCGGCGATGGCCGTGGCGGTCGCGGTGAAGGCCCAGCCCTCCCGGCGGCCCCACACCAGCGTCACCCCGGCCGCCAGCGCCGCCGCGGCGAGCAGGGCCGTCCCCAGCGTCCACATCGGTCCCTTGCCGGGCACGGACGGCAGCGTGCCGATCGCGACCGGCACCGCGCCGACGGCCGCGAGCAGCGCGGCGCGGCGGGCGCGGGCGCGGACCGCGCCGGTCGTCTTGAGCGCCACGAACACCGCGCCGTGCAGCACGGCCACCGACAGCGACAGGGCCCCGCCGAGCACGGTCGCCAGCGCCGTGCCGAACAGCAGGTTGCCGAAGATCGCGCCCCACAGGAACGCCGGGAGCACGCTGCCGGTGACGATCCCGGCGTCGCACAGCGCGACCTCGCGCCGGGAGTGGACCTTCCCCCGCCACTCCAGGCCCACGCCGCGGACGATCAGACCGGCGATGACGAGGAAGACCGCCAGGTAGAAGCCGCTCAGCAGGCCGGAGTACCACGCCGGGAAGGCGGCGAACATCGCCCCGATCGCGGTGATCAGCCACACCTCGTTGCCGTCCCAGACCGGCCCGATGGTGCCGAGCACCTGCTTGCGGTCGGCCTCCGACCGCGACAGCAGCGGCAGCAGCGCGCCCACGCCGAAGTCGAACCCCTCCAGGACGAAGTAACCCGTCCAGAGGAACGCGATCACGATGAACCAGAAGGTCGTCATCTCGTGGCTCCTCAGTACATGAGCGTCGGCGTGAGCCGCGCCTCGTCGGGGCGGGCGGGAACGGCCTCGGCGGGCGCGCTCTCGACCGGCGGCAGCTCCGGGCCCGCCTTGACGTGCCGCACCAGCAGCACGCCCTCGGCCAGCGCCAGCACGCCGTACAGGACCGTGAAGACCGCGAGGGTGATCGCGACCTCGCCGAGCGAGACGCCGGGCGACACGCTGGCGGCCGTCATCAGCTCGCCCTGGACCGTCCACGGCTGGCGGCCGATCTCGCTGAGCAGCCATCCGGCGACGATCGCGACGGTGGGCAACGGGAGCGCCAGCACACACACGCGGGCGAACCAGTCCGGCACCGGCTTCGGCGCGCCGCCGCGCTGCCGCCGGGGCCGGCGGGTCAGCCACAGGCCGAGCGCGGACAGGCCCACCGTGGCCATGCCGAAGCCGATCATCACGCGGAACGACCAGAAGACGACCGGCACGTTCGGGGTGTAGTCGGCCGGCCCGAAGGTCTTCTCGTACCGCGCCTGGATGTCGTCGACGCCCTGGACCGTCGCGCCGGGATCGTGCGCGGCGAGCAGGCTGAGCAGGCCCGGCACCTCGACGCCGGGGGCGATCGAGAACGGCGCCCCGGCGGTGTCGTGGCGCAGGCCCTCCGCCGCGGCGAGCTTCATCGGCTGCTGCTCGCGCAGCAGCTGGCCGGACAGGTCGCCGCTGCCGGCGACGACGGCCCCCGCGATCGCCGTCATGACGAGCGCGGCGCGCAGGCTGGTCCGCCACATGTCCGGGAGGCGACGCATCGGCGTGGTGGCGTCCCCCGCGGCCGTGCGGATCCGGAGGCCGGGCCGCAGGCCGAGGCCGCGCTCGCGCAGGATGCGGTAGCCCGCGACGGCGATCACGAACCCGCCCGCCACGACGAACGAGGCGGCGACCACGTGCGGCACCTGGGCGAGGGCCGTCGAGTTGGTCAGCACCGCCCACAGGTCGGTCATCCTCGCCCTGCCGTTCACGACCTCGTAGCCGACCGGGTGCTTCATCCAGGCGTTGGCCGCGAGGATGAAGTACGCCGACAGGTTGGAGCCGATGACGGCGGCCCACAGGCAGGCGAGGTGGATCCTCTTGGGCAGCCGGTCCCAGCCGAAGATCCACAACCCCAGGAACGTCGACTCCAGGAAGAACGCGAGCAGCGCTTCCAGCGCCAGCGGCGCGCCGAACACGTCGCCGACGAAGGTCGAGTACTCGCTCCAGTTCATTCCGAACTGGAACTCCTGGACGATGCCGGTGACCACGCCCATCGCGAAGTTGATCAGAAAGAGCTTGCCGAAGAACTTCGTGAGCCTGAGGTAGTGCTCCTTGCCCGTCAGGTGCCAGGCGGTCTGGAGCCCGGCGACGTAGACGCCGAGCCCGATCGTCAGCGGTACGAAGAGAAAGTGGTACACGGTGGTCACTCCGAACTGCCACCGTGCCAGGTCAAGCGCGTCCATGTCTCCCTCACGACGGAGCTCTACAGCTCGTAGTTCTATATTCAGTAGTACTACAAGCTGTAGAGCATTGGGCTCCGCGAGGTGCGATCTTCGTCACAGCCGGGCGGTGCGCCACCCGGACCCTGGTTCGCGGTGCCGGATCCCCGTTCCTTGCAGTACCGACGATTGCGGCCGGATCGTCCCGGCCGCCAGGGACACCGGTCCCGTCCCGCCGGGAGCGCCTCCTGGGGAGGCACGGGATCAAGAATGAGCGAACGATGACAAGTGCCGCGTCCGCCGCGCGGCTGATTCGCCCGTACGCCGCGCGGTTGAGACCCTCGCACCCGCGCGGAGGGTTGCGTGAACGGCGAAGACCCCCGGTCCGGAGAACCGGGGGTCTTCGCGACTCTGTGCCGGCTACGCGGCGGCGGGGTGAAGGGAGAGCGTCGGGTAGTCGGTGTAGCCGCGGTGGTCGCCGCCGAAGGCGGTGCTCAGGTCGGCCTCGTTCAGCGGTGCGCCGACCCGCAGGCGCAGCGGCAGGTCGGGGTTGGCCAGGAAGGCCTTGCCCAGTGCGACCAGGTCGGCACCCCAGCCCAGCAGCCGCTCCGCGGCGGACGCCGGGTCGGTGGCCGCGGGGTCGTTGACGATCAGGGCGTTCGGCCACAGGTCGCGGATGCGGGCGTTGAGCTCGTCGCCGCCGGTCGCCATCAGGTGCAGGTAGACCAGGTCGAGTTCGGCGAGCGCGGACACCAGGGCGGGGTACACCTCGTGCGCGTCGTCCTCGGCCAGTCCCTGGGCGCCGTTCCTCGGGGACAGCCGGATGCCCACCCGGTCGGGGCCGATCTCCTCGGCGACGGCCCTGGCGGTCTCCACGGCGAACCGGATCCGCCCGGCCGGCGACCCGCCGTAGCGGTCGTCACGCAGGTTGGCGTTCTGCGACAGGAACTGGTGGATGAGGTAGCCGTTGGCTCCGTGCAACTCGACCCCGTCGAATCCGGCGTCCACCGCGCGCCGTGCGGCGGCGGCGAAGTCGCGGACCGTCGACTCCACCTCGGCGGCGGACAACGCGATCGGCACCGGCGTGTCCTGCGGGCCCGACGGCGTGAAGATCTGCTCCCCGATCCGTACGGCCGAGGGGGCGACGGGAAGCCTGCCGGTGTTGGCGGGGTGGCCCACCCCGCCCGCGTGCATGATCTGGGCCACGATCCTGCCGCCGGCCGCGTGGACGGCCTCGGTCACCTCGCGCCAGCCCGTCACCTGCTCGTCCGTGTGCAGTCCCGGTGTGTCCATATAGCCCTGCCCCGCCGCGCTCGGCTGGACGCCCTCCGTGACGATCAGTCCGGCCGAGGCGCGCTGCGCGTAGTAGAGCGCGGTCAGCGGAGAGGGGATTCCGTCCACGTATGCGCGTGACCGCGTCATGGGCGCCATGACGAGGCGGTTCGGCAGGTGAAGGGAGCCCAGCTCGAAGGGTGTGAACGGCATGACCGTGTCCTTTCATCAATGTGTGGCCTGCCAACTTGGTCGGCAAACTTGGTCGGCCAATGCAAGTCATACAACTTGGCCGACCAATATGCAAGCGGTAGGCTGAGCGTCGAGGAGAGTGGGATGGTGGATGCGCTGACAGAAGACGAGAGGACGTGCGGAGGACCGCCGGGTGCGGACTCCGACAGCTTGAGCTGTCTGATGGCGCAGGCGGCCCTAGGGCACCGCGTCCTGCTCGCCGCCCTTCTGGCGGAGATCGATCTCTACCCCGGCCAGGACCGCGTGCTCAACGTGCTGTGGAGCAACGGCCCCATGTCGCAGAACAAGCTGGCCGCGGCCCTGGGCATCGACATGTCCACGATGACGAAGAGCCTGCAACGGCTGGAGCGCAGCGGGTTCGTGAGCCGCACGCCGTCCCCCGCCAACCGGCGGATCAGCGTGGTGAGCACGACCCCGAAGGGCGACGACCTGCGCCCCGAGGTCCGCCGGGTCGAGGAGGAGCTCCACCGCCGGATGTCCGACGGCCTGACGCCGGAGCAGGTGGAGACGCTCCGCGCGCTGCTCACGGTGGTGCGCCGCAACACCTGCAGGGAGGCCGCCGCGTCCCCGCTCGCGGCGCCGGCCCCCCGGTAGCCCGCCGTGCCGCCCGCGCATGTGAACTCTGCACGACCGCCGCGCCGCGACGGGGCAGATCTTGCCGTTCTCGCCGTACGGGTGATTCTCTAGGGTGCTCGGCATCGGAGGTGGCCCATGAAGGTCTCAGGCAGCGCGCTGGTCGCGGCGGAGCGCAAGCGGGTCTGGGACGCCCTCCAGGACCCCGGCGTCCTGGTGCGGACGATCCCCGGCTGCGAGCGCCTGGAGACGGTCGGCGAGAACGCGTACGCGATGACGGTGACCGCGGGAGTCGCCTCGATCAAGGGCGTCTACCAGGGCGAGGTGACGCTGCGGGACCAGGAGGAGCCGGACCGGTTCACGCTCGCGGCGCGCGGCCAGGGCGCCCCGGGCACCGTCGAGGCGACCGTCGCCGTACGGCTCGGCGACGCCGACGGCGGCACCCGGATCGACTACGACGCGGAGGCCGTGGTCGGCGGCATGATCGGCGGTGTGGGGCAGCGGATGCTCGCCTCGGTCGCCAAGAAGACCGCGGGAGAGTTCTTCGCCGCCGTCGAGCGGCACCTGCTGTCCGTTCCCGCCGTGCCCGCCGCTCCCGGTGCGGTGGCGACGGCGGTGGGCGAGGTGGCGCCGTCCGGGGAGACCACGACGCGGGTGTTCACCCGGGAGCCCGCGGCCAGGCCCGTGGGCCGGCCGGGCGTGCCGGCCTGGACCATGCTCGCGGCCTTCGGCGCGGGCGCCGGTGTCGCGCTCGGCAGCGCCGTGATCGGCTGGCTGCTGGGCCGGCAGGGCCGCCGCAAGTAGAAACGCGGCCGTCCGTCCGGCTGACAGTGCCGCCGCAAGTAGAAACGCGCGGCCGTCCGTCCGGCTGACAGTGCCGCCGCATGGAGAGCCACGCGGCCGTCCGCTGCTCCCGTCCCAGCGCTGTGCCGTACGCCCGTCCGGGCAGGGTGTGACGACAGGACGGCGATTCTTCGGCAGAGTGCGCCGGTTCTTCCGATCGGCGGTGATCGGTAAACACGGAGCATGTCCAGCGTCCGCATCGGGGTCGACACAGGCGGCACCTTCACCGACGTCGTGCTCGTCGACGAGGAGTCCGGCCAGATCGTCACGACCAAGACTCCGTCGACTCCCGCCAACCCGGCCGACGGTTTCATGGCAGGCGTGCACAAAGTGCTCGAGGCCCACGCGGGGTCTCACGCTCTCGACGCCGTGTCCGCCCTCGTCCACGGAACCACCGTCGCCACCAACCAGTTGCTGGAGGATCGCCCGGACGGCACGTCCCACCTGGGCTTCGTCACCACGGAGGGCTTCGAGTCCGTTCTGGAGATCGCCCGGCAGAGCGTGCCGGACGGGTACGGCAACTCCTACTTCTGGGTCAAGCCGCCGCGGATCGTGCCCGTCCACCGGGTGCGTACGGTCGGGGGACGGCTCGACCACCTCGGCGGGGAGGTCCGGCCGTTCGACGAGGAGCAGGCCGCGGCCGTCGCGCGATGGTTCAGGGAGCGGGGCGTCACCGCGATCGGGGTGTGCTTCCTGCACTCCTACGCCAACCCGGGCCACGAGCGGCGGATGCGTGAGGTGCTGGAGCGCGAGCACCCCGAGGCGGTCGTGTCGCTGTCGAGCGACGTGCTGCGGGAATACCGGGAGTACGAGCGATCGGTGACCACGCTGGTGGACGCGGCGGTCAAGCCGACCATGCGGCGGTACATCGAGAACCTGTCCGAGCGGCTCGGCCGGCCGTTCTCGGTCATGAAGAGCAACGGCGGCGTGCTGTCGGCGGCCGAGGTGGTACACCAGCCGATCACGACCGTGCTGTCCGGCCCGGCGGCGGGGGCGCTCGGCGCGGCGCTGATCGCGGGGACCGCCGGGCACACGAGCGCCATCACCCTCGACGGCGGCGGCACCTCGACCGACGTGGCGGTGGTGGTGGACGGGGAGCCGTCGCTGACCACCGAGGGCCGCATCGGCCGCTACCCGTGCAAGATCCCGATGATCGACATCGTCACGGTCGGGGCGGGCGGCGGCTCGATCGCCTGGATCTCCCCCGAGGGGACGCTGAAGGTCGGCCCGAGGTCGGCAGGGGCGGATCCCGGCCCGATCTGCTACGGAAAGGGCGGCACCGAGGTGACGGTGACCGACGCCCACGTCTTCCTCGGCCGGGTGCCCCCGCACCTGCTCGGCGGCGAGATCGCCCTCGACGTCGCCGCCGCTCGGGCGGGTGTCGAGGCGCTGGCGGGCCGGCTGGGGCTGACCCCGGAGCGCTGCGCCACCGGGATCCTGGAGATCAGCGCGTTCAACCAGTCGAATGCGATCAGGCAGATCACCGTCCAGCGCGGCCTCGACGTGCGGGACTTCCCGATGGTCGCCTTCGGCGGCTCCGGGCCGCTGCTGGCCTGCCGTCTCATCGACATCCTCGGCCTGCGGGCCGCGATCGTCCCGCCGGACCCCGGGAACGTGTCGGCGTTCGGCCTGCTCACGGTCGACGTGAAGAACGACTACGTCCGCACGCACGTCGCCCGCGACCCCGCACCGGAAACACTCGCCGGGATCCTCGCCGGCCTGGAGGCCGAGGCGGCCGCCGCGCTCGACCGCGAGGGATTCGCCGGGCACGTCTACGCGCGCAGCGCCGACCTGCGTTACTACGGCCAGGCGTACGAGGTGCGGGTACCGGCCCCCGACGGGCCCGTGGACGAGGCGTGGCTCGGCGTGGTCGCCGAGCGGTTCCACGCCGAGCACGAGAGGCTCTACGGGTACGGCTACCGCGGCGATCCCCGCCACGCCGTCGAGTGGGTCAACCTCCGGGTGTCGGGCATCGGTCCCATCACCCGGCCGAAGATCGCGTGCAGGCCGCGCCAGGAGGACGAGCCGAGCCCGGTCGCGACCCGTGACGTGTACTACGAGCGGTGGGGCAGGACCGTGATCTACCGCCGCGGCGACCTCGGCGCGGGAGCCGTGGTGCGCGGCCCGGCCGTCGTCGAGGAGTACGGCTCGACCCTGCCGGTGCACCCCGGCTTCACGGCGACCATGGACGACTACGGCAACCTCGTGGTGGTGAGCGATGACCGGTAGGACCGCCGACCCCGTGCTCGTGGAGATCGTGGAGGGCACGCTCGCCTCGGTCGAGACGGAGGTGGAGACGGCGATCGCGCGGACCGCCCGCTCGCCCATGATCCGCGACGCGCACGACTTCCGCGCCGGCATCCACGACGCGCGGCTGCGCAAGCTGACCGGGCGCTCCTATTCGGCGCTGGTGCAGCCGGTCGTCCGCGACTTCCCGATCGAGACGATGCGACCGGGCGACGTGTTCT
This sequence comes from Microbispora sp. NPDC088329, assembly GCF_040685655.1. Classification (NCBI taxonomy): domain Bacteria; kingdom Bacillati; phylum Actinomycetota; class Actinomycetes; order Streptosporangiales; family Streptosporangiaceae; genus Microbispora; species Microbispora sp. NPDC088329. The sequence goes on from NZ_JBFBIP010000004.1 coordinate 231,939, forward strand.
TCCACAACGACGTCTACCTGTCCGAGGGCGGCATCGGCCACCTGCCCGACCTGTGCGTGACGGTGCCGGTCTTCCATGAGGGCGAGGTCGTCGCGTTCGTCCAGGCGTTCGGCCACCACGACGACATCGGCGGCGCGGTGCCCGGGTCCATGCCGTCGCACGCGCGCAGCGCGTTCGAGGAGGGCCTGATGGTCCCGCCGATCAAGCTGTGGGACCAGGGCGTGCCCAACCGCGCCGCGCTCACGATCATGACGCGCAACTCCCGGATGCCCGACTCCCTGGCCGGAGACCTCGACGCGGAATGCTCGGCCTGCCTCATGGGCGCCCGGCGGCTCGGCGAGCTGTTCGACCGGTACGGCCGGGAGCCGGTCGAGGCGTGCTTCGACGCGATCATCGACACGACGACGGAGACGTTCCGCCGCGAACTGCTCGCGAAGATCCCCGAGGGTGTGCACGTCTGGGAGGACTACGCCGAGCACGACGGCGTGGATGAGCCGCGCCTGCACGCCCAGCGCATCACGCTCACCGTCGACCACTCCGCGGACACCCCGCTCACCATCGACTTCACCGGCACCTCCCCCCAGGCCAAGGGGCCGATCAACCACGCGGGCGACTACGCCGACGGGGTCTTCCTGAAGAAGTGGCTGGCGCCGATCCTGCGCAACCTCGCCGACACGCCCGAACGGATGGCCGAGCTCGACGTCAACGAGGGCGTCGTGCCGCTGATCAGGATGGTCTTCCCGGAGAAGGGCACCCTGCTGACGCCGATCTTCCCCGCGCCCACCAACGCCCGTACGTTCGTGATCCTGCGCCTGCTCGGCGTGCTCGCGGGCGTCCTGGCCAAGGCGACCGGCGGCCGCATGCCCGCCGACCAGGAGACCATCCGCTACACCGGCGTGTACGGCGAGTCGGACGACGGGCCGTACCTCATGCGTGAAGTGCTGGGCGGCGGGTCGGGCGGGCGCTGGTACGCCGACGGGGAGGACACCATCCACGTGGTGCCCGACAGCCGCAACATCCCGGCGGAGTTCGCCGAGTCACGCTGGCCGTTCCGGGTGGAGCGGCTGGGCCTGGCCGTGGACAGCGGCGGGCCCGGGAAGTTCCGCGGCGGCCTCGGCTACGACAAGCACATCCGCATGCTGCGGGACGCCTCCTTCATGTCGATCGCCGACCGCTCGATCCTGTCGTGCTGGGGCGTCAACGGCGGCCGGGCGGGCCGTCCCTTCCAGGTCACCGTGGACGGCGTGGAGATGGAGGGCCTGGTCGACGACTTCCCGGTACGCGCCGGGCAGGTCATCCGCATCCGCACGACCGGCGGAGGCGGCTGGGGCTCGCCGTACGACCGGCCGGCCGAGAAGGTGGCCGCCGACGTCCGCGACGGGAAGGTCTCGTTCGAGGGCGCGCGGGAGGACTACGGCGTCGTCCTGACCGGCACCCGCGACGAGATCGTCGTCGACGCCGAGGCGACCGGGCGTCTGCGGGAGCGGCTGCGCGAGACGCGTGCCGCCGCCTTCTTCGACCGCGGCCCCGGCTATCCGAAACTCTCCGGCGGCCTCCCGCACGCGGAGGTGGACACCGTCTGACGCGCAGCGGAAGCCACCGCCGCGACGGGCTGCCTTCCGTTCTGCCTCAGCCGCTCATCGCGGCGGCGGTGGACCTGGGCACTGTGGCGGGTGTGACGCGCAACTCCGCCTCCAGTTCGGCCATCACGTGCTGAACGGTGCTCCTCAGCCGCGCCCTGCGGCCGTTGAGCTCCTCGGCGAAGGCACGAGCCGCCGGGCCCACCCACACCGGTTCACCCCCGAACTGCGCACAGGCCCGATCGAGGGCCGACTCCAGGACGTGAACATGCTCCCGGACCGTCTCGAGCGCGGCCCGCAGGTCGTCGTGCTTCGGGTTCGGCACCAGGTCGTCGTCCGTGGGCACGTTTCGGGCTCCCATTTCAATGACCGCAGTAGACAGGTGGTCGAGCCGTGCTACTCCCTGAGATTATGTGGCCGGATATGGTTCCGGCGAGACACGGAGGCGGATTCGATGCCCGGCGCGCCCCTTTCCGTACGGCTACGCCCCATCGCCGTCGCGATCCTGCTGATGCTTCTCGCCCCAACCGCCTGCACATCAAAAGATTCCCCTACAGCAGCACAAGCAGGACAGACGCTGAAAAACCACGTCCTTCAACTACTCAAGGAGCGCAACGCCCAGAACGTAACCGTCACCGACCCCGGAGGCAAGAACATCCCCTGCGGCGACGGCAAGGCCAAACAAACCTTCGCCGCGACCGGCCAGGATCTCCCCCAGAGGAAACCCCCGGCTCTCGTGGACTCTTTGCTGGGAGCATTGAAGCGGGTGGCGCCCTACGACATCACCACTGTTGGTGATCCAGGAGAGCCTGTACGCGTGCGGAACGACGCCGCGCATACGCTCCTGACACTTGCATCACCGCGCGATGGCCAGTATTCGGTGAACGGCGAGACGGAATGCCTGACCGTGAGCTCGAACGGCTAGTAGATGCTTGCACGGCGCTGTGCCGCGCCTTTTCGCCCGTCATATCGATCGGCGAGAAAGCGGGTGACCTCCCCGAGGGAATTCTTGTCGCCGTCGAGGCCGTTGGTGATGAAGTATTGGTCGAGGGCGCGCAGGCCCTGATTGCCTGACTTGGCGATGTCGGAGAACGGACGGAGGTTGCCCTTGTCGTCGGCGATCGCGACGCCCGGAGGGCAGGCGGCCTGGTAGTTCTTCGGCGACACGGTCGCGGGGAACCCCGCGCCGAGGAGAAGGCCGGCGACGGTGTGCTGGCGGGCCAGGGTCTCGGCGTTGTCGCCGTCGTGCAGATGCTCGACGTTCGTCTTCTCGTCGGGGCCGAGGTCGTTCAGCAGGCCACGACTCTGGTCGAGCATCAGCCACAGCAGTTCTCCCTGCGGCAGGGCCTTGCCGAGCACCAGCTGGCTGGCGTCCCAGGCCATGTCGCCCGCCAGTTCGTTCCGCTCCGCGATGTCGTCGAGAGCCTTGAGGTGCTTCTCGGCGGCGGCGAGCTCGAAGCCGCGGACGTTGCCCAGCGCTGCGAAGACGTCGTCCAGGCGAGAGGGGTCCGCGGCTTGCAGCATCGGCGGCACGTTCACGCCGACGAGGCGTTCGGCGAGGTCGCCCATGCCCTGGTCGAACGGCCTGCGGTCGGACTCGCTGCCGGCGAAGGTGAGCAGGAACCGGTAGGTGTCCTCGGGGCTCAGCCGGAACGCCGGTGCCAGGCCCGGCACCCGCGAACGGACCGGGCCGAACGCGCTGGGCAGCAGTTGGTTGGAGTCGCCGAGGTTCGCGCCCTCGGCCATCTCGGTGGCGTACGCGCCCGCGATCCCGGCGAGGTGGACCCGCGTGGGCGGAGCGAAGCGGAACCCCGACGTGCCGGTGACGACGGCGAACGCGAACCGCGCGGCGACGTCACTGTGGGCTCCGTCCTTTTCGTCGTACGCCCCGGACGCGGCGGCGAGCATCCGCCCGAACGCGTCGGCGGACGTGGCGTCTACGGCTGCGCGATCGTTCACATTCCGGAGGAACGTCACGAGGTCGGGCCGCCGGTCACGCGGGGGGAGACCCCGAAGCGTGAGCAGTTGGGCGGCCGCGTCCTTCGGGAGCGGGCTGTTCCTGGTCGCCAGCGCGATCGTGAGCCGTGCCGCCGCGGGATCGGCGGCCAGCGCCTTCAGATACGGCGCAAGAGTCTCGCCTCGTGACTCGTCCCGAGGCAGGAACACCTGTGTGACCACCACCTCGGCGAGCCACTCCGTGGGCAGGCGCCCCGAGGACAACAGCTCGCCGATGTCCCTGCGGTCCTCGTCGCCGTCCGCCCTGGCGCGTACGCCCGCGGCGACGGCCGCGAAGTCGGGGACCGTGGAACCTCCGCTCACCGCCGAGCCGAACGCCCGGCTCGCGGTCCGTACGGCCTCGTCCACGTTCTCCTGCAGCACTTGACGCAGCCGCCGGGGCAGTTCGACGGTGCGGCGCACGCCTATGCCGGCGAAGAAGGCGGCGGTGAACTCGGCATCGTCGGCGTGCGCGGTCAGGTCCTCGACGATCTTGCGGTACTTGTTCACGAGGTGGAAGTCGAACGGGGCGTCCGGATCGGCGTGCTTGTACGCCGTGGCGAGCGCGCCGCCCAGCCGCCGAGCCTCGGCCGCGCCGAGGAGGTTCTTCTCGTCGTACGGCACCAGCGAGCCCGGCGACCAGCTGGGCGTGTGGGACAGGCCCACCGCCAGCCGGTGGCGGCGGCGCAGGTCGGGCAGCCCGTCGTCGATCCACCGTTCGATCTCGCCGATGGGGTTCAGGGACGCGGCGGGCAGCCCCTTCGCGGCGAACAGCCGCCGGACGGCCTCGGCGCGCTCCCCGATGACCCCGCGGGCGTGCTCCAGCTCCTTGACGAAACGATCCATGGGCTGTGGGGATATGCCGCTGAAGTCAGGCGACAGAGGTCCCGTGCCCGATGCATCCGATCCCACGTCTCGCCCCCAGGTCGCGTACCGACACGCACGTCGTCCCCGATTTTCACCGTACCGTTCCGCGCGCCCCGGCGCCGGTGATTGGCGGCGGTGTCCGTGGGTAGCCGTCCAGTAACGGCACATACGGGATGGTGAGTTACAAATGGCGTCTATCGTTCAGCGCATCAGGGACTACCTGCAGAGCCCCAAGGGTCGCGAAAACGTCGAGAAGACCAAGACCGCGGTGCGTGATCCGCAGAACCAGCAGCGGCTGCGCCGGCTGATGGACCAGTGGCGCGGCCATCGCACGCACCGCTGACCGGCCAGGACCGGCCAGGACCGGACGGCGCGAGGCGGACGTGGGCAGGCCGGACGCGCGGACGCTGATCGCGCGGGTGCTCGACCCGCACTCGTGGAAGTCGTGGGACGAGCCCCCGCAAGACCGGGCCGCGCCGGGGTCGGAGTACGCCGCCGAGATCGCCCGCGTCCGCGCCAGGACGGGATACGACGAGTCGATCGTCACCGGCGAGGGCACCCTCGACGGCCGTCGGGTGGCCGTCGTCGCCTGCGAGTTCTCCTTCCTGGCCGGCTCGATCGGAGTGGCGGCGGCCGAGCGGCTCGTCCGGGCCGTCGAACGGGCCACCGCCGAGCGTCTGCCGCTGCTCGCCGCCCCCGCCAGCGGCGGCACGCGGATGCAGGAGGGCGCGCTGGCCTTCACCCAGATGGTGAAGATCACCGCGGCGGTCGCCGCCCACCGCGCCGCCGGCCTGCCGTACGTCGTCTACCTGCGGCATCCCACGACGGGCGGAGTGTTCGCGTCGTGGGGCTCGCTCGGGCACGTGACGGCCGCGGAGCCGGGAGCGCTCATCGGCTTCCTCGGGCCGCGGGTCTTCGAGTCGCTGCACGGCTACCCGTTCCCCAAGGGGGTGCAGGTGGCCGAGAACCTCTACGCCCACGGGCTGGTCGACGCCGTGGTGTCGGCCGAGGACGCACGGGACGTCGCCATCCGGGTGCTGGCCGTGCTCTGCGCTCCGCGTGCCGGTCTGGAGCCCGGCCCGGAACCCGAGGAACCGGCCGAGCAGGTTCCGGCGTGGGAGGCCATCACCCGCTCACGCCGCGACGACCGCCCCGGAGTGCGCGACCTGCTGAAGCACGGCGCGCGGGACGTGACGCCGCTGCACGGCACCGGCACGGGGGAGCGTGACCCCGGCCTCCTGCTGGCACTGGCCAAGTTCGGCGCCGCGCCGGCGGTCGTCCTAGGCCAGGACCGGCGGCCGCACCGGGTGGGCGGCTCACTCGGCCCCGCCGGGCTGCGGGTGGCCCGGCGCGGAATGCGCCTGGCCGCCGAACTGCGTCTGCCGCTGGTCACGGTCGTCGACACCGGCGGCGCAGAGCTGTCGAAGGCGGCCGAGGAGAGCGGCCTGGCCGCCGAGATCGCCCGCTGCCTGGCCGATCTCGTCATGCTCGACGCGCCGACCGTGTGCCTGCTGCTGGGCGAGGGCGCGGGCGGCGCCGCGCTGGCCCTGCTCCCGGCCGACCGGGTGGTCTGCGCGCAGCACGCCTGGCTGTCTCCGCTCCCGCCGGAGGGCGCGTCGGCGCTGCTGTACCGCACCGTCGACTTCGCCCCGGAGATCGCCGCGGCTCAGGGCGTACGGGCCGCAGACCTGCGGCGGGACGGCATCGTGGACCGGGTCGTGCCGGAACGTCCCGACGCGGCGTACGAGCCGGAGGAGTTCTGCCGCAGGGCCGGCCGCAGCCTCGAACACGAGATCGCGGGCCTGCTGGAGCGACCGGCGGGGGAGCGGATCGCGGCCCGGTTCGCCCGCTATCGGTCGCTGGGCTCCTGAGGACCCCGCGCCGGCGCGGGTCCGGCGCAGGGCTGGCGCGGGCCGCCGGGGCCGCGCTCGGCTTCCGCGGGCGTCAGGGCTCCAGGGCCCCTTCCCCCCGTTAACGGTCGCCCGTCTCCTGACCGTCCGCCCGGTCAGGAGCGAGCGGCACGGGCACGCGCTCCACCCGGATCGCGTGGACCTCGTCGCGGGGTACGACCACCTCGTACGCGCCGTGGTCCACCAGCCAGTAACCGAGCGCCTCGGCCTTGAGGCCGTTGTGGCCGGTGTAGGCGATGTGCAGGCCGCCCTCTCCGCCGTCGCCGCCGTCGTCCTCGTCCAGCACCAGGCACGGCTCGCCGCCGAAGGCCCCGACCGTGCGCAGCAGGGTGAGCCGTTCCAGCGCGGACCTGCTCACCCGGAGCCGCCAGTAGCCGCCCCCGGCGGTGAACCCCTCCTGCGGCGTCTCGCTGAACAGCACCACGTCGTCGCCACCGGGCCCGACCGCGGCGGCGTAGTCCCGGTCGCGGTAGCGGGCGACGAATCCCAGACCGGCCGGCTCGATCTCGCTCATCGCGCCGGTCGCCAGGTCAGGCCGTCGTACCCGGCGAAGGGACGCTCTCCGGCCGCGGTGAGGTGCACGATCTCCGCGCCCGCGGGGATCGGCATGGGCATCGTGTGGAACTGCGGCACCACCTGCTCGCGCGAGGCGGTGAAGCCGTTCCCGGTGAAGGGCGGTGCATCGCTCCAATCACCGCCCATGTGCGGGCCGTACGGGACGACGTAGGTGTCGATGTCCCGCGCGTCCCAGCGCATGATGTACAGCTCGGGCACGTCCGGCGTCAGCTCCGATCCGTCGAAGCACAGGTCGAGGGCCTCGACGAGCGCGGCGGGGGTGGTGAGGCGGTCGCAGTCCTGCACGCGGTAGACGTAGCCGGAGATGATCGTGCGACGGCCCGACAGGTACGGCACGAGCAGCCGCGGCGGAACCACCTTCTGCATCCGCGTCCTGCGTCCCGGCTCGCTCATGGGGCCAAGTTTACGATCTCCTGACTCCGAGCCGGCGGTGTTCGAGCGAGGGGAGGGTGGCGCGCGCGGTCTCGGTCCACGCCGCGTCGATCTCCGCGATCAGCACGCCGGGGCCCGTGCCCAGGTCATGCCGGGCGACGCCCATCGGGTCGACGAGCATGCTGCGGCCGACACCGAACCCGTCCGGTATGGCGGGATTGGGGGCTTGACCGACCGCGATGGTCCACGTGGTGTTCTCGATGGCCCTTGCCCGGACGAGGGTCGTCCAGTGGTCCTCCTTCAGCGGCCCCGAGCCCCAGGCGGCGATCATCGCGAACGTGTCCGCGCCCTGGTCGACCAGCGCGCGGGCCAGCTCGGGGAAGCGGACGTCGTAACAGGTGATGAGCCCGATCCTGAGCCCCGCCAGCTCCACGACCGCCGGCGCGTCCCCCGGCGCGACCAGCTTCGACTCCTTCGCGCCGAAGGAGTCGAACAGGTGGATCTTCCGGTAGGCCGCGGCGAGCGAGCCGTCCTCCCGCAGGGCGACCGCGGTGTTCCAGACCCTGCCGTCCGCGGCGGGTTCGAAGACGCCGGCGATGACGGCCGTGCCGTGCTCGCGTGCGGCCTCGGCCAGGCCGGTGACGAACGCGCCGTCCAGCGGCTGGGCCGTCTCGAGGATGCCCGGGCCGAACCGGGCGAGCGTCGCCTCCGGGAACACGGCGAGGTCCGCCCCCCGGGCCCGCGCGAGTGCGTCACGCACGGTCGCGAGGTTGGTCTCCGGGTCGTGGTCGACGGGGATCTGGCACAGCGCTACGCGGGTCACGGACCACAGTCTGCCCGGTCGCCGCCACGCCCCACCAGGTGCCCCGCGAAGTGCCCCACCAGGTGAGCGTGCGCCACACCCGTTCCAGCGGGCCGTACCGGTGCCGGGTGAGCCACCACCTGCAGAAGACCGCCTGCGCGGCGACGGTGACGACGGCGAGCACCACGATGGCGGTCCCCGTGCCGTCGGCCTCCAGCAGCGGCATCGCCAGCGCGATCACCGTCGTGCCCGTCACGTAGTTGGTCAGCGCCATCCGTCCCAGCGCCTCGAACACCGCCGTATGACGGGCGAGCAGCAGGAACGCCGCCGCGTACGCCACCGCGCCGCACAACGCCGCGGCCTGGTAGACCCCGCCGCCGGGCGGCGCGTGGTTCCACCACCAGGTGAGCCCGGCCGCGAGCAGGGCCGCAGTCCCGCACACGACGCCGAGCAACGGCCCGCCGCCCAGGCCGTCGGCCCCGCCGAGGCGTGTCGCCCCCCGCTCCGCCTCTGCCGGAACGGCGCCCAGGCCGAGCAGGAACAGTGCGGTGATCAGCACGTACGGATGAGAGTCGAGCACGGCGGCGACCAGCGTGCCGCAGCCCACGAGCAGCACCGCCCCGCGCGGCAGGAGACTCGCGGGAAGCAGGACGACGGCCCCCAGCAGCGCGTACGGCAGCAGCACCTCGCCGGGCTCGATCAGCGTGTGCGCCGCGCCCAGCACGGCGAGCACGGCCAGGCGCCGGAGCATGACGACGCGCGGGCGCCGCGTGCGCAGTCGCGCCGAGCGCAGGAACAGCGCGAACGACAGCCCGAACAGGAACGCGAACATCGGGTAGAAGCGGCTCTGGAACAGGTTCGCCATCACCCAGTCCAGCGAGGTCGGCCCCCGCCGCACCGTCTGCTGCCAGGCGTTGACCAGCATGATTCCGCACACGGCGAACCCGCGCAGCGCGTCGACCCGCCGGATCCTGCCCACCGCCATGCTCAGCCAGCCCCCTCGTGCCGGTCCCTTCGTGCCGATCCCTTCGTATCAGTCCCTGCGCGAGCCGGGCGGCCAGAGCACCAGCACCCGCATCTCCTGCTCGCGGGCGTGCGCGACGACGTCGGCCGTGCCGCCGAATCCGCGTGCCGGGAGCCCGTCCCAGACGGCGAGCAGCTCGTCCGCCCGCTCGAGCATGAAGACGGAGGCGGCCATGAACGCCACAGGCTCCGGCCGTTCGAACGGCATCCGGTGCACGTGCCGCGCGAGTGAGAGCAACTCGTCGTAGGCCGCCCGGGCCACGCGGGGCAGGCTCTCCCGGTATCGGCCGGCGGGCACGACCACGTCGAGGTCGCCGCCGGCGCGCAGCACCTCCCGGGCGAAGAGCTGGTCCGCGCCCTCGGCGAGGCAGGACAGGCCCACCAGCGGCCGGCCCCGCGCGGCGAGCACGGCCCGCAGGGCGCGTCGGACGCGGTCGGCCGTGTCCCGCGGCAGGCCCCGGTGGCCGGTGAACGCGATCGTGGTCATCCCTCTCACCGAATCCTCCGGAGGAAGTCCGGTCCTTCAGCTTCAGGACCGGGAGGAATCCTGCCCCCGTAAGGGGTGACCCGACGAAGCCCGGACAGCCCGGAGCGTGAAGCGGTGATGTCTTGCTCATTTCGCTGAGCGGCCGGGCAGAGCGCCTGTGAAGTGCGAACATACGTACGGCCTACAAGGTGCGGGTCTACCCGACCCCCGAACAAGCGGCGGTGCTGAGCCGCACGTTCGGCTGCGTACGCCTGGTGGTCGTGATCGACCGCGGATTTCACAGCTCGAAGACGTGCAGCGGGTGCGGGCACCTGCTCGCCGCACTGTCCCTGTCGACCCGGCACTGGACGTGCCCGGGCTGCGGCACCCGGCACGACCGGGACGTCAACGCCGCCACGAACATCCTGGCCGCTGGTCGTGCGGTGTCCGCCTGTGGAGCTGACGTGAGTCCGCAAGGGTCCTCCCTTCGGCGGTCGGCGGTGAAGCAGGAAACCCATCCCGTGAGGGGCGGAACCCCACGTTTCAGGCGGGGGAGGAAGTCAATCGTTCAGCCGACCCGTACGATCTGAAAACCGGCGGTGGCCAGGATGCGCGGCAGGTTCCGCACGGTGTCGCGGTCCTTCTCCTTCGCCCCGTCCGAGATGTTGTCCCAGCTGTCCAGGTCGGGGTGTCTCCTGTTCTCCTCGTCGCGGACCGGGCCGCGGGCCCACCCGTCGGCGACCAGGTCCCGCAGCCACCGCTCGTGCTCCATCATCGCAAGTTGCTCGATCTCATAGTCCTTGAAGGCGAAATGCAGCTCGGGCTCCACGCGCGGAGCGAGGGCGCAGCCGATGCTCGTCAGCTTGCGGCCGATGTCCTCCGCCTGCCCACGGTTCGCCGCCCGCAGGTGCGGCGGCAGGCTCTCCCACGGGACCAGCGACGGGTTGGTCGCCCGCACGTGACGGCGCGCGGTGTTCTCCGCGACGTAGCTGTCGTGGATCGCCCGGGCCAGCGTCTCCACCAGGTCCTCCACGATGAGCCGCGGGTCGCCGGCCTCTTCGTTGACCGCGAAGACACGCAGGGCGCCGGAGAGCCCCTCCAGCAGGTTGACGCTCTCGAAGGCCCGGCCGAAGGTGCCGGCCTCCTCGACCCGCACCACGAGCGACCCCGGCCCGCAGTTCCACAGGCGCAGCGAGGTGAGCGCGGTCTTGAGCGCGAGATCCTGGTCGGCGTGACAGACGAACACCCGCTGCGGCGGCTGCGACGGCAGTAGCTCTCCGAGCGGCAGGTCGCCGGGCGGCGCGTCGTGCGTGGTCAGCGCGCACACCTCGGTCACGAACTCGAATCTGCGGCACACCGCCTCGACGGTCCGCGCGGCGTCCGCGTCGATGATCGTCACGGGCAGCGGGTACGGCGAGGGGATCAGCCGCCTCCTGCGCGCCATCTCGACCAGCAGGCTGCGGCCGAAGGCGTCCAGCCCGATGACGACGACCGGCCGCTCGTTCACGATCGGGTGCCGGTTCAGGAGCACCCGGGCGGCGAGCTCGTCCAGGTTGAAGAAGTCGAGGCGCAGCCGGGGCCTGCCGGGAAGGCTCAGCCTGCGGGCCCGCAGGGCGGCGCACAAATCGGGATCGGAGATCAGGGCGTACGCCGCCAGCGGCCGCCTGCCGCCGGGCCTGGCCACGCCGTGCGCCGCCAGCGCGATCGCCGTGTTGGCCGAGCTGTCCTGCTCGCAGGCGTACAGGACGGAGGCCCGCTGGATCCCGGCGGCCCGCAGGGTGGCGGGGCTGCGTGCGTCGCCGCCGACATGGAGCACCTTGCGGTCGCCCGCGGCGGCGACCGGGGCCGAGCCGATCACCACAATCCGCGTTTCCGTCACCCGCAGCCGTTCCACCAGGGCCAGGGCCGCCGACCCCGACCCGCACACGACCACGTGCTCCTTCGACCTGCGCGCCCGCAACCGCCGCAGTTCGGCGGCGAACAGGAGGCGGGCTCCGTCCACCAGCGTGTAGACCGTCACGCCCGGCGCGGCGAAACGGGCGAACTCCAGCGCGGCCGGGAGCGGGTTCGGCTCGTCGAGCGGCGCGGAGTCGAACACGAACAGTTGCAGGTCCCAGTACAGGAGGTCGAGCGGATTCGACGGCAGGCCCAGCGTTTTCGCATACGTATGGAGGCCGATATATCCGGTCACTAATGCGGCCACCGCCAGGCCCGCGAATATCGCACGCACCACATAGCTCGCGGGAAAGGCCATAAACCCTCTCCTTCGCTGGGCGGCACATGCCTCTTTTTGAAAATAACCCGTCTAAAGGGAACGCTCCAGCCTCCATTCCACGAAGGTGTTGCCGTTCCGATGCCGTCGGGCTCTTTCGCGTCACACCGGTTCGGTGGATGCTGGGCCTGAGATCCATCGACGATCGCCACGGGAGGGCCGGGCGTTGACGGACGGGGTGTGGTCGGCGGATCGCGAGCGGCGCCTCGCGGTCGCGCAGCGGGGAAAGATCCACGGAGGCAGGCCGGTGTTCCTGCTCCACGGGACGCCGGGCAGCCGGATCGGCCCCCTTCCACGGGAAGGCCTGCTCTATCGGCTCGGAGTGCGGCTCATCACCTACGACCGGCCGGGATACGGCGACTCCGACCGGCACGAGGGCCGCAGCGTGGGGGACGTCGCCGCCGACGTGGCCGCCATCGCGGACCACCTCGGCCTGGACCGCTTCGCGGTGGTGGGCCGCTCCGGCGGCGGGCCGCACGCACTCGCCTGCGCCGCCCTGATTCCCCACCGGGTCACCCGGGCCGCCGTGCTCGTCGGGCTCGCCCCGCGGGAGGCGGAGGGCCTCGACTGGTTCGACGGCATGACCGAGGGCAACGTCACGGAGTACATGACCGCCATGCAGGGGCGGGCGCGGCTCGCGGCGCGGCTCGGCCCGACCGCCGCCGAGATCCGCGAGGACCCCGTACGGCTCGTCAACACCCTGTACGACGAGCTGCCGGAGCCGGACAGGAACGTGATCGCGGACGCCGGGATCCGGACCATGCTGGTGCAGACCTTCGCGGAGGCCGTACGGACCTCCGCCTACGGCTGGATCGACGACGCCATGGCCTTCTGCTCACCGTGGGGGTTCGACCCCGCGGACATCAGGGTGCCCACCCTCCTGTGGCACGGCGAGGACGACGTGTTCTCGCCGGTCAGCCACTCCCGCTGGCTGGCCGGGCGGATACCGACCGCCACGGTGCGGATCCAGCGGGGCGCGGCGCACTTCCACGCCTTCCACGTGCTGCCCGACCTCCTGGGCTGGCTCGCCAGGGACGGGCAGGCGGCCTGATCCGCCCGCCTGCCGCCCCCGGCGGGAGTCACCAGGGGAGAGGTTCCAGCTCACGGTCGAGGCGGCGCCAGTCCAGGACCGCGGCGACGACCGGGTGCGCCTCCCCGAGGATCCGGCGGAGCTGCACGAGCAGGGGCTCGCGCAGCACCCGCGCCTCGTCGGTCCGCCTGACGTCGCGCAGAGTGACGGCCAGGTCGGCCTCGCAGATCAGCGTGGTGGGGTGATAGGAGCCGAGGACCGTCCGCAGCCGGTCGAGCGTGTCCCGCTGCAGCTTCTCGGCCTCGGCGTAGTCCTGCAGGTCTCCCAGCACGTTCGCCACGTTGACGGCGCACGCGAGCGAGAAGGGGTGATCGGGCCCGAGCTTGCGCCGCAGCGTCGTGAGGGTCCGGGTGCCCAGCGCCCGGCTCTCGGCGAGCTCCCCGAGCTGCCGCAGGTAGATCGTGAGGTTGTTGGCCGCGATCAGCGTGTACGGGTTGTCCGCGCCCAGTGTGCCCTCGTAGCTGGCCCTGACCTCGGAGGCGAGCTCGAACGCACGTCGCCTGTCGCCCGCCGCGGCGAGGTCGCAGGCGAGACTCAGCTTGCACGCGACGGTGTCGGGCGACTCGGGGCCGAAGCGCTGGAGACAGCGCTCGTAGGTCGTCTCCGTGAGCCGCCGGGCCTCCGCGAGCGCGCCGGTCTCCCGCAGGGACACGGCGAGGCTGCGCGCCGTGTTCAACGTGTCGGGGAGCTCGGGGCCGGACACCTCGGCGTAGCTGTCGAGCGTCTCCCGCAGCAGGTCGGCCGACTTCGCGAACTCCCCGGCCTCGCGGATGTCCAAGGCGAGGTTCGTCTCGGACAGGAGCGTGAACGGATGGGCGGGACCGAGCACCTCACGGCGTTTGTCCGCGGTTTCCTGGTCGAGCCGGCGCGCGGCGTTGATGTCGCCGACGTGCCGCAGGGCGACGGCCAGGTTGTTGGCCGCCGCCAGGACGCGCGGATGGTCGTCGAAGAAGAGCTCCTTGGTCCGGGCATAGGTCTCCTGCTCCATCCGCAGCGATTCGGTCAGCTCGCCGAGGGCTCGCAGGTCCGCGGCGAGGCTTCCCGCGGTCTGCAGCGTGTGCGGGTGCGGGTCGGGCAGCACCCGGCGCTGGTCGTCGAGGATCGCCCGGTTGAGATCGCACGCCTCGCGGTACCTGCCCTGGGCGCGCAGCACGTTCCCCATGTGGAAGCGCAGGTAGAGCGTCTGCCGGTCGTAGTCGCCGAGCTTCCTGATCCAGAGCTCCTCCAGGCGGAGGCCGAGGCTCAGCGCCCGGTCGAACTCGCCCCGCCGATACAGGTACCGCACGCGGTCGATCAGCAGCTGCCGGGTCTCCTCCTCGTCGCAGTCCTCCGCATTGGACGGAACGAGGTGCGGCCAGATCTCGTCGTACCGCGGCCAGTTGCCGGGGTCGTCCGTGTCGCCCTCGCGCGGCCGGGCGCCCAGGAGGATGCGGTGCACCTCGTGGACGGTGCGCTCACGCTCGTCGTCGTCCATCTGGTCGCGCAGCACGGCCTGCACGAGCCTGTGCACCTGCACCGAGTTGTTGCGCTGGTCGACCTTGGCGAGGGCGAACCTGTTCAGCTCGCGCACCAGCCGCCCGACCATGATCTTCTCGCGTAGCGAGTCGTCGTAGGGGACGAGGCAGCGCACGGTCTCGTCGCCGTACAGCATCGACAGCGACACCGGTTCCGCGGCGAAGAAGGCCAGCAGCTGGAGCAGCCGGACCGCCGCGGGCGACTTCTCCCGCAGGCGCTCGAAGGACACGTTCCAGGTCGCGGCGACCGAGGTCGGGTAGGTCGGGGAGTCCCCGAGCGCGAGCGTCCTGACGGGCTGCTTGGAGAGCTTGTCGACGTACTCGTCGACGCTCATGCCGGTCTCCTGCAGCCACGCACCGGCCTGCTCGATGGCGAGCGGCAGGTCGCCCAGCGCGGCGGCCACCCGGTCGGCGTCCTCGTCGCTGAGATCGGCCACCCGCCGCCGCAGGTGCTCCAGACTCTCCTCCCGAGTGAAGACGTCGATCTCCAGCGGTTTGGCGATCTGCGACCAGGTCTGGCTCCGCGACGTGATCAGCACATGCCCGGAGCCACCCGGGAGATAGTGCTGCACGTCCTCCGCGCTGTTGGCGTTGTCGAAGATCAGCAGCCAGCGGGCGTACGGCTCGCCTCGCCGCAGCGCGTCCTTGGCCGCCAGCGCCGCCTCCGCCAGGTTGTCGCCGGTCCTGATGCCCAGCCGCTCGGCCAGATCGGCCATCGAGCCGTTCAGCAGTTCCGGCTGCTCCGCCGACACCCACCACACCACGTCGTAGTCGCTCATGAAACGGTGGGCGTACTCGATGGCCAGCTGCGTCTTGCCCACGCCGCCGAGCCCGAACAGGGCCTGGGTGCGGCCTTCCTGCACCTGGGTCACCACGGCCTGACTGCCGCCGACGAGCTGGTCCCGCAGCCGCTCCAGCATCTCGCCGCGGCCCGTGAAGGCCGCGTTCCTCGTCGGCAGGTTCACGATGGCCGGCTGGATGCCGGGATACCGCGGCGTCCCTCCCTGCCCGGCGGCCTCGGCCCCCGACGGGCGATCGAGGGCGCGCAGCAGTGCGGCGGCCGCGTGCTGCTCGTCCAACCGGAACAGGTCCAGCGCGGGCGGGTCGGCGTACGACTGCGGGAGCCGTACGTCCGACACCCGGACGGGGACGAGATTGACCGACAGCGCGGCGAGGCCCTCGGCGGCGCGCCACGTCTCGCGTGCCTGCCGCGAGCGCAGGTACGCGGGGGACAGCAGCGCGACCGTGCGGGCCGCCGCCTCAGGGGGCCGCCCCTGGCCGCCCTCGACCTCCTCGCGGTCGCCCCCCTGCGTGCGGACCCGCAGACCCGCCTGGGCCAGCACGGCGGCGATCCACTCCGCCCACAACCGGTCCTCCGGGACGTAGCTCAGGGTGACCTCGTTCGACAGCGACGGGCGGCGCCGGACGAACAGTTCCCGGTAGCTCAGGCGCAGGTCCTCGTCCAGCGGGGAAAGGGACGCGACCCGGCCTCCGGTGATGACGCTCGTGAGCCGCTCGTAGGCGGCCAGCAGCGAGCCGGGGGAGCCGGGCGCGTCGCCGAAGGTCGCCAGGGTCTCCTCGTACGCGTAGAACGGCTTGTAGGGGATCTCGACGGCGCCCCAGTAGTTGCCGTGATCATGGGCGATGCCGCTGGGGAACCCCTCGAACTGGCTGCGGGCGAACGCCCGGCCGGCGTCGAGCTTCTCCTTCTCCGCGTCGTCCACGCGCATGGGGATCGGCAGGATCCTGATACGGCGGTCGGGGAACCGCTCGGCGATCTCCGCAGCGACCCGTGCGGCCCCCTCGATGCTCTGGTCGCTGAGGGTGAAGCAGGTCACCACGGTGTCGGGGAAGTGGACCGTGCAGATGTCGGCGATGTCGCTCAGCCCGGTGCGGCTGTCGATGAGCACGTAGTCGTAGCCGCGCCGCATGTCCACCCGCAGGGCGTCGAGGAACTGCCCTCCGCCCAGCCGCTCGTAGAAGTTGTCCCAGTCGAAGGTGGACACCAGCGAGGAGTAGTCGCGGTTCTGCCGCCCGGCGGGAAGGAAATCGAGGGAGCCGCCGTCGGGGAAGTGGGGCCATTCGACCGACACGACGTGCCGCCCCACGTTCGCGTACTGCGTGTGCCAGTCGGCGGGACGTGGGTCGGGACGGGTCGCGGCCCAGGCGAAGTCCTTGATCAGGTCGATCACGCCGGCCGTGCCGCTGATGATCTCCCCGTCCAGGAAGGGACGGAAGAACTTGTGCAGGCCGGGAGACTCCAGGTCCCAGTCCACGACCAGCACGCGGTGGCCGCTGGAGGCGAGGATCCAGGCAGTGTTGGCCAGCGCCATCGTCCTGCCCGTCCCCCCTTTGTAGGAGTAGAAGGTGATGATGTGGCCGTCACGCAGCTCGCTCATGTCACCCCCTCGCCTCGCGGCTCGGGGTCGCGTGAGCCAGGGGCACGATATTTTCTGATGCGTTCGTTTCGCTCGCTCATGGCCTCCCCTTCCGTACCGGCGGGTCGTCTGGTGCGGGTTCTTCCGGCGTGAGCGGCCACAGCCGCGGGCGCCCGCTGCCGGGCACCTGCGGCGGGAACGCGCGTCCGTGCCGTAGGTAGGAGTTGCCGGCGGCCTCCACGACCGGCCGCAGCGACGTCTCGAAACCGGCCACGGTGGAGGTGTCGCTCACGGCCCGCCGCGCGGCCGGCCGGCCCTGCGCCAGTTTCGCCGGCAGCAGGGCACGCAGCGCCGCGCGTAACTCCGGCGCGTTCTGGCCGGTCTGGGAGTCGGCGCCGCTCCAGGGCACGACCACGCCCACCCACGGCTTGTCGGCCCGGTCGAACGCCTCGAGCAACGGCCGGAACTGCGGATCGAGGGCCGTCCACACGTCCAGCAGCACGATCCCGGGGCAACTGGCCGCCCCGGCGCCCAGCAGTTCCTCATGGTGGTGGAGGAAGGTCCCGACGTCGGGTTCGAAGCCCAGGCGGCGCACGATGTCGGCGGCGATCTGCGCCACGGGCCGAGGGTCCTCGGGGTGATAGGGGTTCCAGTCACACGGGGAGGACCCGTAGAACCGCGCCTCCCGCGGTGCCGTACGAGTGGCCGTCGTATGGGCGAGTACGGCTATCAGGAAACGGCGTTCCTCGTCGCGGTTGAAGGCGCTCTTTATGCTGCCGTAGTCGCAGGGCGTGCTCGGCGGGAGCCGCACTCCCTCGGCCACCTCGATGATGCGCTGGGCCAGCGCGTCCACTGCGGACTTGTAATGGTCGCGGTATCTCCTGATCTTCATGAGGCCGTACAGGCCTCGTTCGAGATAGTGCGCCCCGAGGTCCGGATGGGTGAATTGAATGGATCTGACCATATCGGGGAGTTCGAAGTCCGGAACCGGAACCCAGAACGCGGGGACGATCACTTCGGGAATGCTCCGGCGCCCGTCCAGATGCAGCCGTCTGCGCAGGTCGAAGGCGGCCCATTCCTTGCCGCACTGCTCGCTCCGGAAGTAGCGCCGCGAGTAGAGGGGGACGAAGACCCGGCAGGTCGCCAGCTCCTTGGCCAGGCGTTTGTCCCACTCGACGCCCGGGGGGATGTCCATGTCCATGAAACCCGGAGGAACGCCCGCGGGCAGGGATGTGTGCTGCAGAATCTCCCGGCATAGCTCCTTGTAGAGCTTTTCCACGGGAAGGTTGGGGTTGTCGTCGTCGGGATGCGTGCGGGGCGTGCGTGCATAGCTGAGGAAGAAATACGGGAGATGGTCTCCAGTACCCGAGGTACCAGCCACCACACCTCCCGCACGCCGCCGGTGCCCTCACTATAAGCTCTCGCTTCAGAGCAGACAGGAATATCGCATTATTCCTCTGCTCGTCACCCGTTTTTCGGACAACCATCGCTCGGCGAAGGCCACGGCCATCGGAAGTGGGAACAGCCTGCTTTCGGCATTACCCACCCGGCCCCGGCTGATCTTTTCGGTCCTTTCCAGTGCGGCGCCGCACTCCGCGAAATCACGGTCGTCCAGAACGACGTCCTCGTAATCGACCCACGTGCGTCGTCCGCGGATCTCGACCACGCATCCGTACCGGGTCTTCGGCGGGTCGAGCCGGTACCGGTACTCCGCCAGATGGAAGGAACTGCACTTGTCGAACCCGACGCCGAGCAACAGCACCATCGCCTCCGTCTTCACCAGTTTGGCCAGCGGCGACTGCTCCCCGAGGTGGCTCTCGAGATCGTGGTCGGCCATGAGCCACCCCGCGTTCCGGCCGACGGCGGCGAAGGAGGTCTGCGGATGCGCGCTGCGGACCGCGCCGTCCAGCGTCCGCAGATGCTCCGACAGCACTCCGCACTCGATCGAGGAGCTCTTCCTGACGTCGAAGGCGGGCATGGCGTCGCGGTACCGTCTCCTCTCCTCGTCGGTCATCCCCCGGGTGGCCTCGCGATAGGAGCGCGATGTGTCCGAGTTGCCGGACGTGAAGGTGGGGACGACGAGGGTGCCCCTGGCGCCGAGGACTCTCAGCAAGGCGCCGGCCAGCGAGGCGACCCCGCCTTCGATCCTGCCGATGCTGCGCAGCGAGGCGTGCACCAGCACGGTCTGACCGGACCGCAGGCCCAGCCGGCGCAGCGACCGGACCAGCGCGTCCTGCCGGAGGGCACGATCCGCACGGCCGTCGGCCCGGCCCCGCGCCCCCGATGACAGCGGGCCAGTGGAGAGGCGGCCGAACAAGGAGATGAACGCGAGGGCGGACATGGCCAGGTCCGGCATCGCGTCACTCCTGCCGGGAACCCGCGAGCAGGGGCAGGCGGGCGGCGGCCTCGGCGAGCCCCTCGGCGAAGCGACGCCCCAGCACAGGCAGCGTGCCGCCGGTGATCCGGCCGATCGTCGTCGCCAGCCGCTCGCGTTCCTCGTCCGCGAGGAAGTCGGCGACGGAGAGCAGCCCGTAAGCGTCACACAGCAGCAGTTCGCGGCTCGTGTCGCCGCCGGCGAGATCGAGCAGATCGAGCAGCGCACCGAACTGGGCCCGGTGGAAGTGCTCGACGAGCAGCCGGGCCGTCGTCTCCGGGCCGGCGCCGAGAGGGAGGGCGACCGCGCCGTACGCCGCGCGGCTCGTCGCGCCGTTCGCACCGCGGGGCAGGGGCGTCACCACCCGAAGGCCGGCTCGTACGGCGGCCCGCCGGTCCTCGGACAGGAAGGCCAGCGCGGCGCCGACGACCTCACCCAGGGCGGCGGCCGCCTCGTCGGTCAACCGGTCCTCCACGGGCGTGCCGTAGCAGTCGCGGTAGGCATCGACGTCGTCGAGCAGCAGACGGAGCCCGGCGGCCTCGATCGGGCGGATCGGCTCCCAGAGCGGGCTGTCCTCCGACAGCCACCGGCCGTCCACCCGCACCGCGAACGACCCGTCGTGAACGTCCACCTCTGCGCGGTCCTGGCCGACGGCGCGCATCCGCCCGAGACCGGGAAGATGGACGAAGGTCCCGCGGACCGGCACCGCGACCTTCGCGGCCAGACCGGTCCGTACGGCGGCGACCGCGGCGACGGCGGCGAGGTGACCGGTGTCGGCGGCGGTGAGCAGGGTGGGGCTGACCACGCAGCGGGCCCCCCAGGCGTGGACATAGGGGTGACTCAGCAGGTCGTCGACCGCGGCGCGGTCCGCCCGCTCGGCGTCCACGAGGACCGACCACGACTCCTGGTCGCCGGTGACCGCCGCCGCGCGGCGCGCGGCGAGGCGGGCCCTGCTGAGCTGCGGAGCGCCCAGATGGGCGACGTCGCCCGCCGTGGCGGTTCCCGACGCGAGCGAGTCCAGCGTGGCGACCGGCAACCGATGGACGGGAGCCGCCGGGCTCCGCCGGTCGTCTGCGACCAGGTGGGAGATCAGCCGGAAGAGGTCCGGGCAGTAGACCGAGGGATTGGCGAAGCCCGGGCCCGTCCGGTAGCGATGCGCGTAAAGGCCCCCGCCGCAACTGGTGACGAGCGGGCAGCGGCGGCATTCCTCGGCCAGGGAGTCCAGTCCGCCCTGGCGTGCGGCGAAGCCGGGATGTCGCGCGGCCTCGCTAAGAGAGTGACGGAAGACGTCGAATCCGGTCGCGGGCGCGCCGTCGAAGGCGGTCTTGAGCGAGTCGGCCTGCTCGTAGGAGCCGTCGGTCTCCATGACGACGAGGTCGGACGGCCGCAGGCCGAGCGACTCGGTCTGGCTGTCCCCGCCCATCGCGGTCAGGGTGATCGAGTCGAACATCCTGACCGGGACCGGCCTGCCGTCCGCGCGCCACCGATCGTGCACCGCGATCAGCCAGTCGGCGTACGCGGTCTCCCGCCCGGCGGGACGCGGCGGCGGATGGTCCCACGTGGCGTGCGGCAGCAGGAAATCGACACGCGGAGGGCGCAGCGCGACGAGTGCCTCGTAGACGGCGACGGGATCACTGCGTACGTCGATCGTGCACAGCAACCCGGCGTAGAGAGCCGGGTAGTGGTCGCGCAGCAGGGTGATCGCCCGGACGACATGGTCGTAGCTGCTGCGGCCGTCGGCGTACCGGCGGTGGAGGTCGTTGGCCGCGCGGTCGCCGTCGATCGAGACACCGACCTTGACGCGCTCCTGCACGAACATCTCGCAGAACGCACGCGACAGGAGCACACCGTTGGTATGAATGCGCAGATCGAGGTCGCAGACACCGTCCACCGCCCGGCGGAGCGTACGCGCGAATCTCCGGAGCCGCTCGATTCCGGCGAGGAGGGGCTCGCCTCCATGAAAGACGACGTGCGCCGTCTGAATTCCGTGCTCGACGGCATGCTCCGCAATCCGGTCCGCCACCCGGGCGGCGGTCTCGTCGGACATCACCATCGGCCGTCCCCGCCAGCTGGTGTCGGCGTGTTCGTACACATAGCAGTGATCACAGGACAGGTCACACCTGCTCGCCACTTTGAGCACGAACTGCCGGAACGGCACGATGGGCGGATGCATTATGAGCGGGCGGAATCAGATGGATGAATTGAACAACACGCCCGAAGTCTCCACGGGATGACCGTCCGTCAGACCGGACAGTGGAGAAGCGGTGACATCGGCGACATGTGTCTCAATCGCATCGTTGTGCATGGCGGCACCTGTTTCTGGGCATGAGAGCAGTAGATATTGGAACCCTGTGGTGCAGGAGAACGCCTGCTATATATCCGCAGGTGAACGCGCCTACGCCGACGGGAACCAAACCAGGGCAGCCTATCAAGAGAACTATAACGACGGCGTTACAAGTTGTATTCGCACTACTGTAATTTGCCGAAGGCGGGCGTTTTATTCCCCGATATGTCCGATTGGCTATCGGAATTGACGTAAGGGCTCGTTGAGTGTTTTAGGGGTCTATGGGGTAATCGCTGGGGCGCCGGGGGAAGCCAGGCGGCGCGTGCCGCCCGGCGTGGCCCCGGATAGGGTCAGGGTCGTGACTGAGCCGCTGGTGCGGCGGATGCGGGAGTTCGGTACGACCGTGTTCGCCACGATGACGAAGCTGGCCGTGGAGACGGGCTCGATCAACCTGGGCCAGGGTTTCCCCGACACCGACGGGCCGGAGCGCATGCTGGAGCGCGCGGTCGAGGCCGTGCGGAGCGGCCTCAACCAGTACCCGCCAGGCCCGGGCCTCCCTGAGCTGAGGCAGGCGGTCGCCGAGCACCGCAAGCAGTGGTACGGCCTCGCCTACGACCCCGACGGGGAGGTTCTCGTCACCGTCGGGGCCACCGAGGCCATCGCCGCAGCGATCCTCGCGCTCTGCGAGCCGGGTGACGAGGTGGTCGTCTTCGAGCCCTACTACGACTCCTACGCCGCGGCCATCGCGCTCGCGGGAGCCGTACGCAGGGCGGTCACGCTGCGTGTCGACGCGGGGCGGTTCACCTTCGACCCTGCCGAGCTGGAGGCCGCGATCACGCCCCGCACCCGGGCGATCCTGGTGAACTCGCCGCATAACCCGACAGGGACCGTGTTCACCCGCGAGGAACTGGAGTGTGTCGCCCGGGTCTGCCTGGAGCACGACCTGATCGCGGTGACGGACGAGGTCTACGAGCACCTCACCTTCGACGGCGTCGAGCACGTTCCGCTCGCCACGCTGCCCGGCATGCGCGAGCGCACGGTCATGATCTCTTCGGCGGGCAAGACCTTCAGCGTCACGGGCTGGAAGACCGGCTGGGTATGCGCCCCGGCGCCGCTCACCGCCGCCGTGCAGACGGTCAAACAGTTCCTCACCTACACCGCGAGCGCCACCTGGCAAATCGCGGTCGCGTACGCCCTGCGGGAGGAGATGGACTGGGTCGCGGCCCAGCGGGCGGCCCTGCAGGCCAAGCGCGACCGTCTCGCGGCGGGCCTGACCGAGGCCGGCTTCGATGTGCTCCGGCCGTCCGGCACCTATTTCGTGCAGACCGACATACGGCCGCTCGGCTTCGACGACGGGCTGGAGCTCGCCCGGCGGCTGCCCGAGCTGGCGGAGGTGGTGGCAATCCCCACCCAGGTCTTCTACGACCACCCCGCACGGGGCCGTCACTTCCTGCGGTTCGCCTTCTGCAAGCGGGACGAGGTCATCGACGAGGCCGTCGCCCGCCTGCGCCGTCTCGGCGGCTGATGGTTTGCTCGCTGACCGTTACCACTCCTATACTCTCCGGTGATGGTATCAGTGTGATACCGCGCCATAGCATGGAGGCATGGCTATGACGCTTCGCCTGAGTGACGAGCAGACCGAGGCCCTCCGGCGGCGCGCCGAGAAGGAAGGCCGCAGCATGCAGCAGATCGCCCTCCACGCGATCGACGATTACCTCGCCCGCGTAGCCGACGACGAGTACACCGACCTGCTGGCCGAGAAGGGGGCGCAGCGTTTCGCGGATCTCCTGCGCAGGTTGGGAGAGTGACCCGCTACATCACCCTGGAGCAGGCGCTGAGGATCGCCCGATGGGCGACAGGGGCACCGATCGAGGTTCGTGACATCGGGCTCTTGGAAGCGGCGCTGTTGCGTCCGCAGACGTCCTTGTTCGGGCAGGACGCGTACCCGGACCTGCTGACCAAGGCCGCGGCAATCCTGCACTCGATCGTCTCCAATCACCCGTTTGTGGACGGCAACAAGCGAGCGGCCTGGCTCACGATGTACGTCTTCTGTGCCAAGAACGGGGTGGAGATCGAGCCGCAGGACGACGACGTCGCCTACGATTTCGTGATCGCGGTCGCGTCGGGGAAGCTCACGGAGGTCGACGAGATCGCGGACGTGCTGCGCGGCTTCACCGCCTGCTGAGCACCCGGACCGTGCCCAAGGCGACGATCGGTGTCGCCAGCCACAGGAAGGGCACCGCGGGGGCCGCCCACGCGC
Source organism: Microbispora sp. NPDC088329 (assembly GCF_040685655.1). Lineage (NCBI taxonomy): Bacteria > Bacillati > Actinomycetota > Actinomycetes > Streptosporangiales > Streptosporangiaceae > Microbispora > Microbispora sp. NPDC088329. The sequence continues at coordinate 255,702 of NZ_JBFBIP010000004.1, forward strand.
TCGCCGCGGCGGTCAGCAGCCAGTAGATCCCGACGGCCCAGTAGACGCAGGCGTTGCCGCACAGGCGGCGCAGGCCGGCGTCCGGCCGGTGCAACCGCTGCGCCGGCACCAGAGTGAACAGCACGCCCTGGGAGAGCGGCAGGACGGCCGCGTTGCCGGCGAACAGCCCGGTCACCAGGCCCGGTGCTCACCGTGAGGTGGCCGGCGTTGGCCTCGCCGAAGAGCGCCCGGGACTCGCCTGAGGCGTGGCCGTGCGGATCTCCGTTCGGAGGGGGCAGTGGTGAGCATTCTGACAGAGGCTCCCGGGCGGGAGCGGGCCCGGCGACGCGGACAGGAGGGCTCCGCGTCCGGACCGCTGTCCCGGGCCCCGCACGCGGACCGCATCGCCCGGAGCTTGGCGTGAACGGCCCCGCCGCCCAGTGCCGGGCTTGGTGAAATCTGCCCATGGATGCGGCAGGGGTGGGCGAGACTCGCCAATGAAGGCCCGGGTGGGGCTGGATAGTTTCCCGATGTGGGCGGACGCGTACTGATCGCACTCGGCGGCAATGCCATGACGGCTCCCGATGGGAGCGCGTCACCGGCCGACCAGCGGCTGGCGATCGGTGAGGCGATGGCTCACGTGGCGGCGCTCAGCAGGGCCGGTCACGAAGTGGTGCTCACGCACGGCAACGGACCCCAGGTCGGCAACCTCCTGCTGAAGAACCAGCTCGCCGCCCACGTCGTGCCGCCGGTCCCGCTCGACTGGTGCGTGGCTCAGACGCAGGGCACGATCGGGACGATCGTCATGAACGCCCTGCAGCGCGAGCTGGGACACGCGCGGGTGGCGACGATCGTCACCCGCACGCTCGTGGACCCGGCGGACCCGGCGTTCCACGACCCGGTCAAACCGATCGGGCGGTACTTCGGCGAGGACGAGGCGCGCCGCTTCGAGGAGCACGGCCAGGTCTGGCGGCGCTTCGAACGCGGATGGCGGCGGGTGGTCGCCTCGCCGCGGCCCGTGGAGATCCTGGACGCCCCCGCCGCCGTCGCGCTCATCGAGGCCCGGTTCACCGTCGTCGCCGCAGGCGGCGGGGGAGTGCCGGTCGTGCGCGGCGCGGACGGAGCGCTGACCGGGATTGAGGCCGTGATCGACAAGGACCTCGCCGCCGCCGCGCTGGCCGCCGCCGTCGGCGCCACCGATCTCGTGATCGCGACGGACGTGCCGAACGCCGTCGTGGACTTCGGTACGTCCCGCGCCCGTCCGATCGGGGAGACGGGTGTCGCCGCCCTGCGCGAGTTGCAGGCGGCCGGCCACTTCGCCGGGGGCAGCATGGGGCCCAAGGTCGAGGCCGCCCTGCGCTTCACCGAGGAAACCGGGGGACGCACCGTGATCACCTCGTTGCACCACATTGGTGCCGCGCTGTCAGGAAATATCGGTACGAGGGTGTACAGAGAGGTGGAGAGATAGTGCCGGATCCGATCGAGGTACGGAAGGTCCCCATCGAGAGCGTCACCGACGCCTCCGGGCTGGCGAAGCTGATCGACGACGGCGTGATCGAGGCCGACCGGGTGCTGGCCGTGATCGGCAAGACCGAGGGCAACGGCGGCGTGAACGACTACACGCGGATCCTCGCCGACCGGGCCTTCCGCGAGGTGCTCGTGGCCAAGGGCACCCGCTCCGCCGAGGAGGTCGCCCAGGTGCCCCTGGTGTGGTCCGGCGGCACGGACGGCGTGCTGAGCCCGCACGCGACGATCTTCGCGACCGTCGACCCGGCCAAAGCCGTACGGACCGACGAGCCGCGGGTGAGTGTCGGCGTCGCGATGAGCGAGGTGATCCTTCCCGAGGACATCGGCAGGCCCGCGATGGTCGAGAAGGTGGCGGCCGGGGTGCGCGAGGCGATGAAGATCGCCGGTATCGACGATCCGGCCGACGTCCACTACGTGCAGACCAAGACCCCGCTGCTCACGCTGTCCACGATCACCGACGCCAAGGAGCGCGGCCGGACGGTCGTCACCGAGGACACGCTCAAGTCGATGGACATCTCCAACTCCACCACGGCGCTCGGCATCGCCGTCGCGCTCGGCGAGATCGAGATGCCGTCGGCCGAGCAGATCCACAAGGACCTGTCGCTCTACTCGTCGGTGGCGTCGTGCTCCAGCGGCGTCGAGCTCGACCGGGCCCAGATCGTGGTGGTGGGCAACGTACGCGGGATAGGCGGGCGCTACCGCGCCGGACACTCGGTCATGAAGGACGCCCTGGACACCGACGGCATCTGGGAGGCGGTCCGGAGCGCCGGGATCGACCTGCCCGAGCGCCCGCATCCGAGCGACCTCGGCGACCGGCTGGTGAACCTGTTCATCAAGTGCGAGGCGGACCCGTCAGGTCGCGTGCGCGGGCGGCGCACCATCATGCTCGACGACTCCGACGTCCATTGGCACCGCCAGATCAAGGCGACCGTCGGCGGGGTCGCGGCGAGTGTGACCGGCGATCCGGCCGTGTTCGTGTCCGTGGCGGCGGTCCACCAGGGCCCGTCCGGGGGAGGCCCCGTCATCGCCGTCGCCGACCTCTCGTGATCATGTAGTTTGTCGCACCGGTGCCGCCCGACCTGCACCGAGAGCCTCGATGATCGCGCAGGAAATCGAGGCGGACGTACCCTCGGCCGCGGTGCCGTCCGCCGTGATCTCGCAGTCCGGAGGCGGCCTCCGCCGGGGGTAGGGTCGGGAGACGTGCCAACGATTCCGCAGCCCCTGCGCCCCGACGACGACGGCGGTGCCGACGCGCCCGTCGCGGCGGTGCTGTCGGCGTTCCAGGCCGGTACGGCCACGGCGGCCGACGTCCTGGCGGCACTCGCCGGGACCAGGTTGCTGGTGCCCGTGGTCGCGCTGCTCACCGAGTCGGAAGTGGGGGAGCACGGCCTGCGCCAGGAGAAGGAGAGCGAGATGGCCCTCCCGAAACTGGTCGGCAAGGACGGCCGTGAGGCCGTGCTCGCCTTCACCGGGACCGAGCCGATGCGCAGGTGGCGCCCGGACGCCCGTCCGGTGCAGGCCACCGCGCCGCAGGTCTGCCAGGCGGCGCGGCACGAGAGCGCCGCGGCCGTGGTCGTCGACGTGGCCGGACCGGTCCCGTTCGTGATCGAGGGCGGCATGCTGCAGGCCCTCGCCACCGTGGAGGAGGCCAAGAGGGACGCCTCCGCCGTGGACCGCCTCGCCCGAGAAGTGCCGGACGCCACCGTGGCACGTCTCGGCGCTCAGGAGGAGCGGCGCCGCGGCCGCTGGTGGGGCCGCCGCCGCGCCTGAGCCGCTTCGACGGCAACGCGTGCCCGCCCGGCTCGCGTGGCCCGGCCCTTTCCGTGCGATCGGCCGGGCGAAGGCCCGTCGTCCACAGGAACGCGTCCGTCCACAGGAAAGCACGCGTCCGGGCGCACGGTGGCGTGCGGGCGTTAGTGTCGGCCGCGTGTCCTTAGCCGTCCTCGCCGCCGCCGTCCCCGGCCTGATCGCGGGAGCGTACGCCCGGGCGGTCGCCGCGCAGTTCGCAGCACGGCCAGGAGGCGAACCGGACGACCGCGGTGAGGATCGGGACGATCGAGAGGGCCGCGGTGAGGACCGGGAGGACCGCGGTGAGGATCGCGGTGAAGGCCGTGAGGACCACCGGAAGGAGGCGCTGCGAGCCTTCGCGGCGGCGGCCCGCGTCGTGCCCCTGCCCCGCCCGCCGTACGTGGTCGAGGCCGCGACCGCGCTGACCGCGGCGCTGGTGGTCTGGCGCGTCCACGACGGCTGGGTGGTGGCCGCGTGGCTGTACGCGGTGGTCGCGGGCGCCGCGCTCGCGGAGATCGACCGCAGGACGTGGCGCCTGCCCGACGCGATCACCCTGCCGTCGTATCCGATCCTGCTGGCCCTGCTCGCGCCGTCGGGCCGCCTGCTGCCCGCGCTGGCGGCGGGCTGCGCGCTCGGCGCCGTCTACGCCGTGCTGTGGTTCGCCCGCCCCACGGGCCTCGGGCTCGGCGACGTGAAGCTGGCCGGGTTGATCGGCCTGCTGACCGGAGCGCTCGGCGCGCAGGCCACGGTCGTGGCGGGGATGGCGGGTCAGATCCTCGGCGCGCTGTACGCCCTCGGCCTGCTCCTGGCCCGCAGGGCCACCCGCACGACCGAGTTCCCGTTCGGTCCGTTCATGCTGGCGGGGGCACTCGTGGCGGTGGCTTTTCCCGGGACATAGCACACACGGTTTTTCCGGTCGAAAGCACCCGTGAGAAGGCCATGGGGGTGTCAGGGTGACGTCGCAGTCGGGTGCACATGGAAGACTTGTCACCATGCTGCGCTGGTTGACCGCCGGGGAGTCACACGGCCCCGAGCTTCTCGCGATCCTGGAAGGACTGCCCGCCGGGGTGGAGGTGACCACCGCCGACCTCGCCGAGGCGCTGCGCCGCCGCCGTCTCGGATACGGCCGCGGGGCGCGGATGAAGTTCGAGCAGGACGAGGTGACGATCTCCGGAGGCGTACGGCACGGCCGTACGCTCGGTTCGCCCGTCGCGATCCGGATCGGCAACACGGAGTGGCCGAAGTGGGAGACCGTGATGGCCGCCGACCCGGTGGACCCGGCGGTGCTCGAGGGCCAGGCGCGCAACGCCCCGCGCTCGCGCCCGCGTCCGGGCCACGCCGACCTCGCCGGAATGCAGAAGTACGGCTTCGATGACGCGCGGCCGGTGCTCGACCGGGCCAGCGCCCGGGAGACCGCCGCCCGGGTGGCGCTCGGCCAGGTCGCCCGTTCCTTCCTCAAGCAGGCGCTCGGCGTCGACATCGTCAGCCACGTCGTGTCCATCGGCGAGGCGAGCGCGCCCCGCGACGTGCTCCCCGGTCCCGGTGACATGGAGGCGGTGGACGCCGACCCGGTGCGCTGCGTCGACCCGGCCGCGAGCGCGGCCATGGTCGCCGAGATCGACAAGGCGCACAAGGACGGCGACACCCTCGGCGGCGTGGTCGAGGTCGTCGCCTACGGCCTGCCGCCGGGCCTCGGCAGCTACACCCACTGGGACCGGCGCCTCGACTCCCGCCTCGCCGGGGCGCTCATGGGCATCCAGGCGATCAAGGGGGTCGCGGTCGGCGACGGCTTCGAGACCGCCCGCCGTCCCGGCTCGCGGGCCCACGACGAGATCGAGAACACCCCCGAGGGCGTGCGCCGGATGACCAACCGGGCCGGCGGCGTCGAGGGCGGCATGACCAACGGCGAGCCGCTGCGGGTCAGCGCCGCGATGAAGCCCATCTCCACGGTGCCCCGCGCCCTCGCCACGATCGACGTGCTGACCGGCGAGCCGGCCAAGGCGCACCATGAGCGCTCGGACGTCTGCGCGGTCCCGGCCGCCGCGATCGTCGCCGAGGCGATGGTGGCGCTGGTGCTGGCGGACGCGGCCGTCGAGAAGTTCGGCGGCGACTCCGTGGAAGAGGTCGCGCGCAACCTGGCCGGCTACCTGTCGTCCCTGGTCATCAAGTAATAGGGTTTGTGATCATGCAATCGGCGTCCCAAGGCCCCGCCGCGGTCCTCATCGGCCCGCCCGGCTCGGGCAAGTCCACGGTCGGGCGGCTCCTCGCGGACCGCCTCGGCCTGCCGTTCCGCGACACCGACGCCGACGTCGAGGCCGTCGCCGGCAAGTCCGTCAGCGACGTGTTCGTGGAGGACGGCGAGGAGCGGTTCCGCGAACTGGAGGCGCAGGCCGTGCGCGACGCGCTGGAGACGCACCCCGGCGTGCTGTCGCTCGGCGGCGGCGCGATCCTGCACGAGCACACCCAGAAGCTGCTGTCCGGCCACCGGGTGGTGTATCTCCAGGTCGGGCTCGACCAGGCGGTCAAGCGGGTCGGGCTCGCCTCGGCCCGGCCGCTGCTGGTGCTGAACCCGCGCAGCCGGCTCAGGCAGCTGATGGAGCAGCGCCGCCCGATCTACGAGAGCCTCGCCGCGGTCACCGTCGCCACCGACGGCCGCGAGCCCGAGGACGTGGTGACCGAGATCGAGGCGGCGCTGTGACCGCGACGCGCATCACCGTGCGGGGCGACAGCCCGTACGACGTCGTCGTCGGCAGCGGCGTGCTGCCGGAGCTGCCCGGTCTGCTGGACACGAGGGTCCGCACGGTCGCGGTGATCCACCCCGCCGGGCTGCCCGAGATCACGAGGCCCGTGCGCGAGACGCTGGAGGGTGCCGGGTTCGAGGTCGTCGCCCTGCCCGTGCCGGACGGCGAGGAGGCCAAGAGCGTCCACGTCGCGGCCGAGCTGTGGTCGGCGTTCGGCCGGTACGGCATCACGCGTTCCGACGCGGTCGTCGGCGTCGGCGGCGGGGCGACCACCGACCTGGCCGGGTTCGTGGCCGCGACCTGGCTGCGCGGCGTCCAGGTCGTGCAGGTGCCCACCACGCTGCTGGCCATGGTGGACGCGGCCGTCGGCGGCAAGACCGGCATCAACACGCCCGAAGGCAAGAACCTCGTCGGGTCCTTCCACCCGCCGAAGGGCGTGCTGTGCGACCTGACCACGCTGGCGAGCGTGCCGCGCGAGGACTACGTCGCGGGCCTCGCGGAGATCATCAAGGGCGGGTTCATCGCCGATCCCACGATCCTCATGCTCATCGAGGACGATCCCGCCGCCGCCCGTACCCCCGAGGGCGAGCACACCCGTGAGCTGGTCGAGCGCAAGATCCGGGTGAAGGCCGACGTCGTCGGGGCGGACCTGCGCGAAAGCGGCCTGCGGGAGATCCTCAACTACGGCCACACCCTCGCCCACGCGATCGAGCGGGTCGAGGACTACCGCATCAGGCACGGCGAGGCGGTGGCCATCGGGCTGGTCTACGCCGCCGAGCTGTCCCGGCTGGACGGCCGCGTCGGCCGCGAGGTCGTGGACCGCACGCGCTCGATCCTGGACTCGGTCGGGCTGCCCACCTCCTACCGCGCGGACGCCTGGCCGCGGCTGCGCGAGCACATGCGGGTGGACAAGAAGGCCAGGGGAGCGGTGCTGCGGTTCGTCGTGCTCGACGACATCGCCAAGCCTTCCCGCCTCGAGAACCCGTCAGAAGAGCTGCTCGAAGCCGCCTACCGGGAGGTCGCCCGATGAGGCAGGTGCTCGTGCTGAACGGGCCCAACCTTGGCCGCCTCGGCAGCCGGGAGCCCGACGTCTACGGGGCGCAGACCTTCGACGACCTGGCGGCGATGTGCCGCGAGACCGGCCGCGAGCTGGGCCTGTCGGTGGAGGTCAGGCAGACCGACGACGAGGCCGAGCTGGTGAGCTGGATCCACGAGGCGGCCGACAGCAGGACCCCCGTGGTCCTCAACCCCGCCGCCTTCACCCACTACTCCTACGCGTTGCGCGACGCGATCGCGCAGCGTACGGCTCCGCTGGTGGAAGTGCACATCTCCAACCCGAACGCGCGGGAGGAGTTCCGCCACACCTCCGTCGTGGCGGCGGTGGCCACCGGGACGATCGCGGGATTCGGCATGCGGTCGTACGAGCTCGCGCTGCGCGCGATCGCCGACATGGGCGAGTGACGAAAGAAGGGACCATGGGGTACCGGTCGTACGTGGCGGTCGGAGACAGCTTCACCGAGGGGCTGGGCGACCCCCTCCCGGACGCGCCCCCGGCGGCGCCGGGGGAGGTGGTCCGCTACCGGGGCTGGGCCGACCGGGTAGCCGAACGGCTCGCCTTACTCGAGCCGGACTTCCGCTACGCCAATTTGGCCGTGCGGGGCAAGCTGATCGACCAGATCGTCGCCGACCAGGTGCCCGTGGCCGTCGACCTGAAGCCCGACCTGATCAGCTTCTGCGCGGGCGGCAACGACCTCATCCGCCCCGGCAGCGACCCCGACCGGATGGCCAAGAAGCTGACCGCCGCCGTACGCGACCTGCGGGCGACCGGCGCGGACGTCGTGCTGTTCACCGGCACCGACCCCCGGGACACCCCGATCATGCGGAGAGCGCGCGGCAAGTTCGCGATCTTCTACATGCACATCCGCTCGATCGCCGACCTGTACGGCTGCCACCTCGTGGACATGTGGTCGATGCAGGGGCTGCGGGACTGGCGGGCGTGGAGCGGCGACCGGCTGCACATGAACGCCGAGGGCCACCGTCTGGTCGCCGCACGGGTCCTGCACGTGCTGGGCGTGCCCGGCGAGGACGACTGGCGCAAGACCTGGCCTCCTCGGGACAAGGCGGACCCGAGGGCCAAGCGCCGCGAGGACGTGCAGTGGCTCAGGGAGCACTTCGGCCCGTGGATCGGGCGGCGCCTTCGCGGCACGTCCTCCGGCGACGGCCTCGACCCCAAGCGGCCCGAGCTCAGCCCGCTGCCCCCTGCTCCTTCACCGTGACCCTGCTCCCTCTCCGTGACCCGGCTCCCTGATGCGGGCCCCGCCCTGCGGCGCCGGCGCCTCACGCCGACGGCTACACCGGCGTGCCGGTCCGTGACGTCGCGCGGCGCAGGCTCCGTGATGTCCAGGGCGGGCAGTCCGGGTCAGCTTCGGCCTCCGCGGCGGTCAGCCAGAGGAATTCCTCCACCTCCTCCGCCGAGGCGGCCACGGGCTGGGCGTGAGGCGGCATCTTCGCGCGGAAGACCACGTTGACGACGGGGTCGCCGTCGTCGGTCACGAAGAACCCGCTCTCCACGTAGGAGAGTCCGACTCCCGTGATGTCGACTCCGATCTCCTCGGCGACCTCACGCCGCGCCGTCTCCTCGAGCACGTCGAGCCCCGCGCCGTCGGCCTCGACCTTGCCGCCCACACCGGCGAGCGTGCCGGGTGCGTGAGCCTCCTGCCTGCCGCGCCGGATGAGCAGCCACCGGCCGTCCCGCTCCAGGAAGATCTCGACGTTCACGACGAAGGCCGGTCGGCCGCCTCGGGTGAGGCACACCGACGTGACAGGGGCGTCAGCGCTCATGCCCGCACTCTACGCGCGGTTCCGCGCCTCACACCCTGACCGAGGGCGGATGGAGCGGTCCGGCCACCGCGCACGCGTAGGCGGCGGCGCGAGCTCGGCCGGGTCCGCATGACGTGGCCGGCCACGCCACACCAGCGGCCCGGCCGGCGCGAAAGCCGTCTCGGACCGGGGGAGGGTCCTACCCCGGTCCGACGCGCGACGGGCGGACATCGCGCGAAGATCCTGCTTCAGGACCACTGGCGTCGAGACCGCGATGCGGGACTCGAGAAAGGGAGTGACGATGGCGTGGAAGCGACGGCGCGTGCCCCGGCGCGGACGGGTGTGGCTGCTCGCCGTGCTCGCGGCCCTGCCGATCGCGGCGGGCGCCGTCGTGGCGACGGCCTTCCCGTCGGTCGCCGCCACGGCCTGCCCCGGCTGTTACGGGCTGGAGCGTCTGGCCCCGGATGTCTACGCGGAGCCGGGCCTGTCGCCCGACCGGAGGCGGCAGGTGATCTCCGCCGTGGAGGAGGCGGAGCGGCGCGTCCGCGCCTTCTACGGTGGCAGGCGCACCTCTCCCCGGATCCTCGCCTGCCTTAGCGACCGCTGTTACCGCCGCATCGGCGGCGGAGGGGAGCGGGGCGTCGCGGTGCTGAACCGCGCGGTGATGTTGTCGCCCGCGGGCGTGGATCCGGTCATCGCCTCCCACGAGATGTCGCACGTCGAGCTCCACGCCCGGCTGGATTCGGGGGGTGCGGAGGTGCCGCAGTGGTTCGACGAGGGCCTGGCCGTTCTGGTCTCCGGCGACCCCCGGTATCTCGCGCCGGAGACGGCAGCCGACCGCTGCCTGGTGAGCACGGACGCCGCGCTGCCGGTGACGCTGGACGCCTGGTTGCGGGCGGCCGGTGCCGACCAGCGCACCTACGCGAGGGCGGCGTGCCGGGTGAGCCGATGGGCCACCGCGAACGGCGGGCCGCACGCCGTGCTCGACCTCGTACGGCGCCTGAACGCGGGGGAGACGTTCGGCGCGATCACGAGGATGTGACGCAGCCGGCGACCCCGCGTACGGCGGGCTGCCGGTAGAGGTGGCGATCTTCGCCCGGGACGCGCCGCCCGCCCCGCTCCGCTCAGGAGCCGGCGGTGAGACGGCGAAGCGCGTCGCGGACCTTGGCGGGGTCGGTGGTGCGCCAGAAGGGCGGCAGCGAGTTGAGCAGGAACCCGCTGTAACGGGCGGTGGCGAGCCTCGGATCGAGAACGGCGACGACGCCCCGGTCGTCCATCGACCGCAGCAACCGGCCCGCGCCCTGTGCCAGCAGCAGCGCGGCGTGGGTGGCCGCCACGGCCATGAAGCCGTTGCCCCCCGTGGCGGCCACGTGCCGCTGCCGGGCGGAGGCGAGCGGGTCGTCGGGACGCGGGAACGGGATCCTGTCGATGATCACCAGGGTCAGCGAGGGGCCCGGCACGTCGACGCCCTGCCACAGGGACAGCGTGCCGAACAGACAGGTGGCGGCGTCGGCCGCGAACTGCTTGACGAGCTGCGAGGTCGAGTCGTCGCCCTGGCAGAGCAGCGGCACGTCCAGCCGCTCGCGCAGCGCCTCCGTGGCGGCCTTCGCGGCCCGCATCGAGGAGAACAGGCCGAGCGTCCGGCCGCCGGCCGCTTCGATCAGCTCGGCGATCTCGTCGACGTACGCCTCGGGCAGGCCGTCGCGGCCGGGCTGGGGGAGATGCGTGGCCACGTAGAGGATGCCGCGGCGTGGATGGTCGAACGGCGAGCCGACATCGAGACCGGTCCACTCGCCGGTGCGCAGGCCCCACAGGCGGGCGAGGCTGTCGAACGTGCCGCCCAGCGCGAGCGTGGCGCTGGTGAGGACGACGGTCCGGTCGCCGAACAGCTTGTCGCGCAGCATGCCGCCCACCGACAGCGGCGCCACCCGCAGCGTGGGGGGAATCCTGCCGCGTCCCTCCTCCAGCCAGACCACCTCCGCCCGATGGACCTCCTCGTCCCCGGCGGCGCCCGCCGCGTCCTCGCCGGTCGCGTCTCCGGCGGCCTCGCCCGCGCCGGCCGCCGGGCCGAAGGCGTCGAGCATCCGCTGGGCGGTGTCGTGCACCTCGTCCAGCGCGGTGAAGGCGGCCTTGCGCAACCCGGCGTTCTCCGGGTCGTCCTTGTCCTTGTTGCGCGGCCCGAGGGCGGTGATGCAGGCGAACGCGGCGTCCCGCACCAGCGCGAGCGTCATCCCGAGCGACTGCGGCAGGGTGTCGACGCGCCCGGGCGGAGCGACGGCCAGCAGGGCGCGCAGGTCCTCGCCCGCCTCCTGGAGCCGATCGGCCACCCCCTGCTCGATGAGCCGGCCCGCTCGGCGCACCGCCAGGCCGACCGTGCTCTCCGACAGCTCTCCGGTGACCACCGAGGTCACCCGGTCGACCAGCTCGTGCGCCTCGTCCACCACGACCACGTCGTGCTCGGGCAGGACCGCGAAGTCCTCCATGGCGTCGATCGCCAGCAGCGCGTGGTTGGTCACCACCACGTCGGCCTCGCCCGCGCGTTCCCGGGCGAGCTCGGCGAAGCAGTCGGCCCCGCTGGGGCACCGCTGCGCCCCCAGGCACTCCCGGGCGGTCACCGAGAACTGCCGCCAGGCCTGGTCGCTCACGCCGGGCACGATCTCGTCGCGGTCACCGGTCTCGGTCTCGTTGGCCCACTCCTGGATGCGCTGCACCATCCGGCCGGTGGCGCTGACCTCGCGCGGGTCGAAGAGCTGGTCGTCCTCGTCCTCGGGCATGCCCGCGGCCATCTTGTGGCGGCACAGATAGTTGCGGCGGCCCTTCAGGATCGCGAACTCGGGGCGGTGCGGCAGCAGGCCCTCGAGCGCGTCGGCCAGCCGGGGCAGGTCGCGGTCCACCAGCTGGCGCTGCAGCGCGATCGTGGCGGTGGACACCACCACGGCCTCGCCCTTCTCCGCCGCGTGCCTGATCGCGGGCACGAGGTAGGCCAGGGACTTGCCGGTGCCGGTGCCTGCCTGCACCGCGAGGTGCTCCTCGCTCTCGACGGCGTCGCGCACCGCCTGTGCCATCTTGACCTGCCCCGGGCGCTCGACTCCCCCCAGTGCGGTCACCGCGGCGGTGAGGAGTTCTTCGACGGGCGGAAGCTCGGGACGGTCCTTGGGCACGGAAGAACGCTACCCGGTGCCACCGACATCCTGTGCGTGTCCGCCCCACCACATCCTGGCGTTCCAGGAACTCCCTCCCGGCACGCGTGGCACACTGGGATGTCAGTGCTCTCAAGGTCAACGGCGATCTACCCAGTGAGGTCGAAAAGGGACGAAACGGAAGTTTCGCGAGGGTTCCCGAGATCGAGTGGACGGAAAAGGGCAGGTAAAGGCACTATGTCTGCCATGTCGGAAGTTGTCCCACTGCCATCGTTCGGCGAGGTGTTCTTCGACGCGCGAGGCCAGGACCGTGTGCTCCGGGTCACGTGGCACGACGGCACGCTGGTGCTGAGCCTGTGGCGGGGCGAGATGTGCACGGCCAGTTTCCGCATGCCCATGAACGACGTGGGACGGCTGATCGACACTCTCGACGATGGTTTCGCCGAGGCGGGCGGCGAGGAGCAGGACGCCGGGACGGGACCGTTCCCCCGGCAGGGGGTGGCGGGCCAGGACGGCCACACCCCCCAGGAGGCGTACCCCGGGCACACGCGGGATCAGGGACAGGACGCCTACGCGACCCAGGTCCACGATCCGTACGCCACGCAGATCCACGACCCGTACGCGGCCGAATCCCCGGACGCGTACGCGGCGCGGGCCCAGGACGCCTACGCCGTGCCCGACGCGTACGCCGGGCAGCCGGGTGACGGATACGCGGCGCAGGACCCCTTCGGCGTGCCCCACCAAGCGCCCCACCAAGCGGCCCACCAGGCGCCCCGCCAAGCGGCGCAGGTTCCGTACGGCCAGGCCCGGGACGGGTACGCCGCCGAGGAGGGCCACGTCACCGCGCCCGACGGCTACGGGCAGGCCCCGGACGGCTACGGCCGTGCCCACGACGGCTACGCGCAGGCCGAGAACGGCTACGGCGCTCGCGACCGCCGTGGGGGCCGCGACGCCGGGTTCCCCGAGCAGCCCGTCCCGTCCGACTACGAGTACCCGGACTATCCAGGCACCGGCCAGTACGCCCGTCCGCCGGTGCCGCCGCCCGCCCCGGCCCCGGAGGCCTACCCCGCGCCCGCCGCGCTCGGCCCCAACGACGTTCTCGTCGCCCGGGGCACGCCCACCCAGGACCGCCTCGTCGCGTCCTCCGCCCAGACCGGCCCGCAACCGGCCTACCCTCCGGCTCCGCAGTCCGCTGCCGCGCCGCCGGCGCCGATGCAGCAGGCAGCGCAGCAGCCCGGGGCGGTCGACCCCAGCGACCCGCTCGGTCTCGGCGCGGTGCGGCCGTACATGAACGAGCCGTACATGAACGAGCCGTACGCGAACGAGCCGCCCGTCGGCGAACCGCCGCTCTACACCACGGGCGAGCGGCTGCGGCCGGACCAGTGGCCGGCCGGCCAGGCCCCGGACCCGCACGCCGAGCGCGAGCGCCGCGGGGGACGGCGCGCCGGGCAGCCCCCCGAGGACTCCCCGATCCCGTGGTCGGACGAGGGCGGGGAGAACTGGGAGGACAGCCGAGGGTGGTGAGCCCCGGTCAGCGGGAGTTCCAGCGGTAAGTAACCTCGTCGTCTGATGGACACATCAACGGCACTGCAGTTCCTCCTGCTCCCGGCCGGCGCCCTCGGCGTCGCCGCCCTGGCCAGATGGCGCGACTGGTCGGCCCCGCTGCTCCTGGTGGTGGCCGGCCTGGCCGCCTCCTACGTGCCCGGGGTCCCCGACTACAGCCTCGACCCCCACATAGTCCTGCTGGTCTTCCTGCCGCCGATGCTCTACTCGGCGGCGCTGGACAGCTCCTACCTGCGGCTGCGCGACGCCGCCAGGCCCGTGGGCCTCCTGGCCGTCGGGCTCGTCCTGGCGACCACCCTGGTGGTCGGCTTCGTCGCGCACGCCATCGTCCCCCAGCTCCCGCTCGCGGCGGCGTTCGCCCTCGGCGCGATCGTCGCCCCTCCCGACGCGGTGTCGGCGGTCGCCATCGGGCGCAGGCTCGGCCTGCCGCGACGCGCGCTGACCATCCTCGTGGGCGAGAGCCTGTTCAACGACGCCACCGCGCTGACCGCCTATCGGGTCGCGGTCGGGGCGATGACCGGCGCCGCCGCCGGACTGCTCGACATCGGCGGGCAGTTCCTCCTGGCCGCCGGTCTCGGTGTGGCGATCGGCCTCGCCATCGCCTACCTCGCGGGGTTCGTGCTGCGGCGGCTCGACGACGCGCTGATCTCCAACGGGGTCTCGCTGCTCGTCCCGTACGCCGCCTACCTCGCGGCCGAGGCCGTGCACGCCTCCGGCGTGATCGCCGTAGTGATCGTCGGCATCTACCTGGGCCACGAGCTCAGCCGGACGACGTACGGCACGCGACTGCTGTCGGGCGCGGTCTGGAAGGTCGCCGACCTGGTGCTGGAGTCGATCGTGTTCGCCCTGATCGGCCTGCAACTGCGCCCGATCATCGCCGGGCTGGACGGCGAGCGGCCGCAGGAGCTGGCGACGTACGCGATCGTGCTGTTCCTGGTGGTCGTCCTCGTGCGGATCGCGTGGGTGCCGCCCAGCACCTACCTGCCGCGGATGCTGTCGAGGCGGGTGCGCGCCCGGGAGCCGAAGACGCCGTCCTGGCAGAACGTGATGCTGACGAGCTGGGCGGGCATGCGCGGGGTGGTGTCGCTGGCCGCGGCCTTCGCCCTGCCCGAGAACTTTCCCCAGCGCAACCTGCTGCTGTTCCTGACGTTCGCGATCGTCGTGGGCACGCTGATCGTCCACGGTCTGTCGTTCCCCTGGCTGATCAGGCGGCTGGGCGTCTCCACCGCCCGGGAGCGGTACGGCGACGACCTCGCGGAGGCGGGCGCCCAGCAGGCCGCCGCGGCCGCGGCCCTGGCGCGGCTGGAGGAGCTCACCTCCGACGGCGTGCTGGACGTCCACGAAGAGGTCGTCGAGCAGCTGCGCGCCCGTGCCGAGCGCAAAGCCCTGCACGCCTGGGAGCGGCTCGGCGGCGGCATCGGCCCCGAGGGCGAGGAGACGCCCGCCTCGCTCTACCGGCGGCTGCGCCGCGAGATGCTCGCCGCCGAACGCGAGGTGTTCGTGCGGATGCGCGACGAGCGGCGCATCGACGACGAGGTCCTCCACCGGGTCATGCAGGAACTCGACTTCGAGGAGGCGACGCTCGAACGCGGCTGAGCGGGCCCAGGGCCCGGCGTTCAGGACACCGCCTGGCCCAGGCGCTGGTCCACGAAGCACCAGCGCCAGTCCTCTCCCGGCTCGAACGAGCGCATCACCGGATGGCCGGTCTCCTTGTAGTGGGCGGTGGCGTGCTTGCCGGGCGAGGAGTCGCAGCAGCCGATGTGGCCGCACTCCAGGCACTTGCGCAGGTGGACCCATCGCATGCCGCGCTCCAGGCACTCCTGGCAGCCTTCGGGCGTGAGCGGCGCAGGGTCGGCCGTCACGAGCAGGTGTTCGCAGTTCCCCATGCCGCCGATGCTACGGTGCGCGAGCGGGTGTCCGGCGCCCTGCCGGGGGCCGGGGGCCGGGTACGCCGAACCTTCACAACCTCCCCCTCGGGATCTGCACATCGCTTCCGTAGGTTCGTGGGTCATGACGACGACGGTCGACACGGGCGACTTCACCGCCTGGTTGCGTGACTTCGAGGGTGCGGCGCTGCTGCGGCGCACGTGGGGCGACCCCGACTGGAGCGCGGGAGCACAGCTGGAGCCCGCCCTCGTCCGGAGCCTGCAGCGGTTCCAGGTGGGGGAGGACGGCGACGGCGCCCGCCTCATGGACAAGGCCCGCCGGGCCCGCGACCCCGTGTACGCGGAGGCGGTCCGCCTGTTCGTGGCCGAAGAGCGCGAGCACGCCCGCCTGCTGGGCCGGCTCCTGGAGGCGGCGGGTGCGGCGACGATCTCCGGCCACTGGACCGACGCCGCCTTCGTCCGGTTGCGGCGGCTCCTCGGACTGCGCACGGAGCTGATGGTCCTGATGCTCGCCGAGGTGGTCGCGCTCGGCTACTACCGGGCCGTGCGCGACGGCGTACGGGACCTGCTGGCGGCGGAGGTCGCGGGCCGGATCCTCGCCGACGAGCTGCGCCACGTGCCCTTCCACCGCGACCGGCTGCGACGGTCCTTCCGGAGGTCCTCCCGGCTCTCCCGGACGATCGCCGCGGCTCTGTGGTGGTCGCTGCTGGCGGGCGTACTGGCCGTGGTCGCCCTCGATCACGGCGAGGCCCTGCGCGGGGCCGGAGTGTCCAGGACCGCCTTCGCCCGCGAGGTCGCGGGATATTTCCGCGCGGTCGTCGCGGAGGTCATGGCGCGGTGAGGGCGGAGGGGCCTAGGGAGGCGCCCCCCGGCTTCAAAGCCCCGAAGAACTCCCGAACTCGGTACCGCGGCGGGCGGGCGGGGGTTGGGTAGGGTGACCGGCATGCGACTCCTCCCGCTCGCCGCCGCCTGCGCGGCCGCCGTCCTGCTCGTCTCCGGGTGCGCGACCGCGGACAAGGCGCAGACGTGCGCCGAGGCGACGCAGGTGATCAGCCGGACCGTCAGCGAGATCGGCAAGGTCGTGGACGACCCCGCCGCCATGCGCAAGAAGCTCGAGGACGGCGCCTCCGACCTGGAGGACATGGCGAACAAGGCGGCCGACACCACGCTCAGGGAGGCGCTCCAGGGCCTCGCCGACAGCCTGCAGAAGCTCGACGTGGACGACGCCAAGGCGGCGGCGGACGCGGCGCGGAAAGTCGCCACCGACGGGGCGCACTACCTGCGCGAGGTCAGCCAGGCCTGCCTCTGATCCCGGCGGCGGTACCGCCCCCGGGCGGGGGTCAGCCGGCCAGACGCGCCGGCGTGTCCCGCGGTCCGTCCGGCCGGGCCGCCGCACGCGTGCGTGCCGGTGCGAGTGCCAGCGTGGCCACCACACCGATCACGGAGATCGCGGCGGCGGCCCAGACGGCTGAGCGCAGGCCGGCGGCGGTGGTGGCGCGCAGAGCCTGCCCGGTGAGCCCGGCGGTGTCGCGGCCGGCCACCGCCACCAGGACGGCCAGGCCGGCGGCGTTGCCCGCCTGCAGGACGGTGGAGGACAGGCCGGAGACCACGCCCTGCTCGTGGGGGGCCACGCCGGTCGAGGCCAGCGTGAACATGGTGGCGAACGACAGGCCCGTGCCCAGGCCATAACCCACGAGACCGGCCAGCAGGCCGATATAGGACCCGCCGGGCGACAGGAGCGACGCCAGCGCCGCCGTGCCGGCCACTCCCACGCCCAGACTGGCGGCCAGCGTGCCCCGCAGCCCGAGGCGCGGAATCAGCCGCTCGGCGGCCAGATTGCCCGCCGTGATCGCGAGAGTCGGCCCGAGGAAGGCCAGTCCCGACTCGACGGCGTCGTAACCGAGCACGTCCTGGAAATGAAGCGTGAGGAAGTACGGCACGCACTGCAGGGTCAGGCCGTAGACGAGGATGGCCACGGCCCCGGCGCTCGTGTGCCGGTTGGCCAGCAGCCGCGGTGGCAGCAGCGGAATGCGGGTGCGCCTCTCGACGACGAAGAACCCGGCGAGCAGCGCCGCCGCCGCGGCGGCGGAGGCCAGGACGGCGGGGGAGGTCCAGCCCCACTGGGGGCCCTGTGCGACGGCGAACACGAGTCCCGTGACGCCGGCGGTGCCGGTGAGGGCTCCCGGCAGGTCGAACCCGCCCGCCCGCCGCCCGCCGTCGGGTGTCAGGACGGCGAACGCCGCGGCGGCCGCGGCCGCGGCCGCCGGCACGTTCACGAAGAAGACCGCCTCCCAGCCGAACGCGCCGGTGAGCAGGCCGCCGAGCAGCGCCCCGAGGCTCAGCCCGGCCGCGCCGCTCACCGCCCACACGGTCATCGCCCGGGTGCGCGCGGGTCCTTCCGCGAACATGGTGACGACCAAAGAGAGGGTCGCGGGCATCAGCACCGCGCCGCCGAGCCCTTGCAGCGCCCTGGCGCCGATGAGCGGGGCCGGAGACGTGGCCAGCCCGCCCAGCAGCGAGGCGGCGCCGTACAGCAGCAGGCCGGTGACGAACATCCGCCGTCTCCCGAGCAGGTCGGACAGGCGGCCCCCGAGCAGCAGGAAGCCGCCGAAGGGCACGGCGTAGGCACTCACCACCCACTGCAGCGCGTGCGGGGAGAAGCCCGCGTCACGGGCGATCTGCGGCAGTGCGACGTAGACGATGGTGAAGTCCAGGGCGGTGATCATGCTGCCCAGGCCGAGAAGTACGAGAGGGATCACGGATCGCATGCAGGCAGCCTGGTCGCGGCTCCGAGACCCAGCCAGCCCCGCGTTCTGGCTACTCAAAAGTTGCCTAGGCTGGACGATCGTGGATCGAGGTGCCGAGCTGAGCGAGTTCCTCAAGTCCCGCAGGGCGCGGGTGCGACCGGAGGACGTCGGCCTGCCCTACAAGGGCAACGGGACGCGGCGCGTGCGCGGCCTGCGCCGCGAGGAGCTGGCGCTGGCGGCCGGGGTGAGCGTCAGCCACTACACCCGCCTGGAGCAGGGCAACAGCCGGAACGTCTCGGCCGAGGTACTGGACGCGATCGCGGACGTGTTGCGGCTCACCGGGGACGAGCGCGCCTACCTGCACGCGCTGGCCCGCCCGGCGCATCGGCGTCACGACGTCGCGCGGGTCCCGATCAGGCCCGGGGTGCGGCGTGTCCTGGACTCGATGGTGCTCACCCCGGCACTCGTCCTCGGACGGCACGCCGACGTGGTCGCCTGGAACACACTGGCGGCGGCGGTATTCGCCGACTTCGCCGCGATCCCGGAAGAGCGCAGGACGATCGCCCACCTGATCTTCCTGGACGAGGAGATCAGGCGCATGCACGGCGAGGCATGGCCGCGGCTCGCCCGGGAACACGTGGCCCAGCTCCGCGTCATGGCCGCGCGTCACCCGCAGGACGCGCGGATCATGCAGCACGTCGACACCATCTGCGGGCAGAGCCCCGAGTTCGGGAGGCTGTGGCACGAGCATCACGTGGCCGTGGCGACGCACCGTGACTACGTCCTCGATCACCCGGTCGTGGGCGAGCTGCGGCTGTCCGCCGAGCTCGTCGGTCTCCCCGGCGACCCCGAGCTGCAGGGCATGGACCTGTTCGCGGCGGAGCCCGGGTCGGAGTCGGAGGAGAAACTGCGGCACCTGGCCGCCACCACCACGCGTACGCCGTCCGGCGCCGCGTGACGGAGGTCGGCACGACGAAATGCAACCCCGACAAATCTAGGGGAAAAGGGGCAGAAATAACGTTCTCGCATGGAAGAGAACGAACCTGACCCCCGCTTCGTCCTCGCCAACGAGCGCACGTTTCTCACCTGGATCAGCACCGCTCTCGCACTGAGCGCCGGCGGCATCGGCATCGCGGTCGTCCCCGAGGGCGTCTTCGTGCCGTGGGTGCGCACTCTGCTCGCCGTCGTGCTCGTGCTCCTGTCCGCCCTGGCGGCGGGATCGGCCTACCCGCGCTGGCGGTACATCGACCGGGCGCTCAGGCAGGACCGGGCGCTCCCGCCGCCCGCTCTGGCCCCCATATTCGGGTACGGCGTGGCCGCGGTGGCCGTCCTGGCTCTGATCCTCATCCTCCTGTCGAGGTGACCGCAGTCGTGAGCGACGTGCCGAAACCCGGCCTGCACAGCGAGCGGACCCGGCTCGCCTGGGTCCGTACCGCGGTGACGATGTCGGGCACCGGCATGGTGGCGGCGGGGCTCGCCGTGCGCCACGACCTGCCCGGCCTCGCCGTCCCCTTCGCGGCCGCCGCGCTGGCGGGGGCGGTCCTGCTCCTGCGCACCGGGATCCGCCATCGCCGCCTGGAGCGGGCGCTGCGGGGCGGGCACCCGCTCGATCACCGGCTGGACGGGCGCATCGCCTGGGCCGGCGCGCTGGCCGTCGCCGTGGCGGCGCTGGTCCTGGTGCTCGCGCCGGCCGTGGGGACACCCTGACGCCCGGGCGGGCAGGGGAGACCGGGAGGCGCCGAGGGCGGACATCCGGGCCGGTCGCGGGGGCGGCGTGTGGACCGGGGGTCGTGTGGACCGGGGGCGGAGGGAGCCTGCGGCAGGCCGCCGGACCCCTCCGCCCGGGTCAGTACCAGTTGTGGGACCGGAAGTGGCCCCAGGCGCCGCACGGCGAGCCGTAGCGACCCTTGATGTAGCGCAGCCCCCACCTGATCTGAGTCTGCGGATTGAACCGCCAGTCGCCGGCGACGTAGCCCATCTTCCGCCCGGGCAGCGCCTGCGGGATGCCGTAGGCGCCCGAGCCCTGGTTGTAGGCCCGGTGATCCCAGTTGCTCTCCCTGGTCCACAGGCTGTCGAGGCACTGGAACTGCTCTCCCGACCAGGTGCGGCGGGTGACGAGCCGGAAGGCGTACGCCTTGCTGCGGAGCTTCGCCGGCGCCCGGCGGAAGCGGGGCGGCTGCGCCGCCGCCCGCGTGGTCCACACCCCCACGTGGGTGACGGGCCGCACATTCTGTTCGGCCCGCTCCGCAGCGGCCCACTCGTCGGCCCACGCCGCTCCGCTCCCGCCACCGGCCACGGTGGCCGCGATGACGGCGGCGACTGTGTTGCGTAGAACGCTTCTGCTGTCCAAATCGGTCCTTGTCGTCGGGTCGCGTGCGGAAGGCGGGCGCGCGTGGCGCCCGCCGTGCGGCCGCGCGCCCATGGCGTGGGCGCCGCCGTCCGCTCGGCCCGCACCGGATCACATGAGCTTCCGGCGGGCACCGCGACGGGTCCTCACGCGGATTGAAATACGGCCGCCCGCCTCGCGGGCGGCATCAGCGACACGCCGCGGGCGGTTCTTTGCCGATCGGACCCCCAACGCCGACCCTTTCCGTAGGCGCCGGTTACCGTGCGCGACGCGCCGCGCCCTGCGCGGAGAACGGACGGGACGCTCGTTTAGGGTGCGGACATGAGCGTTCTCGAGATTCCGGTGACCACGATCGACGGCGAGAGCACGACCCTCGGCGGGCTGCTCGGCGGGGGAGCCGCCCTTGTGGTCAATGTGGCGTCCAGATGCGGGCTGACCCCGCAGTACGAGGGCCTGGTCGCCCTCCAGCGGGCGTACGGCGACCGCGGGTTCACCGTCGTCGGCGTGCCCTGCAACCAGTTCATGGGGCAGGAGCCCGGCACGGCGGAGGAGATCAAGGAGTTCTGTTCCACCACGTACGGCGTCGACTTCCCACTGCTGGACAAGACCGAGGTCAACGGCCCGGGGCGGCATCCCCTCTACGCCGAGCTGACCGCGGTCCCGGACGCGGAGGGCGAGGCGGGCGACATCCAATGGAACTTCGAGAAGTTCCTCGTCGCGGCCGACGGCCAGGTGGTCGCCCGGTTCCGCCCCCGCGTCGAACCCGAGGCCCCGGAGATCACCGAGGCCGTCGAGAAGCTCATCGCCTAGGGAACGCGACCCTGGGCCCGCAGCTCGCCCGTACGACGAGCTTGGTGGGCAGCGTGACGGCCGGAGGCCGCCTGCCGTGCCGCAGCACCAGCTCGGCGGCGCGGTAGCCGATGTCCTGGGCCGGCTGGGCGATCACCGTCAGAGGCGGGGAGCACAGCTCGGCCCAGGGCACGTCGTCGAACATGATGAGCGACACGTCCCTGGGGATCCGCACGTCCAGCTCCCTGGCGGCCAGCACCGCGGCCTCGCCGAGCACGTTGCCGCCCGCGATGACGGCGGTGACGTCGGGCCGGTGCTGCAGCAGGCCCGCGGCGGCCGCGTAGGCGGAGTCGCGGCTCGACCTGGCGTGCACGACCAGGTCCCGGTCGGCGGGCAGCCCGAGCGAGGCGAGCGCGGCGCCGAAGGCGGCCACCCGTTGCGACTGCCCGTGCCGGCCGAGGTAGGCGATCTTCCGATGGCCCAGCCCGGCCAGATACTCCACGGCTGTCAGCACCCCCGCCCGGTCGTCGGGCACCACGCTGGGCACGTCCGTCCGCACCCGCCGGTCGGCGAACACGACGTTCAGTCCCGCGCGCAGCGCGGGCGCCCACATGTCCCCGTCCCCGGACGGCACCGCGATCAGACGGTCCATGCTCTGCTCGATGAGCCCGCCGATCAGCTCGGCCTCCCGCTCCGGGTCGTCGCCGGTGACCCCCACGGTGACGGGCTCGCCGTACGAGCGGGCACACGACAGCACGCCGTCGGTCAGCCGCGCGTAGAAGCTGTCGGTGATGTCGGGGACCAGCAGGCCGATGCCGCCTGTCCGCTGGCGCCTCAGGTTGCGTCCCAGGGCGCTCGGCCGGTAGTCGAGCCGCGCCGCGGCGGCGAGCACCTTCTCACGGGTCTCGGCGCTCGCCGAGCCGCCCGACAGGACCCGGGACACGGTGGCCACGCCGACCCCGGCCGCCTCCGCCACTTCCTTGATGGTTATCCGCCGCTGCGTTGGACCGTTCATGGAAACGATTCCACCATGATTTCATGCCTGGTGTTACCGAAATCTTGACAATAGACGGTATTTCACGGGACAGTCTTGAAAACGTATCCACTTGCTCATGTCTCGGGAACCACGAAGGACTGGCATGGCTTCTATCGTTCTGAACAACGTCGACAAGATCTACGCGGGCGGGGTCAAGGCCGTGAACGGCCTGAACCTGGAGATCAAGGACGGCGAGTTCATGGTGCTGGTCGGCCCGTCGGGTTGTGGCAAGTCCACCGCCCTGCGGATGATCGCCGGCCTGGAGGACATCAGCGGCGGCGAGATCGTCATCGGCGACCGCGTCGTGAACCACCTTCCTCCGAAGGACCGCGACATCGCGATGGTCTTCCAGAACTACGCGCTGTACCCCCACATGACGGTCGAGGAGAACCTCGCCTTCGGCCTCAAGCTGCGCAAGATGTCGAAGCCGGAGATCCAGAAGCGGGTCGGCGAGGCCGCCCGCATGCTCGGCCTGGAGCAGTACCTCAAGCGGAAGCCCGCCGCCCTGTCCGGTGGTCAGCGCCAGCGTGTCGCGATGGGCCGCGCCATCGTCCGCGAGCCCCAGGCCTTCCTCATGGACGAGCCGCTGTCCAACCTGGACGCCAAGCTCCGCGTCTCCATGCGCGCCTCGCTCAACCAGCTCCACGAGAACCTCGGCGTCACCACGGTGTACGTCACCCACGACCAGGTCGAGGCCATGACCCTCGGCGACCGCGTCTGCGTCCTGCGCGACGGTGTGCTCCAGCAGGTCGACACCCCGCAGAACCTGTTCGACGACCCGGTCAACCTGTTCGTCGCCGGCTTCATGGGCTCTCCGGCCATGAACTTCGCCTACGCCGAGCTGATCCGCGACAACGGCGGCGCGGCCGTGTCCTTCGCCGGATACCGCCTCCCCGTCCCGGACTCGACCTTCGCCGAGAAGCCGGGCCTCGACCGCTACATCGGCCGCAAGCTCATCCTCGGCATCCGGCCCTCCGACTTCGAGGACGCCGGTTCGGCCAGTGGCAACAGTGGCGGATGGGTCCGCATCCCGGTCCGCGCCAACGTCACCGAGGAGCTGGGCTCGGAGATCAACGTCCTGTTCACGATCGACGCCCCGCCGGTCGAGCACAAGGACACCGTGGCCGCCGCCAACGACGGCGACGACGAGGAGACGACGCTTCCGCTGACCGGCAACAAGTCGCTGTGGACCGCGCGTGTCAACGCCCGCAGCCACGTCCGCCCGGGGCAGGAGGTCGAGCTGGTGGTCGACACCCACAACCTGCACTTCTTCGACGTCGACTCGGGCCTGTCCATCGGCCACGAGGCCAACATCGGCCGCTGAGCCCGGTCACCCCCGCCGTACGACGGGCGGCGGGGGACTTCCGGCGGAGCGCGGGCGCGGCACGCGCCCGCGCGGCTCGTCGCCGCTCGGCGGCGCCCCGGAGGACGTCCGCATCTCCCCCCGGCGCGTGTCCCCATCGTGACCTGGGCGCGCATGAAAAAGCTCGTGCTGGAGGCGCGGAAGGACGGCGTGCCGGAGGCGCGGATGAAGAACGACGTGCCGGAGGCACGTGTGTGAGAGGAACGCGGCGGCGGTCGCGGCGGTGACCGCGGCCGTCGTCCCGGCGGGCACCCAGCCGAGCGCGACCGCGAGCCCGGCCGTCCCGGTGACGGCCGCGACGTAACACAGGACGGGCGCCGCCCGCCGCACCGGCCCGGCCCGCCGCACCCGGCGGGAGGCGTACATGCCGGCCCCCAGGACGGCCGCCAGCGCCGGCAGCAGCAAGCCGGCCGCGACCACGCCCGTGCCCCGCCCGGCCGTGAGATCGGCAGCCGTGCAGGTCAGGACGAACCCGGCGAACAACGAGCCGGAGGGACCGAGCCGCACCCTGCCCCCGGCTTCACCCCTGCCCCCGGCTTCACCCCTGCCCCCGGCTTCACCCCTGCCCCCGGCTCCAACCCTGCCCGTGCCTCTGCTCGTGCCCCAGCCCCGCCTCCTGCCATACGGCAGGGCGCCGAGGCACGCCCCGGCCAGGGCGGCCGCGAGCACCGCGAGGGACGGGGCGCCCAGCACGAGCGCCGTCCCGGCGAGGAACGCGCCGGTGACGGTGGCGACCGAGGCCAGCGCGCCGCCGAGTCGGTCGAGCAGCCCGTGGGCGTTGGTCATCGCGACGATCCACATGACGCTGACCGGCCCGTCCAGCCAGTCGCCCGTCAGCGTCACCTGCACGCCGCACAGCACGACTCCGCCCGCCGCCACCGATTCCACGATGAGTCGCGTGACGAGCGGCAGCGCGCCCACGTCGGCGATGAGCCCGAGCAGCGCCACCGCGGCGGCGGCCGTCAACACCGCGATCACCCGCGGGTCCGCGACGCCGAGAGCCCCCACCGAGGCGCACGCCGTGGCCGCCGCGAGCGTCACCCCGGTCAGGTTGGGGATCGCACGCCGCACCGGGAGCAGACCCGAGGCGGCGAGCAGGCAGGCGATCACCCCCGCGAGCACGGGCGCCGGCGCCGGAATCGGTGTCAACGGCTGCCCACCTCCGATCGCGTCGCGCCGCGCAGGGCGCGGTAGAGGGCCTCGGTGTCCGCCACCAGCCGCTCCACACAGAACGCCCGCCCCGTCCAGGCGCGGGCCGCCTCGCCCATCCGCCGCGCGAGGCCGGGGTCCACCAGCAGTCGTACGACGTGGTCGGCCATCTCGTCCGCGTCGGGCTCGGTCAGGAAACCCGTACGGCGGTCCATGACGACCTCGGGGACGCTGCCGACCCGGGTGGCCACCACCGGCAGGCCCGCCATGCCGGCCTCCACGAGCGCCAGCGGCGTGCCCTCGCTGTCGGAGGTGAGCAGCACCACGTCGGCCGCGGCGTACACGGTCTCGACGTCGCGGCGCCAGCCGAGCAGCCGGAAGGAGTCCCACATCGGCATGACGGCCCGCTCCACCTCCTCCTTCAGCTCGCCGCCGCCGCAGACGAGGAAGCGGGCGCCGGGCAGCCGGGCCAGGACCGCCCTGGCCACCTCCGCGAGCCGGTCGGGCCGTTTGGCCTTCTTCAGGCGGCCGACGTACGCCACGACCGGTGCGTCCAGCGGGACGCCCAGCGCGGCGCGGGCCCGGGCGCGCTCGGGCAGCGGGCCGAGCCCGGCCCCCGGGGGAATGACGACGTACTGCTCCGGCCGGCCGATTCCCGCCGCGAGGAGGTCGTCGCGCACCCGGGCGCCGACCGTGACCAGGCGGTCGGTCATCCTCGCCAGGCGGCGCTCGATGCGGACGTACACGCCTCGCCTCGGGCGGGAGAGCTGCCCGTCGAGGAGGTGGCCGTGGTAGCTGTGCACCCGGGCCGCCCCGACGCCCGACAACCGGGCCGCGAGGCGGCCGAGCGCGCCCGCCTTGGTGGTCCTGGTGTGCACGATGTGCGGCCGGAACTCGCGCATCGCGTTCGTCAGCCGGAAAAGGGCCCGGTAGTCGTCGGCGGGCTTTATCGCGCGGCCGAGGCCCGGCACCCGATGGATCGGGATCATCACGTCGCGAAGCTGCAGGTGGTCGCCTTCACCGCCGTCGACGTACCCGGTGTACAGACGGTGGTCGAACTCCACCGGGCTGAGCCGCTCGCACAACCCCGTGACCTGGGTGGCGGGACCGCTCACGTTCATCCGGGCGATTATCTCCATGACACGAATCCGGTCGTCCGGTTTCATGCTGGCTCCTCCCTGATCATGTCGGAGAAGCTAGCTCGCCGTCCCACCGCCGACGGGTCGCCCGGACGCCGCCGGAAGAGACTTTTCCCTATCCGTACCCAAGCCTTACAGCCGTCCCGTCCGCCAATGCCGGGGGCGGCGGCGGGGTGGCTCCTACAGTCGTAGCGTGGCGGAGAAGCTGGTGGTCGTGGGCCAGGGCCGGGCCGGGCTGCCCCTGGCGATGCGCGCCGTGGAGGCCGGGTTCCGCGTCGTCGGCCTCGACGAGGACGAGTGGCGGGTCAAGCGGCTGAACGCGGGGGAGCCGTGCGTCGAGGGCGTCGGCGCGGGCGCGCTGGCCGCCGCGCACGCCTCCGGCCGGTACGCGGCCAGTGCCGACGCGGCCGACGCGTCGGGGTTCGACGTCTGCGTGCTCACCTCGCCCGTGCGGATGCGGAACGGCGCGCCCGACCTCGCCCCGCTCGGCTCGGCCACCGGCCGGATCGCCCCGTTCCTGCGGCCGGGGGCGACGGTCGTGCTGGAGAGCACCGCCTACCCCGGCACCACCGAGGAGTTCGTACGGCCGCTGCTCGAGCGCAGGTCGGGACTGTGCGCGGGCAGTGACTTCCACCTCGGCCACAGCCCGCACCGCGCCGAGCCCGGCAACCCGCGCTGGCGGCTCGGCAACACGCCCAAGGTCGTCTCGGGGGTCGACGCGGCCTCGCTGCGGGCGGTGACGGACTTCTACGGCAGGCTGGTGCGGGAGACCGTCCCGGTCTCCTCGCCCCGGGTGTCCGAGCTGTGCGCACTGCTGGAGACCGCCCGCGCGCACGTCGGCGCGGCGCTGGCGAACGAGCTGTCCGTCTTCGCCGCGCATCTCGGCGTCGACGTGTGGGAAGCGGTCGAGGCCTCGGCCACCACGCCCTTCGCGCAGGCCGCCGTGCCGCCCTCCCCCGGGCAGGAGGAGCCCTGCCTGCCGCTCGACGTGACGTATCTGCCGTGGGGGATCCGGCGCGGCACCGGGCGGGGATTCCGGCTGGTCGAGGCGGCCAACGACGTCAACGCGCACATGCCCGCCCACGTGGTCGACCGGCTCTGCCTCGCGCTGAACCGGAGGTGCCGCTCGATCAGGGGCAGCAGGATCCTGCTGCTCGGGCTGTCGCCGGTAGAGGTCGCCAAGACCCTGTGCCGGCTCGGCGCCCGGGTGCGGGCGGCCGACCCCATGGCGGAGGACCTCGTCGCGCCGGCCGGGGTCGAGGTCGTCGAGCCGGACGCCGCGGAGCTGGCCAGGGCGGACGCGGTCGTCGTGCTCGGCGGGCAGGACTGCTACGACTACGACCTGGTCCAGCGGGCGAGCCGGTTCGTCTTCGACACCCGGGGCCGCTGCCACGGCCCGAACGTCGAACGGCTGTGAATCACCGGTAGGGAGTGTCCGGCCGACGAATCCGCCTGTCGCGAGCGTGCATCCAGTTGGACGCGTCGCAGTCGGCGGGCGAGCTCCGGCCTTTCGGCCCTCGATTACCGGGCCTTCGCACGGGGTCTCACGCGTGAGCAGCGGTGAGGGCGGCTCCCAGCCAGCCGGAGTCGGCGCCGAGCGCCGCGGGCGTGAAGGGAACGCCGGACGCGAAGGGCAGCCGGATGAGGTCGCGGGCTGTGCGTACGGCCGACTCCACGTAGCCGGGCGCGCCGGTGCCCAGCCCGCCGCCGATGACCACCACCCCGGGGTCGTAGGACTGGACCAGCCCCGCGAGGTACGCGCCGAGGTGCCAGGCCGCGTGGTCCACGACGTCTCTGGCGGCGGGGACTCCGTCACGGGCGTCGTACAGGACGGGTCTGGCGTCCCTCGCGCCCGGCCCCTGGTAAGCCTCCGCCAGCGCGGGGCCGGAGCAGATGTCCTCCACGGTGCCTGCATCGCACGCCGGCCAGGGGCAGCGCGCCGGCGGTGCGTACCCGCTGAAGAGCGCGCCGCCGTGGGCGCCGGTCAGCACCCGGCCGTCGTGTACGAGCGAGTGCGACAGGCCGGTGCCGAGGCTGACGAAGAGGGTGTCGTCGGCGCCGCGCCCGGCGCCGAGCGACCACTCGGCCAGGGCGCCACAGGCGGCGTCGTTCGCGGCGATGACGGAGCCGCCGTCCCGGAGCCCGCGGGGCGGGTCGCCGAGGACGTCGGCGGGCGTCCAGCCGCGCCAGCCGATCCAGGAGGTGAGGTCGCGGAAGCGGCCGTCGCCGTCGACCGTAGTGGTCACGGAAAGTCCGACGGCGGCGATGGCGAAGGTGTCGCAAGCCCGGCGGAGCAGGGTGCGCACGGTGGCGGCGTTGGCCTCGCCCGCGCCGCGGACGGTCGGCTCGACCCCTACGAGGGTTCTGGTGCCGTCGGCGTGCAGGACGCCGACGGCGATCTTGGTACCGCCGACGTCGACGCCGGCGATGTCTGCGGGCCGGCTCATGTCAGGCGATCACGATCCGGGTGCCGGCGCTCTCGGCCGCGCGGGCTGTCTCGGTCGCGGCGCCCTGCTCGTCGGTGACGATGATGTCGGCGTCGTCCAGACCGCACACCTTCGCGTACGTCGTGACGCCGAACTTGCCGCCGTCGGCGACCAAGATGGTGCGGCGGGCGCTGGCCAGGGCGGAACGCTTGACGAACGCGTCGTCGGGGTTGTACTCGGTGACGCCGCTGGCCGCGTCCACGCCGCTCGCACTCATGATGTAGGTGTCGAAGTTGTACTCCGCGAACGCCCGCTGCGTCTCGGCGCCGTACAGCGTGTGCTCCACCGGCCGCACCACGCCGCCCGCGAGCAGGACCGTGAGGCCCGGATCGTCGGCCAGCTCGGAGGCGATGCGCAGGTCCACGGTGAGGACGCGGATGTTGCGCCTTCCGAGGAGGGCACGGGCGACGTTCGCAGTGGTGGACCCGGCGTCAAGGATGATCGTCTCGCCCTCGCGGATCTGCTCGGCGGCGGCCTTGCCGATGCGCTGCTTGTTCTCGGCGTTGCTGAGGATGCGTGCCTGGTAGCGCGGCGAGTGGCTCTGCGAGACGACGGAGACGGCTCCCCCATGAACCCGGCTGAGCGCACCGGCCTGCTCCAAGGCCTCCAGGTCGCGGCGGATGGTCATCTCGGTCATGCCGCTCTCTCGGGCGATGTCGGAGATGCGCAGGCGGCCGGTGCGCTGGATCACATCCAGGATCAGGCGGTGCCGGTCGGACTTCTTCATCACGTTCCTTCAGTGAGCGATCATGCCCAGCGTAGTGCCGGTCGGCGGGACGCGGGGCGGCGCACGGCCGCCGCCCCCACGGCTGCGCGGGCGCGCCGTCGGCGCGCCCGCGGCTGTCGCTGGGTGGGTCAGCAGGGCACGTAAAACGACTGGGCGATGGCGGGCTCGTCCATGTTGTCGCGGGTGGCGACGACGATGTCTGTGCCGACAGTCGGCTGCGTGGCCGAGCCCTTCACCGCAGCCAGCGCCTGGTCCACCGCAGCGGCGCCGATCTTCGACGGCGCGGGGACGAGGAGGGCCTTGGCGATGCCGTCCCTGAGCAGCCCGACCTGATATTCGCGGGCGCCCCCGGCCACCAGGGCGATCCCGCCGGCCTTGCCCGCCTCGCGCAGACCGGTGACCGCGCCTTCGGCGTCGCCGCCGTTGAAGGTCATCACTCCCGCCAGCCCGGGATACCGGGCCAGCGCCGCGGTCACGATCGAGGCGGACTTACCCGCGTCGCCCTGGCTGTACTGGATGACCGGCTTGATTCCGGGATGCTTCGTCATCTCCTCGAGGAACGCCTTGCGCCCCAAGTCGTTGGTGGTGACGCCGGGCGGTGAGAAGATCGCCAGGACGGTGCCCTTGTCACCGACCGCCTTGGCGAGCTCCTGAGCGCCGAGAGTTCCCATCTGCGTCCAGTTGGCGGATATCTGCGAGGACAGGAACGAGGTGTCGTCGAGCGTCGTGTCCACTGTGATGATCTTTGAGCCGTCCTGGTGCGCTTGCTGGAGCGGCGGGAAGAGCGCCTTGGAGTCGGTCGGCGCGATGATGATGGCGTCCGGCTTCTTCGCGGTGGCGCCGTTGACGATGGGTACCTGCTGCGAGGTGTCGAACGCCTTCGGCCCGAGCAGTTCGAGCGCGACGCCCTTGGCCGCGGCCTCCTTCTTTGCCCCGCACATGAGCGACTGGTAGTAGGCGTCGCCGAGGTTGCCCACGATGAGGGACATGTCGGTGTGGGCGGCGGCCGTGGAGGGGCCGTTGGAGCGTTCCGCGGCACCGCAGGCGGCGAGGCCCGCGATCACCGACGCGATGAGGGTGGCGTGTCCGATGGCACGTAGGGACGGCTTCATGGGCTTCCTTCGGGGTGTGGCTGCTCAGACGGAGCGGCTGCGGCGGATCTTGTCCAGGTAGACGGCTGCGATGAGGACGACGCCCACGGCGACCTGCTGCCAGTAGGGCGTCACGCCCGTCACGACGAAGCCGTTCTGCAGCACCGTGGGGATGAAGACGCCGGCGACGGTGCCGACGACGGCGCCCGTGCCGCCGAAGAGGCTGGTGCCGCCGAGAACGACGGCGGTGACGGCCTGGAGATTGTCGGTGGCGTGCCCGGCGAGGGTGGTGGTGGCGAACCTGGCCAGTGACAGGAACCCGGCCAGACCAGTGAGGCCGCCCGCGATGACGTACACCTTCACGAGATGGACGTTGACGTTGATGGAGGCGCGCCGGGCGGCCTCCTCGCTGGCGCCGATCGCGTACGTGTAGCGGCCGAAGCGGGTGGCCTGCAGCAACACCCCGAAGACGACGGCGACGACCGCGGCCGCCACCACGAGCCAGGGCACGCCGAGCAGGCGCTGCGACGCGATGGAGGTGACTGAGGACGGCACGTCCTGCAGGTCGAACCCACCGGTGATGATGTAGGAGAGCCCGAGCGCCGCGCCGAGGGTGCCAAGCGTCGCGATAAAGGCCGGGATCCGCCCATACGCGACGAGTACGCCGTGGAGCGCGCCCCAGGCCAGGCCACTGCCGACCGCGACGACGCCACCAAGGACGGCCACTCCAGGGCCGTTGCCACCAACTGCCTGCATGGCCTTGACCGACAGCACCCCGGAGAACACCAGCACCGAGCCGGTCGAGAGGTCGATGCCCGCCGTGATCATCGGAAAGTTGATCGCGACGGAGAGGACGAGCAGGATCGAGGCGTCGGTGAGAATGGCCCGCGCGTTGTCCACGCTGGCGAAGGAGACGGGCGCGAGGGTCGCGAACACGGCGACGATCACGACAAGGATGATGAACGTGACCGTGCTCGGACGTAGCAGGAGGCCGGTCAGCCTGACGCGCATGGACTCCGTCCCGGCGATGGGGGCCGTCGTGGCGGCGCTGGGGGTGCTCATCTCATCTCCTCCTGGTGCGCGCCGGTGATGGCGGCGACCACTTCCTGGGTGTTCGTGGCGCGCGCGTCGAGCCGGGCGACGCGCCGTCCGAGCCGCAGCACCTCGATCCGGTCGGCGACGTCCAGCACGTCGGGAACGCTGTGGCTGATGAGGACGACCGCGATGCCCCGGTCGCGCACCCGCCTGATGAGGTCGAGGACGTTCCTGGTCTGGGCCACGCCCAGCGCGGCCGTGGGTTCGTCCATGAAGACGACGCGGTTGGCCCACATGACGGCGCGGCAGACGGCGACGCCCTGGCGCTGGCCGCCGGACATGCCGCGGACCGTCTGCCCGCCCGGTGTGACCGTCACCGACAACTCAGCGAAGACCCGCGCGGCCTCCCTGCGCATGGCCTTCTTGTCCAGGAAGCCGAGGCGCCCGAGTAATCCGGAGCGCATCTGCTCCCTTCCGAGAAACAGGTTGCTGGCCGCGTCGAGGGAGTCGGCGAGCGCGAGGTCCTGGTAGACGGTCTCGATCCCCAGAACGCGAGCGGCGTCGGGACTTCGCAGCTCGACAGGCACGCCGTCCATGAGGATTTCGCCGCTGGTCGGGGGCTGGACACCGGAAAGGATCTTGATGAGGGTGCTCTTGCCCGCGCCGTTGTCGCCCATCAGCGCTACCACTTCGCCCGCACCGACCGCGAAGTCGGCGCCACGCAGGGCTTGCACGTGGCCGAACGTCTTCACGACGTTGCGCGCCTCAAGCAACGGCTCTGCCGGTGAGGATGTCATGGCGGAGAGGTTATGTTCACTCGGACATTTCTGGCAACAAGCGAACAGGAAGAAATTTAGAAGCAACAGAAAGGTGATAACTTTGCCGCGTGAACTCCTCCTTCGACATGGTGCCCCCGTACGTGCGTGGCATCGTCCAACAGGTCCACACCCTCCGCGCGATCCTCGACTCCCCGATCCCCGACGACGTCGGCCGCCTGGTGCGCGACCGGCTGGCGCGCTACACCGGCGTGGTGTTCACCGGCATGGGCTCGGGGCCGTTCGCGTCCTACCCGGCGTGGCTGAGGCTCGTCTCGGCCGGCGTGCCCGCCTGGATCGTCGAGACCGCGGAGCTGGTCAACTACGCGCCTGGCCTCTTGACCCCCGACAAGTTGCTCGTGGTCGTCTCGCAGTCGGGCGAGTCGGCTGAGGTGCTCGCCCTGCTCGAGACGCTCGGCCCGAAGCGCCCCGCGATCCTGGCGGTGGTGAACAACCTGGGCTCGCCGCTCGCCCGCCGTGCGGACGTCGTCTATCCCCTGCAGGTGGGGGCCGCGCGTGACGACACGGCCGGCACAGGGACGTACATCAACACAATCGTGGCCGGCATGCGCCTGGCGGACGCCGCGCTCGGCGAGGATCATTCGGCAGACTTCGCGCCTGCCGTGTCCGAGGTACGGCGGTACGTCGAGGCCCTCGACGACCACCTTGCCACCGTCCGCCCGCTGGAACTGGCCAGCCGCACACTCGTGGTGCTGGGCCGCGGCCCGTCGCTGGCGTCGGCGCGCACCGGGGCACTGCTCGTGAAGGAGGCGGGCAAGGTGCACGCGGAGGCGCTGGCCACCAGCGAGTTCCGTCACGGCCCGCTCGACCTCGTGGACGACCGCTTCACAGCCGTCATGCTGGCGGGGGAGCAGACGACGGCACCACTCAACCGGCGCATGGCGCAGGACATCCTCGACCGCGACGGGCAGGTGCTCTGGATCGGGCCGGGAGAGGGTCCGGGGGTGAACCTCGCGGTCCCCGCCCTTACCGGCGCCGCCCGGCCTGTCGCCGAGATCCTTCCCCTACAGATGCTGAGCGTGGCGAGTGCCCTGGACAACGGACTGCAGCCGGGCGTGTTCCGCCACGCAAGCCGCGTGACCCGCGTCCTGTGAAGAGAGACAACGGCGAACGCACGCACCCGGACGGCCGGCGCCGTCGGGTGCGTGCAGGCGGAGAACAACTCCTCCAGGCCTCGCCGCCGAGTAGTGTCCTGAGTCGCGAATTCTGTGGCTGTCTGCGGTCTTGGCGCATGGCTTGAGGTGCGAAGTGCCCGACGGCGCCTGTGGAACTGACAGACGAGGAGCGGGCGATGCTTGAGCGGCGGGCGCGTCGCCCTACCTCCGCCCAGGCGCCGGCGCTGCGGGCGAGAATCGTCCAGTGCCGCGACCGACAAGGTTTGCCCGGAGGGAGCGGTGTCCGGAGCGGTGCATCGCAAGGCGGACGGGGAACTCGTAGCGGGGCTACGAGCGACGACGACAACGCCGCGAGGTGCCGCTCTGGGCGATGCGACGGGGCGAAGATTGGCGGGAGGGGCATAGAGCACCGGTCGAGAAGGCGTCCAGCAGTGTCCGATCCTCTGGCCGGCGGGAGGTATCGCAGGCGAAAGCGGTTCTAGCCGATCCTGTCACCGCACCGCGTGCTCACCTGTAGCGCAGCTTCGCCAAGCGGCCGACGAGGTTGAGCGGCAGGAGCCTGGCCAGCCCGGCGACCGCCTTGTAACGCACCGACGGGACGCTCACCCAGGCGCCGCGGGCCAGGTCGCGCATCGCCTCGGCGGCGACGCGGTCGGCCGACAGCCACGCGAAAGGCGGCAGACCGGACATGTCGAGCCGGGCCCGGTCGTGGAACTCGGTCCGCACGAACCCCGGGCACAGCGCCATCACCCGCACACCGTGCCGGTTGACCATGTTGGCCGCGGAGGCGCTGTAGTTCACCACCCACGACTTCGTGGCGCTGTAGGTGCCGCCCGGCAGGAACGCCGCGACCGAGGCCACGTTGACGACCCCGCCCCGGCCCTTCGAGATCATGTACGGCAGGGCCGCGCGGGTCAGCCGCAGCACCGCCTCGCAGTGCAGCCGCAGCATCCGGACCTCGTCCTCCACCGGGGTGTCGAGGAAGCCGCCGTGGTGCCCGAAACCGGCGTTGTTGATCAGCAGGTCGATGCCCGAGTGCAGTCGCTCCTCGACCGCCGCCGTGCCCCCCTCCTCGGCCAGGTCGGCGGGCAGCGCCTCGACCGCCACGCCGTACCTTTTGTGCAGAGCCTCGGCGGAGGCGGCGAGCCGCTCCTCGTCGCGGGCCACCAGGACCAGGGAGAAGCCGTCGGCGGCCAGACGGCGCGCGAATGCGGCGCCGATCCCGGCGGTCGCGCCGGTGATGAGTGCGGTGGGCATGACGGCAGCGTACCCACCACGCGGGGCCCCTTGTCCGGCCCGCCCCGCGGCCGGCCTTCCCTCCCGGCCGGCGGCGCCCGTCCCCGCGCGGGCGCCGGGCCTTCCGGCGGTCGCGGTGGTCACATCTGGGCGGTGCGGCCGATCAGCTCCTCGACCTTCGCGTTGAGCCGGGCGGCGCGGGGCCACCCGGCGTACAACGTGAGGAACACGACCGTCTCCCGCAACTCGGCCGGGGTCAGCTCGCCCGAGCGCAGGGCGGTGTCCAGGTGGAGTTCGAGCATGTCGTCCATGCCCTGGCCGACGAGCAGGCCGAGCAGCAGCAATCGTCGTTCCCTGACCGTGAGGATCTGCCGGGACCACACTTCGGCGAACATACGCTCCGCCGTCATGCCGAAGAAGCCGTCCGGTCCCTCGCCGGTGCCGTCCTCCTTGTAGACCTGCTTCATGTTCGGCAGCCCTCCCACGGTGATTTCTGACGGCACGCATCAGGTTGTCGTGTTCGAGGCAGTCAGCCGTTACATGATCTTCTTATCCGGCACCGGCCGGGCCGTGGTCGTTCGATATGACGGGAGCCCGCTTCCGGCGGCCCTTGCCTGGGTATCGCCATGAGAAGTGCGTCCGCCGCCGTCGGCCGGTGTCCCGGCCGTCTCCGTGCCGGACAGGCCCGGTGCTCGACAGGTCCGGTGCTCAACAGGCCCGGCGCCGGTTCCGGCCGGTGACGCGAGGGGAATTCCGATAACAGGAGGAATCAAGATCCGGAAAAGATTCGGTCTAGTTTTAAGGCGCGTCGCCGACTTACCGTGAGATGGAAAGTTAAAAAACGGGCACTACTACCTCGTAGACCCGCAAAGCGGAGGTTGGGCCCTGGTGGAAAGACCGCGGGTAAGGACCGGGGCGGTGGGAACGGTCGTGGGGGCGGTCGCGGCCGCCTCCTTGCTGTCCGGCTGTGCCGGCCCTCAGTACACCTACGTCCGCGATGATTCGGGCGGCACCTACTTCAAGGTTCCGGCATCGTGGCGGCAGATCGACCAAAAAGCGCTCGACAAGGTATTCATCGGCGACACGGAGTCGGCCACCGCACAGCTCACGAAACAGTCGCTGTGGACGGCGGCGTTCGACGCGTACGACAAGCCGTCCCTCCTCCACCTGCTGCAGGGCTCGGCGGGCGCCGACGACAAGCCGTTCGTGCTCGCGAAGGTGCAAAAGCTCAGCGAGGTCGAGCAGAACGCGGCGTCGCTCGACCTGCTGCGCGCCTCCCCTCCGATGCCGGTGCCGCTGACGGAGGAACAGCGGAAGGCGTTCGAGGTGGCCGGCCTGTCGGGTTTCGAGCTGCTGGCCGACGAGATGCTGCCCATCACGGACGGGGTCCGCGGCGTCCGCACCGTCTACAACTACCGGGTGGAAAACGGGCCGGTGCAGACGTTCGACAGGACGGCCTACCTGTCCGCCGACGGGACGACGGCCTCCACTCTCCTGATCCGCTGCTCGCCCGCGTGCTACCGCCAGCGGGCCGCGGAGATCGACACCATCGTCAAGTCCTTCAAGGTCAAGCGCCTCATCAACCCGTGAAGGAGCCCCTCACATGAGCACGGCCCTCCCACCGAAGCACCACGAGGGGCTTCGCGAACCGGGGTCGGGTCCGGTGGACCGCGACCCTCTCACCAGGAAACGCCTGCCGCTGTGGGACCGGACCAAGTTCCTGATCCTGCTCGCCGTCGCGTTCGGCGTCCTGCTCTGGAACACCACCGTCACGTACGAGGGCATCATCTCCCCCTACGACGCCCTCGTGCTGACCGTCCGGGACGCGTCCTGGATCCTGTGGCTCTTCGGCGCCGAGGTGCTCCGGCAGATCCATTTCCTGATCAGCGAGCGCTCGGCCGGCTATCACCGGTTCTGGACGCACAAGGTCTTCGGCGGCTGGAACCGCTGGACCCACCGCAGGTTCAACGACTGGAACCGCTACCGCATCGCGCGGGCCGTCAAGTGGGTCGTCTGGATCGCGGTCATCGCGCTGGTGCTCGGCAAGCTGCAGCAGGTCTCGCCGCTGCAGGCGCTGTTCAGCGTGCCGGCCACCGTGTGGGGTTTCCTTCCCATGGTCCTGCAGTACATGCTGATCATGGTGGTCGCCGTGGGGCAGTTCGTGGCGATCTTCTGGTTCCTGTCGCGGGGCGGTGTCGACGTCTACTATCCCGACGACATCAAGACGCGGTTCTCCGACGTCTGGGGCCAGGACCACGTCGTCGAGCGGGTCAAGGAGAACATCGTCTTCCTGGAGAGGCCCGACGAGATCGAGGCCAGGGGCGGCTACGTGCCCAGCGGCATCCTGCTGTGGGGCCCGCCCGGCACCGGCAAGACGCTGATGGCCGAGGCCGTCGCCGGCTCGACCGGCAAGCCGTACGTGTTCGTCGACCCGGGCGCGTTCATCAACATGTTCTTCGGCGTTGGCGTTCTGAAGGTCAAGTCGCTGTTCCGCAAACTCCGCAAGCTGGCTCTGCGGTACGGCGGCGTCATCGTCTTCTTCGACGAGGCCGACTCGCTCGGCAACCGCGGCGCGCTCGCCCAGGGCGGGCCCGGCGGCTGGGGCAGGTCGGCGCCGGCGCCGTTCGGCCCTGCTTCCTTCCACGGGGCCGGCTGCAACGGCTTCGCCTATCTTGGTCCGCACACGCGCACCGTGCTCGGCCGGCACGCCGCCGGT
Organism: Microbispora sp. NPDC088329; assembly: GCF_040685655.1. Lineage (NCBI taxonomy): Bacteria > Bacillati > Actinomycetota > Actinomycetes > Streptosporangiales > Streptosporangiaceae > Microbispora > Microbispora sp. NPDC088329. The sequence goes on from NZ_JBFBIP010000004.1 coordinate 292,958, forward strand.
CCGGCACCCGAGGCCCCGCCCGCGCGGATGCCGCGCACCGGCGCCTTCGTCAACCGCCTGATGTACGGCGGGGGCATGGGCGGCGGCGGTGGCATGGGCACGCTGGAGGCGCTGCTCACCGAGATCTCCGGTCTCAAGAAGCCGCGCGGCTTCGTCAACCGCCACGTGCGCAGGCTGCTCGGCATGCGGCCCAAGCCGCCGCCGAAGTACCGCATCCTCATCATGATGGCCACCAACCTGCCCGAGGCCCTGGACGAGGCGCTGCTGCGTCCCGGCCGCATCGACCGCATCTACAAGGTCGGCTATCCCTCGAAAGCGGGCCGGATCCGCACGTACAAGGGCTACTTCGACAAGGTCAGCCACCAGCTCACCGGCGAGCAGATCGACAAGCTCGCCACGATCACGCCGTACGCCACCGGCGCGACCATCAAGGACCTGGTCAACGAGTCGCTGATCACGGCGATCCGGGACGGCCGGGAGACCATCACCTGGTCGGACGTCATGCGGGCCAAGCGGCTGAAGCAGCTCGGCCCGCCCGAGGACGTCGAGTACATCGAGCGTGAGCGGCACGCGGTCGCGGTGCACGAGGCGTGTCACGCGGTCGTCGCCTACCGCACCCGGCACCATCTGGAGATCGACCTCGCGACCATCGAGAAGGGCGCCGACTACCTCGGCATGGTGTCCAGCATCAAGCCGGAAGACCAGTTCACCATGTGGAAGTCGGAGTACGAGGCCGAGATCATGGTGTCGCTCGCCTCGCTGGCGGGGGAGCGGATGTTCTTCGGCGAGGACAACTCCTCCGGGGTCTCCGGCGACCTGCAGAACGCGACCGCGATCACCGGCCTGATGGAGGCCCATTGGGGCATGGGCATCGGGGTGGCCTCGCTGCCGGCGCTGCAGGAGCTCGGCCTGCGTGAGGGCAGGGCGGCCCAGCCGCGGCCCGGGGGCGGCGGCATCGGCTTCACCGGCACCCCGGCGGGGCGGCGCGACGAGATGGTGCCCGACATGCTTCCCGAGCGGATCGAGTTCAACCTCAGCCGGCTGCTGGAGAAGACCGCCGAGCTGCTCAGGGAGAACCGGCGCGAGGTGCTGTCGGTCGCGCACGCCCTGGAACAGCACAAAACGCTCAACGGCGACGACGTGGTCGCGGTTATCGAGGGCAGGACAGGCCCGCTGATCGACGGCGGCGTCTACACCTCCGACGAGTTCTACGAGGACATCGAGGCGTACCACACGGCCGCGGTGGAGGCCCACCGGACCCACAGCGCGGTTCCGGTCGAGCTCCCGCTGCCCCGGGTGCGGGCGATCGAGGCGTCGGTCGTGGCGGCCTCCGGCGGCTCCGCTCCCGTGCTGGTCGCCCCGCCGCCGAACGGCCTGGCCGGCGGCAACGGGCACGTCCCGGCGGCGCAGCCGGTGCAACCCGACTTCGTGCCGTGGAACGGCACGTCGCCACCGGTCTCCCCGGTCCCGCCGGCCGGGCCGCCGCCCGCCGAGCGGTCCCGCGGGTCGTACGGCGCGCTGTGGGCTGTCGTCGGCGTCGTCGTGGTGGTGGTGCTGTTCGTGCTGCTGGGGGCCCTTGTTCTCACCCAGGCTCAGGGTCGGGCCGGAGGCGCGGCCGCCGTCGGCGGTGTGTCCGCCGGCACGGCCGTCCTGCTGACCGTCGCGCTGGTGGCGGTGATCGGCGGCATCGCGGTCGCGGTCCTGCTGGTCCGCTCCCACCAGGCGGGGCGGCGGCGGGCCGAGGAGGCCAGGGACCGGGCGGCGGAACGGGCGCAGTTGCTGGCCGCGGCCATGGACCCCGAGGTCGCGATGCGGCTGCTCGGCTACGACGGCAGGCGAGGCCCGGAGGCCTGAGGCGCCTTCGCGATGCGATCCCCGGTGGGCCCGGCCCGCCGGGGATCGGCGTTTTTCTGGCCCCCATTCGCTTTAATAACTTAATTAAGTTTCTGATACAGTTCGGCGCGTGCCCGAGTTCGCCGAGCTGAGCATCGCCGGTCTGACCCGCGTGCTCGAAGACTTCACCCGCATGCACATCCGGCTGCCCGCGGAGCGGCGGCTGAGCTTCACGACCCTGTCCGTGCTCCACACCCTGGCGGGCGACGGCCCCAAGCGGCTCACCGAACTCGCCGGCAGCGAACAGGTCACGCAGTCGGCGATCACGCAGATGGTGACCAAGCTGGAGCGCGAGGGCCTGGTGGAGCGTCACCCCGATCCGTCGGACGGCCGGGCGGTCCTCGTCCGCGTCACGGCCGCCGGCGCCGCGATCGTGGACGGGCGGCGCGCCGAGCGCATGGCCCGGCTCACCGAGCTCGCCGACCGGCTCACCGAGGCGGAGCGGGAGGCCATCGCGGCGGCGCTGCCCGCGCTGGCCCGCATGGTCGAACTGCATTCCAGTGCGATCGGGGGCCCGTCGATCGAACGGGGAGCCGGTGAAGACGACTCCGGCACGGACACGCCGCGCGACAGCACGAGGAGATGACGATGAGCCCCACGACCACCCCGTCCGCCGAGACCCGGCCGTTCCCGCTGGAGCCCGAGCCGATCCACGTGCCCGACGAGGTGCTCGCCGACCTGCGGCGGCGCCTGGAGCTGACCCGCCTGCCCGACGACGGGGGCAACGACGACTGGCGCTACGGCGTGAGCGCCGCCTACCTGCGGGAACTCGTCGACTACTGGCGCGACGGGTACGACTGGCGGGCGGCCGAGGCCGCCATCAACGCTTACGAGCACTACCGCGTCGAGATCGAGGGCGTGCCGGTCCACTTCATGCGCAGGCCCGGCGCCGGTCCCGCCGCCACGCCGCTGATCCTCACCCACGGCTGGCCCTGGACGTTCTGGCACTGGTCCAAGGTCGTCGATCCGCTGGCCGACCCCGGCGCGTACGGCGGCGACCCGGCCGAGGCGTTCGACGTGATCGTGCCCTCGTTCCCCGGCTTCGGGTTCTCCACCCCGCTGCCACACCACCACGGCATGAACTTCTGGAAGGTCGCCGACCTCTGGCACACGCTGATGACCGAGACGCTCGGCTACGAGAGGTACGGCGCGGCGGGCTGCGACGTCGGAGCCATGGTGACCGGGCAGCTCGGCCACAAGTACGCCGGCGAGCTGCACGCCATCCACATCGGGTCGGGCCAGAAGCTCACGTTGTTCAACGGCGACCGGGCCTGGGACCTCAGCGGAGGCAGGCCCATCCCGGACGGCCTGCCCGCCGACGTCCACGCCCAGGTCGTCGCCTGGGAGAGGCGGTTCGCCGTCCATCTCGCGGCACACGTGCTCGCCCCGAGCACGCTCGCCCACGGGTTGTCCGACTCACCCGCCGGGATGCTCGCCTGGATCCTGGAGCGCTGGGCGAACTGGAGCGACAACGGCGGCGACGTCGAGACCGTCTTCACCAAGGACGACCTGCTCACCCACGCCATGATCTTCTGGGCGACCAACTCGATCGGCACGTCGATACGGACCTACGCCAACAACAACCGCTACCCCTGGACCCCGTCCCACGAGCGGCGGCCGGCTGTCGAGGCCCCCACCGGCATCACCTTCGTGGGCTATGAGAACCCGCCCGGCGTGAGCACGGACCAGCGGGTGCGGCACTTCCTCGACGGCGACCGCGCCGGCTGGTACAACCTCGTGAACCTCAACGCCCACGAGCGCGGCGGCCACTTCATCCCCTGGGAGATCCCCGGCGAGTGGGTGGACGACCTGCGGCGCACCTTCCGCGGACGGCGCTGACCCGCGTTTCTCACGGGGGGCACCCAGGCGGCGGGGGAAGCGTGTGCCGGACAGGAGCTGGCCATGACTTTGTCCTACCGCGATCGAAAGTCCTTGAAACTTTTACTTAACTTCTTCCAACTTTTGCGCAAAGCGGGTAACTTGGCGCCCACTTGAGGGCCGTGCCACCCGTTTCGGCGCACGGCCCCCGCCTTCCGTCACCGGACCCGTGGCCCGCCGCCCCCGGCGGGCACGGCGTCCAGGGCGCATGAGATGGAGGATCTGTCACCATGTCACGCAAGCGACTGCTCGCTCTGGCGGCGCTGTCCGCGATCGTCGCGCCGGCGCTCGCCGCTACCGGCGCCAACGCGGCCCCCGCGGACGACTCCGAGTTCCGCGTGCTCGTCTTCGGCAAGACCACCGCCTTCCGGCACGACTCTATCCCCGCCGGTGAGGCGGCGATCCAGAAGCTCGGCCAGGAGAACGGCTTCGTGGTGGACGTGACGGAGGACGCGGCCCAGTTCACCGACGCGAACCTCGCCAAGTATCAGACGGTCGTCTTCATGTCCACGACCGGCGACCCGCTCGGCCAGCCCGAGCAGAAGGCGGCGTTCGAGCGCTACATCCGCAACGGCGGAGGCTTCGTCGGCGTGCACGCCGCCGGGGACTCGGGCTACAACTGGGCCTGGTACGGCGGCCTCGTCGGCGCCTACTTCCGCAATCACCCGGCGCAGCAGAACGCCACGGTGAAGATGGTGGGCCAGGGCGCGGCGTCCAACCGCGGGCTGCCGAACCGCTGGAACCGCTGGGACGAGTGGTACAACTACCGCACCAACCCGCGCGACGCCGGGGTGCGCGTGCTCGCCGAACTCGACGAGAAGTCCTACAACCCCGGCTCCGGCGCCATGGGCGACCACCCCATCGCCTGGTGCCACAACTACGACGGCGGGCGTTCCTGGTACACGGGCATGGGCCACACCAAGGAGGCCTACAGCGACCCGCTGTTCCTGAAGCACCTGCTGGGCGGCATCAAGATGACCGCCGGAGCGGCGAGCTTCCCCTGCGACCCCAACTGAGCACGCGGGGGGAACGTTTCACCTCGTGATGACCCGTGGTGCCGGGGCCGATCCCCCGAGGCACCCTGGGAAGGCATGTGATGGGCACGCCGCCCGGTGCGATCACCGGGTCGGCGTGCCCGTGCGTGTCAGGACCGCGGGTCGCCGGGCGGAGTGCCCGTGCGTGTCAGGACCGCGGTCGCCGCGGCGGCGGTCCTTGCGAGTCAGAGCCGGAAGTCCAGGTCGGGCGTGATCTCCGCCACGTCCATCTGCGCCTTCTGCAGGCGGCCCGAGTAGTCCCAGTTCATCGCCTGCCAGCGGGTGAACTGGTCGAGCACCCACATGCCGCTCTGCCGGCTGCCGTTGCCCGACTTGCCGTTCCCGCCGAACGGCAGGTGGGCCTCCGCGCCGGAGGTGGAGTTGTTGACGCTGACCATCCCGGCCGACACACCCTCGCGGAAGCGGAACACCGCCGTGGGGTCGGAGGTGTAGATGGACGACGACAGGCCGTACCCCGGCCGGTTGGCCAGGTCGATCGCCTCATCGAGGGTGGAGAACGTCGTGACGCCCACGATCGGGCCGAACGTCTCCTCCAGGAACAGCCGGTCGTCCGGACGGACGCCGTCCACGACCACGGGGTGGTAGTAGAGGCCCTCGCCGTCCATGCGTCCGACCGGGCCGGGCAGCACGGTGTGGTGCGGCTGGACCCAGCTCAGATACTCCTCGTATCGCTCGGCGAACTTGTGGTCGAGGAGCGGACCGTACAGCACGTCGCCGTTCGGATCGCCGATCTTCGCCTCGCGCACGGCGGAGGTGAACCGGCGCAGGAACTCGTCGTGGACGTCCTCGTGAACGACGACCGTGCCGAGAGAGGTGCACCGCTGACCGGCGGTGCCGAATCCGGAGAACAGGGCGCCCTCGACCGCCAGGTCGAGATCGGCGTCCGGCATGACGACCATCGGGTTCTTGCCGCCGAGCTCAAGGCAGGGCGACTGCAGGTGCCGGCCGCACAGCTCGCCGACGACCCGGCCGACCGCGCTGGATCCGGTGAAGCCGACCTTCTGCACGGTGCCCTCGCCGAGCGCGCGGTCGAGGCCCGCGTACGTCTGGTCGCCGTCGGCGAAGACGAGGTTGAGCACGCCGTCGGGGAGCCCGGCGGCCGCGAACAGCCGGTAGAGCGCGTGCGCGGACGCCGCGGCGTACTCGGCGGGTTTCCACACCACCGCGTTGCCGCACAGCAGCGCAGGAACGAGATACCACGAGGGCACGGCCACCGGGAAGTTGCCGGCCGTCACGACCGCCGCCACGCCGACCGGGATCCGGAAGGTGAACAGGCTCTTGTCGGACATCTCCGACGGCACGGTCTGCCCGTAGAGGCGGCGGCCCTCACCCAGGAAGAAGTCGCAGGTGTCCACGATCTCGCGGACCTCGCCCAGCGCCTCGGCGTACGGCTTGCCGATCTCCTCGGTGACCAGCCGGGCCAGCGCCTCGGTGTTGGCCTCCACCAGGCGGCCGATCGAGGCGATCACCCGTCCGCGCACCGGAGCGGGAACCCGCGCCCAGTCCCGCTGCGCCGCCGCCGCGGCGCGGCAGGCGCCGGCGAAGCCGTCCGCGTCGGCGAGCAGGACGGTCGCCACCGTCTCCGCGGGCCGTGCCGGATTGACGGACTCGTACGGCGTGCCCGAAGAGAGCTCCTCACCCGCGACGACGGAAACGATCTGCCGAGTCACCGCTGACCTCCGGAATTGTTGCTGGTGCCGAGCCTCGATTACACAGTATTTCCGTCCGGAGCGCCCGGCGACAGCCCTTCCTGAAGGGCGACCGCGGCGGCCTGGGTGCGGCTGGTCACGCCGAGCTTGGCCAGGATGTTGGAGACGTGCACGCTGACCGTCTTCTGCGAGATGAACAGCCGCTCGCCGATCTCCCGGTTGCCCAGGCCGTCGGCGACGTGAGCCAGCACCTCCCGCTCGCGTGCGGTGAGCGCGGCGAGCCGTCCCGGGTCCCGCGCGGCTTCCCGGCCCGTGGTCCCGCTCGGCGCGTGTGCCCCGTTCCGCGCGGCGGGGACGCCCGGCGCGGGAGCGGTCCCCGCGGCGGCCGTCGCGCCGGTGGCCGTGGCGGTTGTCGTCGCCGTCGGGTCCGGGAAGCCGGCTCGCACGCCGACCGACCTGAGCGTCTTCAAGAAGGGCCCGGCGCCCAGAGCGCCGGCGACGCGCACGGCGCGCTCCCACTCCGCGCGGGCCTCCGCACGGTCGCCCGTCCGCAGCAGGCTCTCGGCCAGCCGCCACCGCGACCGCGCCTCCTCATAGACGAAGCCGAAGCCGAAGGCCTCGGTGGCGCGCCGCCAGACCTCCGGATCGGCCGTGCCGTGGGCGCGGTGCCACTCGGCCTCCGCGCGGGCCAGCCAGGCGAGCCCTTCCGGCCCCAGCCGGGCACGCGGGCCGTTCGGCCCGTTCTCCGCCGCCCGCCGCGCCCGCCGCAGCAGGTCGTCGCAGGGCTCGCCGGTCCGCCCGAGGTCGGCCAGCGCCCACAGGCCGGTGGCCGCGATGCGGATCAGGCTGGGGTCGAACGGCTCGAGCGCCCCGACGACCGCGGTGACGTGGTCGAGCGCGCCCTCGGGGTCGCCGCGCCACAGCGCCTGCTCGGCCGCCATGCCGCGTGCCATGTAGCTGACCAGGTCGTCGGACCAGAACCGGGTCAGCCACCGCAGCCTCTCGTCGGCGCCGGGGCGGCCCCGGCCCACCTCCACGAAGAGGGCGAACGATGACAGCCGGGCCTCCGCCAGGGTGCCGACCCGCACGCCGAACCCTCCGGCCAGCCGTTCGGCGGTGTCCCAGTCGCCGTCCGAGTAGTGCACGAGATAGTGCAGGAAGCTCAGGTCCGTGCCGTAGGTGCTCCAGGTGAGCCCGGTCTCCCCGGCCAGCCGTACGCCGTCCTCGGTGATGCGGGCGGCCACCGCGAGGGCGCCGTTCTCGTAGTGGATGCGGGCGAGGTTGAAGTGCGCCCGCAGGTCGATGGACAGATCGCCCGAAGGCCGGCGGGTCGCGCGCGTGAGCAGGTCGACAGCCTGCTCGACGTCGCTCGCCGACTCCTCCTCGAACAGGGCGAGCGTGACGAGGGCACTGGCCTCCGCGTCGCGTGCGCCGGTCGCCTCTGCCGCCTCCAGCGCCCTGGCCGCCGTCGCGGCCCCCTCGTCGTAGCGGTAGTCGCGGAACAGGGCACGGGCGTAGGTGGCCAAGGCCCTGGCCAGCAGCGGGCTGTGCGGCGCGAGGTCCACGGCCTCCCGGGCCACGGTGATCGCCTCGGCCTCGTCGCCGCCCGCGTCCGCCAGGTAGTAGGACAGCCGCTCGCCGGTCTCCGCGATCAGGACCGGGTCGCCCGTCTCGCGCCGCAGCCGCCGCAACTGCTCGGCCGCCCGATGGTAGTCGCCGCCCGCTGCCGCCGCCGCGGCGCTGGCCAGCGCGATCCTGGCCCGGCTCTCCCCGGCCAGCCGTTCGGCCTCCGGCACCTGGTCCCAGACTTCAAGCGCCCGTTCGAAGTGCCGGTGGGCCTCCGCCGGCGCGCCCAGCCCGGCGGCCATCCGGCCTGCCTCCACCGACGCCCGCAGCGCGCCCGGCAGGTCGTGCCCGGCGAGATGGTGATGGGCCAGCTCGGCGGGGGCGCCGCCGCGTTCGGCGAGCAGCGCGGCGAACGTGGTGTGCAGCCGGGTCCGTTCGCCCGGCAGCAGGTCGTCGTAGACGGCCTCCTGAAGGAGCGCGTGCCGGAACGCGTAGCCGTCGTCGCCCGCCGTGAGCAGCCGCCGCGAGACGATCTCACGCAGCGCGTCCTCCAGCGGCAGGTCGCCGAGCCCGCTCGCGTCACGCAGCAGGTCGTGGCCGACCCGGCGCCCGGCCACCGCGGCGACCCGCAGCACCTGGCGGGCGGTGTCCGACAGGGTCTCCACTCGAGCGAGCAGCAGGTCGGCGAGCGTCCCGGGCAGCCGCGTCCGGTCGGCGCTGGCCGCCAGCAGTTCCTCGGCGAAGAACGGGTTGCCTCCGGCGCGCTCGATCACGGTCGCCAGGCCGCGTCCCGCCACCGGTCCCGCCGGTCCCTCGCCGTACCGGTCGAGGGTGTGGAGATACTCCGCCATGTCGTCGTCGCCGAGCGGCGGCAGCTCGACCGGGGTGACCAGCGGCAGCCGCCGCAGCTCGGCCAGGACGGGGCGCAACGGATGGCGGCGGTGGAGGTCGTCGGTGCGGTAGGTGCCGACGAGGCAGACCCGCTCGCGCTGCAGCATGCGGGTGAGGAAGACCAGCAGGTCGCGGGTCGAACGGTCGGCCCAGTGGAGGTCCTCGAACGCGATCAGGGCCGGGCGCTGCCCGGCCACCTCGGACAGCATGTCGAGCACCGACCCGAACAGGCGCTGCTGGGCGAGCCCGCCGTTGGTCGCCTCCGCCGGGCCCGCCTCGTCACCGGGCAGCAGCCGCCGCAGCGCGGGACGGGCCGCGACGGCCGCGCCCACAGGTCCTCCGTGATCGGCGGCGCCGCCGCGCAGGGCGTCCGCGAGCGGCAGGTACGGCAGGGCGTCGCCGAGCTCGGCGCATTGACCGACGAGCGTCACGAACCCCCGCCGTTGCGCGATGTCGCACAGCTCGGCGACCATCCGCGTCTTGCCGATCCCCGCGTCGCCGCCCACCAGGGCGACCCCCGCGAGCCCGGCCGCCGCGGCGTCGAGCACGCCCACAAGCCGATCGAGCTCGGCCGAACGCCCGATCAGTGCCTTTTGCGGCGTACGCGCAACCACGCACGTGAGTATGGCACGGGGCCCCGACAGAACCGCGGCGGCGTCAATGGCCGGTGGCGCCGTCGATCCGCTCGCGGAGCAGGTCGGCGTGCCCGTTGTGGCGGGCGTACTCCGCGATCATGTTCACCAGGATCCGGCGCAACGAGACCGGCTGCCCGGTGGCGCGGTGGACGCCGGTCTCGTCCAGCGAGCGGGCGGCGGCGACGATCTCGCGGGAGCGTTCGCACTCGGCCCGCCACACGGCGAACGCCTCGTCGGCGTTCCCGTCCAGATCCTCGAAGTCCTGGTCGGGGTCGTCGTCGGAGTAGTAGAGGAGCGGCACGTCCTCAACGGCGAACTGGATGCGGAACCACCACCGCTCCACGGCCGCGAGGTGCCGGAGGATCCCGTGGAGACTGAGCCCGGACGGCGGCACCCCCTTGTCCGACAGACGCTCCCGCGGGACACCGGAGCACTTGAGCGCGAACGTCTCGCGGTGCCAGTCGAGGAAGGCCGTGAGGATCTCCCGCTCGTCGCCGACGAGGGGAGGAGTGGCCCTGGGATCGTCGTCCCACTTCTTCGAGTAGTTCGTCTCGGGGATGTCGCTCATGGGGGCGATCCTGCCAGGCGGCACCGACGGTTTCGCCCGCCGTGCCCGTCGCCGCACCGCTGGAACCCCCTGTGGCCGGGCCCGGTTTTTGTCAGGGGCCGTGGCTAGTGTGCGGCGGGTGATGGAACGCTTGGGCCCGGCTGCCGCCCGCAGTGCGGGCGACGCGGGGACCGGCGCCGGCGCGTCCGGCCGGGCGGCGGCGAGGCGCGCCCAGGCCGAGCAGCGGGAGGACAGGGTCGCCGCGGGACTGTCGGAGCTGGAGCGGTGGCTGGCCGACAGGATCGCGCAGGGGATCGCGCGGGACCGCCAGACGGGCCTCGCGGACTGGGACGACCTCGCCAGAAGGCTGATCGACGCGCAGGCCCCCGGAGTGGCGGGGACGGTCGCCCGGCTCTCGCGGGTGCTCGGCGCGGAGGACTGGCCGGGCCTTCTCCTCGGGGAGTACGCACTGCTGCACCTGCTCGCGGTCGCCCACCGCCGCGCCGCCGCGCTGCCCGAGCCGCTGCGGCAGACCGTGCGGGCGCGGGTCGGCTTCCCCGTCACCAGGGAGTCCGTCCTGGCGACCCCCGCCGTACGGGACCACTGGGACGTCCTCGGAGAGCGGGACGAGGAGCAGGAGCGGCTGGTCGCGCGGCGCGTGTGGCTGGCGGGCCGCACGACGGGCCGGGTGGCGATGGTGCTGTCGTTCGCGCCGGTCGGGCAGCCGCTCGAGTCGTTTCCGCCGCCGGGCACGACGTTCGACGGCGACCTGGCCTTCTATCCGGGGGCCTCGCCGCTGCGGGCTCTGGTGACCGAACGACGGGGCCCCGTCGGCGCAGGACCGCCGCCGGGGACGAAGGTCTCGCAGGTGCCCGCGCTGATCACGGAGGTGCTCGCGGCGGATCCGTGGACCGACTCGTGGCCGCTGGTGCTCGCCGATGTCATCCCCTGCCTCGACGGCCTCGCCGGCCAGGAGGGAGACGCGCTGCCGTTGCACCCGTCCGCCGGCGTCCCCTGGCGGCTGCTGGCCGTTTCCGGCGGACGGCCCGTCACGGTCGCCGCCGAGTGGACGCCGCGCGGGGTGCTCCCGCTCACCGCATGGGATGAGGAGGGGAAAGTGGTGCGCTCATGACCTCGCGCCGCCTCACGACCGTTTCATGGGAGGAGTTGGTGTCCACCGCGCTGGTGGGCGCCCACCGCCGCGCCGTCCCGCCGGAGAGCCTGCTGGAGCAGGCGGCCGAGCAGGTAATCCGGACACGCGCGGGGCGGCGGCCGGGCCGGGGCGGGCCACCCGCCCCGGCGGCCGCGGAGGCGCTGCCGCTCGTGTCCGACGCCGCCGCGGACCGGCTGGCCCGGATGCTCGCGGGCGAGCAGAGCAGGCTGCTGACCGAGTGGCTGGAGACGGCCGCCGCCCGGCGGGTGCGGGTGCCGGCCGGCGCCATCCCGGGGCTGCTCGACCTCGGGGCCCGTGACCGGTCGATCCGCGCCTGTCTGGGGGCCGTCACCGGAGCCCGGGGCCGCTGGCTCGCCGGCCTCAACTCCGCCTGGGCGTACCTGCTGGCCGAGCCCACGCACGTGCCGCACGACGACGTGTGGGAGTTCGGCACGAGCGGCGACAGGCGTGCCTTTCTGGCCGCGTTGCGGCGCCGCGACCCCGCGGCCGCGCGCGAACTGCTGGAGCGCGGCTGGAGCGCGGAGACACCGGAGGACCGGGCCGTCTTCGTGACGATCCTCGCGGACGGCTTGGGCATGGCCGACGAACCGTTCCTGGAGACGGTGCTCGACGACCGGCGCCGCGAGGTACGGCAGGCCGCCGCCGACCTCCTCACCCGGCTGCCGCGGTCGCGGCTGGCCCGGCGCATGACCGCGCGGGCGCGCCGGCTCGTCACCGGGAGCGGCGCCGGGCTCCGGGCGGAGCCGCCGGCGGCGTGCGACGGCGCGATGGAGCGTGACGGCGTCCGGGCACGGCCGCCCGCCGGAATGGAGACGCGCGGCTGGTGGCTGCAGCAGGTGGTGGCGCACACGCCGCTGTCGTTCTGGCCGGAGCACCTCGGCATGCCGCCGGAGGAGATCGCCCGAGCCCGCATCGGCGACTGGGAGCGGGAGGTCCGGATGGGGTGGACCCGGGCCGCCATCCTGCAACGGGACCCGGCATGGGCGCGTGCCCTGTTCGAGGCCGAGCCGCTGACCGACCTGCTGGCCGTGCTCCCGCCCGAGGAGCAGTCCGTCCGGGCGGCCGAGCTGGTGGCGGGCCATCCGGTGGACGGCCAGATGGTCATGATGCTGGGCGGCGTGCCGCGACCGTGGGGCGACCGGCTGGCCAGAGCCGTGCTCAAGAAGATCGTCGAGACCACGCGGACCCAGCCGTGGAACGCCGGCGAGCTGATCCGGCTGGCGGGCGAGCGGTTCGACCCGGCGGCGCACGAGCACGCCGGGGAGGTCCCCGAACTCGCCGCGATTCTGCGATTCCGCTTCGACATGCTGAAGGAGCTCGCTTGACGACCGTTATGCGCCCGCACGCGGAGGACCAGTTCGCCGACGAGCTGGCGATCCTCGCCAAGACCGACGACCGGCCGCGCCCGCCCGGCTGGCGGCTGTCGCCCTGGGCGGTGACGACCTACCTGCTGGGCGACGGCGGCCCGATCACTTCCAAGTACATCGGTCCCCGCAGGATCGTCGAGGTCGCGGTGGCGACGCTCGCCACCGACAGGGCACTGCTGCTGCTCGGCGTGCCCGGCACGGCCAAGACCTGGCTGTCCGAGCACCTCGCCGCGGCGATCAGCGGCGACTCGACCCTGCTCGTGCAGGGCACGGCCGGCACGGCGGAGGAGGCCGTCCGCTACGGCTGGAACTACGCGCGGCTGCTGTCGGAGGGGCCCTCCCGCCGGGCGCTGACGCCGAGCCCGGTCATGCGCGCGATGGCGGAGGGGCGGCTGGCCAGGGTCGAGGAGCTCACCCGCATGCCGTCCGACGTGCAGGACGCTCTGATCACCGTGTTGTCGGAGAAGACGCTGCCGATCCCGGAGCTGGGGGAGGAGGTGCAGGCGGCCAAGGGCTTCAACCTCATCGCCACCGCGAACGACCGCGACCGCGGGGTCAACGACCTGTCGAGCGCGCTGCGCAGGCGGTTCAACACCGTAGTGCTGCCGGTCCCGGCAACCGTGGAGGAGGAGGTGGACATCGTGGCCAGGCGCGTGGCGCAGCTCGGCCGCTCCCTGGAGCTGCCGGAGACCGTGACCGGGCTGGAGGAGATCCGCCGGGTGGTGACGGTCTTCCGGGAACTGCGCGCGGGGGTGACCGCCGACGGGCGGACCAAGGTGAAGTCGCCCAGCGGCACGCTCAGCACGGCGGAGGCGATCTCGGTCGTCACCAACGGGATCGTGCTCGCCGCCCACTTCGGCGACGGCGTGCTGCGCCCGGCCGACGTCGCGGGCGGCATCGTCGGGACGGTGGTTCAGGAGCCGGTGTCCGACCGGGTGGTGTGGCAGGAGTACCTGGAGACCGTCGTCCGCGACCGCGACGACTGGCGTGACTTCTACCGGGCCTGCCGCGATGCCGGCTGAGATGGCCGCAGGCGCCTCGCCCGGTCCACACGCGATCCCGGGCGAGACGCCCGGCACGGGCAGACGCGGGGGAGACCGGGACGGCGAAACTCGCCGAGGCCGTGCGGGCGCGAGCGAGGACCGGGGCGGCCCGGAGGTGTCGGTGCTGGGCGTGCGGCACCACGGGCCGGGATCGGCCAGGGCGGTGCGTGACGCGTTGCGCAGGATCCGGCCCGACCTGGTGCTCGTCGAGGGCCCGCCCGAGGCCGACGGCCTGGTGCCGCTCGCCGCCGACCCCGGCATGCGCCCGCCCGTGGCGCTCCTGGCGTACGTGCCTGGGGAGCCGTCACGGGCCGCCTTCTGGCCGTTCGCGCGGTTCTCGCCCGAGTGGCAGGCGATCTCCTACGCCGTCGGGGCGGGTGTCGAGGTGCGGTTCTGCGACCTGCCCGCCGCTCACAGCCTGGCACTGGACGCCGATCCGGTACGCCGCGACCCCGTCGGCGAACTGGCCCGCGCGGCGGGGTACGACGACCCGGAACGGTGGTGGGAGGACCTGATCGAGCATCGGGGCGAGGCCGGGACGCTCAACGTGATCGCCGAGGCGATGAGGGCCGTGCGCGACGGGCACGTCGCGGAGGGCGTCGAGGCCCGGCGCGAGGCGTACATGCGCAGGACGCTGCGGAAGGCGGTGCGGGAGGGCTTCGCCCGGATCGCGGTGGTCTGCGGGGCATGGCACCTGCCCGCGCTGACCTTGCCCGAGTGCACTCCGCCTGACGCCATCCCGCCTGCCGCGGTCCCGTATGTGCCCATCCCGTCCGTGGCCGTTCCGCCCGTGCCGATCCCGTCCGCGGGCGAGGACGAGCGGCTGCTGCGCGGCCTGCCCAAGGTCAGGGCCGAGGTGACGTGGGTGCCGTGGACCCACGGCCGGCTGGCGGCGGGCGCGGGCTACGGCGCGGGCGTCGCCGCGCCCGGGTGGTATGAGCACCTGTTCTCGGCGCCCGACCGTCCGGTGGAGCGCTGGCTCGCCCGCGCCGCCGCGATCCTGCGGGAGGAGGACCTGCCCGTCTCCTCCGCGCACGTCATCGAGGCCGTACGGCTGGCCGAGGGACTGGCGGCGCTGCGCGGCAGGCCGCTCGCCGGGCTGTCGGAGGTCACCGAGGCGGTCAGGGCGGTGCTGTGCGGCGGCGACGAGCTGCCGGTGGAGCTGGTCCAGCGGCGCATGGTCGTGGGGGAGCGGCTCGGGCGGGTGCCGGACTCCACGCCGATGGTGCCGCTGCGGCGGGATCTGCGCGACGAGCAGCGGCGTCTGCGCATGAAGCCGGAGGCCACGGCCGCGGAGCACGACCTCGACCTGCGCAGGCCGCTCGACCTCGGCCGCAGCCGGCTGCTGCACCGGCTCGCCCTGCTGGACGTGCCCTGGGGGACGCCCCGGCCGGCCCGGGGCAAGGGGACGTTCAAGGAGTGCTGGACGCTGGAGTGGCGCCCGGAGCTCGATGCCGCCCTCATCGAGGCCGCCGTGTGGGGGATCAGGGTCGAGGCGGCGGCGACGGCCCGCGTCCGCGACCTCGCGGGCGGCGCGGGCCTGCCCGAGCTGGCCGCGCTGGTCGAGCGCTGCCTGCTCGCCCACCTGCCGGACGCGCTGCCGTACGTGCTGGTGCGGATCGAGGACCGGGCGGCCCTCGACGGCGAGGTGCGCCACCTCATGGGGGCGCTGCCCGCCCTCGTGCGGGCCCGCCGGTACGGGGACGTGCGCGGCACCGAGGGCCTCGTGGGCGTCACCGAGTCGATGCTCGCGCGGATCTGCGCCGGGTTGTCCCCCGCCCTGACGGGTCTGGATGAGGACGCGGCCCGCGAGATGGCGGCGCTGCTGGATGGCGTCCACACCGCGGCCGGGCTGATGAAGGGTGAGCGGTGGCTCACGACCCTGGCCGGGATCGCCCGGCGGGACGACCTGCCGGGGCTGCTCGACGGCCGGATCGCGCGGATCCTGTTCGACGCCGAGGCCCTGGAGGACGACGTGTCCACCCGCATGGCGCGGTCGATGTCGCCCGGCAACCCCCCGGCCCGGTCGGCGGCCTGGATCGAGGGTTTCCTGTCCGGGGGAGGCCTGCTGCTCGTCCACGACCCGCGCCTGCTCGCCACCGTGGACACCTGGCTCACCGGCCTGTCCTCCCAGGAGTTCGTGGACGTGCTGCCGCTGCTGCGGCGCACGTTCGGGGTGTTCCCGGAACCGGAGCGGCGAATGATCGGCCGGCGGGTTCGCTCCGGTGCCGCACTCCGCTCCGGCTCCCCGCACGGCGACGAGGCGGCGGACTACGACGACGCCCTGGCGGCGGGAGCCGTACGGACCGTGCGCGAGATTCTGGGACGCGGAACGGGCGGGAGGCCCTGATGGACGGCGAGGACGAGCGGCTGCGCCGCTGGCGGCTGGTGCTGGGCGGCGCGGCCGAGGGGACGCTGGAAGGAGCCGACGCCCGGATGGACGCCGCTCTCACGGCCCTCTACGACGAGCAGGAGCGGCGTGGCGGCGGCCTCGGCGCGTCCGCGCCGCGGGTGGCCCGCTGGCTGGGGGACATCAGGGAGCATTTCCCCTCCGGCGTCGTGCAGGTCATGCAGAAGGACGCCATCGAGCGGCTCGACCTCACCCGGCTGCTGCTCGAGCCCGAGATGCTGGAGGCCGTCGAGCCCGACGTGCACCTGGTGGGCACGCTGCTGTCGCTGAACCGGCTGATGCCCGAGCGGGCCCGTGAGTCGGCCCGCGCCGTCGTCCGCACGGTGGTGCGGGAGCTGGAGGCGCGGCTGACGCGGCGGACCCTCGCGGCCGTCACCGGCGCCCTCGACCGCTCGGCCAGGAACCATCGGCCGAGGAGGGCGGCCGAGGTCGACTGGAATCGCACGATCCGGGCGAATCTGCGCAACTACCTTCCCGAGCGGCGGACTGTGGTGCCGTCACGGCTGGTCGGGTACGCCCGCGGACAGCGGGCCGTCCAGCGGGAGGTCGTGCTGGCCGTCGATCAGAGCGGCTCGATGGCCGCCTCGGTGGTGTACGCCGGCGTGTTCGCCGCGGTGCTCGCCTCGATGCGTTCGCTGAAGACCTCGCTCGTGGCCTTCGACACGGCCGTGGCGGATCTGACCGACCGGCTGCGCGACCCCGTCGAGGTGCTGTTCGGCACCCAGCTCGGCGGCGGCACCGACATCGACCGGGCCGTGGCCTACTGCCAGAAGCTGATCACCCGGCCGGCCGACACGATCTTCCTGCTGATCAGCGACCTGTACGAGGGCGGACCCCGGGAGGAGATGCTGCGCCGGATCGCCGCCATGACCGCCGCGGGGGTGCAGGTGATCGTGCTGCTCGCGCTGTCGGACGAGGGGGCGCCGCAGTACGACGGCGACAACGCGGCGGCGCTGGCCGCGATGGGAGTCCCGGCCTTCGCCTGCACGCCCGACGCCTTCCCCGGCCTCATGGCGGCCGCGATCGAACGCCGGTCCTACGACCAAGGTCGCATTTCCATGCCGGGATGGTGATTTGTAATGTCCGTATCATGTCTTCGGTAATGACCGCCCCCGCCGTCTTCAGCCAGCGATACCGCGCTCTGAGCGTCGGGGTCGTGGCCCTGGTGATGCTCGTGGCGTTCGAGTATCTCGCGGTGGCCACCGCGATGCCCTTGATCGGCCGGGAGCTGAACGGCTACCACCTGTACGGGCTGGCGTTCAGCGGCGGCATGGCGGCCAACGTCATCGCCACGGTGGCCGGTGGGCGCTGGAGCGACGCGCGGGGGCCGTACCCCGCCCTGTGGACGGGCGTGGCGGGGTTCGTCGCCGGGCTGGCGGTCTCCGGGTTCGCGCCCGCCATGGAGGTCTTCCTCGTGGGCCGGTTCCTGCAGGGGCTCGGCGGCGGCCTGTTCAACGTGGCGTTGTACGTCCTGGTCGCCCAGGCGTACCCCTCCGCCATGCATCCGCGGGTGTTCTCCACGCTGGCCGCGGCGTGGGTGCTGCCGTCCGTGGTCGGCCCGGCCGTCACCGGCGTCGTGGCGGAGACCTGGAGCTGGCGCTGGATCTTCCTGGGTGTGGCGGTCCTGTCGGTCCCCGCGGCGCTGATCATGTGGCGGGGCCTGCCCGCGGTGAGCGGGCAGCCGAGAGAGGCGATGGGCCGGGCCTTCCTGCCCAGGTTCGCCTGGGGCGTGTGCGCCGCGATCGGCGCGGCCCTGCTGCAGTACGGCAGCGGCGCGGCCGGTGCGGGCGTCCCCCTCGTCGTGGCCGGGCTGGTGGTGCTCGTGCTGACGCTGCCGAGGCTGCTGCCCAAGGGGACGCTGCGCGCCGCCCGGGGCCTGCCCACCGTGATCGCGCTGCGCGGCCTGGCCGCCGGGTCGTTCTTCGCCGCCGAGGTGTTCGTCCCGCTGATGCTGGTGCAGGAGCGGCACCTGAACACGGCCGAGGCCGGGCTCGCGCTCACCGGAGGCGCCCTCGCCTGGTCGCTCGGCTCGTGGATCCAGGGACGCAGGCCCCACGCGCGGGCGCTGACGATCCGCCTCGGCGCGACGCTGATCGCCGCCGGCATCTGCGTCACCGCTCTGATCGTCATCCCCGCCACGCCGGCCGTCGTGGTCTTCGCCGGCTGGGTGGTGGCCGGGCTGGGCATCGGCATGGTCTTCCCGACGCTGTCGGTGCTGGTGCTCGAGCTGTCGGCGCCGGGGGAGGAGGGCCGCAACAGCGCGTCGCTGAGCGTCGGCGAGTCGGTCTTCTCGGTCGTCGCCGTCGCGATCACCGGGGCCCTGTTCGCCGCGTACGGGGGGCGGCCGTGGGTCTACCTGACGTGCCTGGGCCTGCTCGTCGTCATGGCGGGCACGGCCGCCGTCGTCGGTGGCCGTTTCGAGCACCGGGGCGAAGCGGGCACCATGGAGGTCTAGGCAATCCCGGAGATCCCGCCGTGGAACAGGCCGGCCGGACACGACGCCCCGAGGCGCCGCCGGGACGGCCGCCGTCGGGGATCCGGGGAAGAAGTGAGGGGATCCAGAGGTGCCGCGTATCCGGGAGCTGGAGGTCTTCAGGATGACCCTGCCGTACGGCAGGCGTCCGGAGACCGCCCTCGTGAAGATCATGGACTACGGCGGCATGGTCGGCTGGGGGGAGGCCGTCGATCCCGGGGAGGCCGGGGAGCTGGAGCGGATCCTGCCCGAGCTCGTCGGCCGCGACTGGGAGCACCCGTCGGAGCTGGGGGAGATCCCCGGCGGGGCGGCCGGCGACATGGCCTGCTGGGACCTGTGGGGCCGCATGAACGGCGTCCCGCTCGCCCACGCTCTCGGCGGCAGCCGTACGTCGCTGATCGCGACCGTGCGGCTGGCGGCGGACCGCTCGCTGGAGAGCATGGTCGCCCGGGTGAACCGGCATGTCTGCGCGGGCTACGGGCACGTAACGCTGGACGTCCACCCCGGCTGGGACGTGGAGCCGCTGCGCGCCGTGCGCGCGGCCTACCCCGGTCTGGCCATCGCGGTGGACGGGCGTGGCGCCTACACCGAGATCGCCCAGCTGGAGGCGCTGGACGCCTACGGGGTGGTGGCCATCGAGCGCCCCTTCAAGGACCTGCTGACCAGCGCCGACCTGCAGGACCGGGTGTCGGCCGCGGTCGCGGTCGAGGTGACCTCCGTGGCCGAGCTCGACGATGCGGTGGGCCTCAAGGCGGGCCGGGCGCTGCTGCTGCGGCCCGCGAAGTTCGGCTCGCTCGGCGCCGTACGGCTCGCGCACGACCACGCGATGGAGGCCGGGTGGGACATCGTCTGCGCCGGCGGCCTCGGCGCCGGGCTCGCCCGGGCCGCGACGGTCGCCGTCGCCAGCCTGCCCGGCTGCTCCCTGCCCAGCGACGTGGCCGAGCCGCCGCGCAGCGCCCAGGTGGTGCTCCCGCCGGTGGACGCCTCCGGCGGGGTCGTCGCCGTGCCGCTCACCCAGCCCGGTCTCGGGCATACCGTGGACGAGGATCGCGTGCGGCGCATGGCCCGCGAGTCGTTCCGCGTCTGACGGCGACGACCTGGGCGGGCCTCCCGGCGGAGGCCGGCCGGGCGTCCACCGGCCCCGCGCCCTCGGCGGGCTCCGCCGGCCTCGGCCGGGAGCCGCTCACCCGCGCTCGTCGAACGGGTGCCCTCACGGGAACCTGGCCTTCATCGGTTTCACGCGGCCGGCTTCTTCAGCAGATCCACCAGGCTGGAGAAGCTGCCGGTCGCATGGCCGGCGTCCATTCCCCGCCGGAACAGGCCGGCGACGGCGGCCGGAAGGGTCGTGTCGACGCCCGCGTCGGCGTTGGTGTGCAGGACGTGTTCGACGCTGGCGGTGCCCATGGCCAGGCGGTCCACGTCGCCGTCGTGCCTCCCGGCGTCGATGCGCGCCGCGTAGAAGGCCAGGAAGTCCGGCAGCGACGCCATGGTGTCCGTGGCGTGCGGCAGGATGTCCGCGGCGGTGAGGCCGTTGGCGTCGGCGAGCGCGATCGCCTGCCAGTAGCCGAGCATGGACGTCCAGAACATCACCATGCCGATCTGGTAGAACAGCGCGGCCAGTCCGGGGTCCTCACCCCGGAAGTCCGTACGGGTCAGGGTGGGGCGGGCGGCCTCGAACGGCGCCCGGGGGCCGCTGTAGAAGGTGGACGACTCCGGTTTGCCGATGCCCGACGGCGGCACGGTGACTCCGCCGGTGATGTGGACCCCGCCGTGCTCGGCGACCCAGCGGGCCCCCGCCCGGGTCTTCTCCGGGGTGTCGGAGCTGAGGTTGACCAGCACACGGCCGTTCAGCGCGTGCGCGGCCGGCTCGAGCACGGCGTACATCGCGTCGTAGTCGGTGAGGCTCAGGATCACCAGGTCGCCGGCGGTGAGCGCCTCCTCGACGGTTCCGGCCAGTACGGCGCCCTCCCTGACGAGGTCGCCCGCGCGGGACGCCGTACGGTTCCAGACGGTAACCGGGTGGCCCGCGCCGAGGAGGGCGTGGACCATCGCCTGCCCCATGGGACCGAGTCCGATGACGCTCACGTGCTGCTTGCTGTTCACGGGAAGCCTCCACAGTCACTAAAACGAACGCTCTATCTAGAGCGGGTCGAATCTAGCACAGCACTAGGACGAACGCTCTATCCAGTAGGCTGCGCCCATGGCCGAGACCAGCACCCGAGATCGGATCGTCATCGCCGCCTCGCGTCTCCTGCAGCGCCAGGGCTATGTCGGCACGGGCATCAAGCAGATCGCCCAGGAGGCGCGGGCCACCCTCGGCTCGGTCTACCACTTCTTCCCGGACGGCAAGGAGGCCGTCGCGGTCGCCGCCATCGAGCACGGTGAGCGGGAGTTCGCGGCGCTCCTTCGTGCGGCGCTGGACGGCGAGGAGGATCCGGCCGCGGCCGTCGACGCCTGCGCCCGGCGGCTCGCCACCGCGCTACGGGAGTCCGGCTGGGTCGACGGTTGCCCCGTCACGGCGGCGGCGCTGGAG
This sequence comes from Microbispora sp. NPDC088329, assembly GCF_040685655.1. NCBI lineage: Bacteria > Bacillati > Actinomycetota > Actinomycetes > Streptosporangiales > Streptosporangiaceae > Microbispora > Microbispora sp. NPDC088329. The sequence goes on from NZ_JBFBIP010000004.1 coordinate 314,072, forward strand.
ACGCTGGGCACGGACTCCGAGATCCAGCGGGTGTGCGCCTCGGCCCTGCGAGACTGGGAGCGGCTGGTGTACGACAAGCTGCTGCACGCGGGTTTCCGCGAGGAGGACGCGCGCGACCTGGCGACCACGGTCATCAGCACGCTGGAAGGCGCAGAGGTGACCGCCCAGGTGCGCCGCAGCGAGGAGCCCCTGCGCGCGGCGGGCCGTCAGCTGGCCCGCCTGGTCGGGTCGTACGAGACGGGTGTGGCGGAACGCCGGGACGAGGAGCGGAGCTGAGCCCCGCGTCCACTGGTCTCAGCCTCCTGCCCTCATAGGGCCACCGGCGCGGGCGGGAGGAGACGGGCTCAGCGGGCCGTCGCCGGGTGCGGCGCGGCGCATCCGTCGTCGATCGGGCTCGGCGTCCCCGGCGGCGTGAGCGTGGGCGCGGGAGAGGGCGACGGAGAGTGGCGGTGCCGGCGCGGCGCCGAAGCGGGCGAGGGCGCGGGCGGGGAGCCGGACGGGATGGCGGAAGGGCCTGCCGCGGCGCGGGCCGGGGTGCGGGCCGGGGTGCGGACCGAGGCGCGGATCGCCTTGGCGGTGAGCTGCCGGATCCGGTCCCAGTCGGGGTAGGCGGTGTTGACCAGGGGCGGCACGAACTGCAGGCTGGTGATCGCGGCGTGCTTGGCCTTCCAGGCCAGCGGCACCAGATGCTCCAGCATGGGGCGGGGCACGTCGGTGCGGACGATCCTGCGCGTGGCCGCCGCGATCTCGGTGAACCGCGACAGCACGGTGGCCGGGTCGGCCTGGGAGAGCAGGGCCCCGAGGACGCATCGCTGCCGATGCATCCGGTCGAAGTCGTCGCTGTAGGTGCGGGAGCGCGCGTACCACAGCGCCTCGGTGCCGTTCAGCCGCCGGGTGCCCGCCCTGACGACGCCCTCGTCGTACAGGCCGTACACGATGTCGCGGTCCACCGTCATCACGAGCCCGCCGAGTGCGTCGACCATCTTCGCGAAGCCCCAGATGTTGACCAGCGCGTACCAGTCGATCCGCAGGCCCAGGATGTGGCCGATCGTCTCCTTGAGGACCTCGGCGCCCATGTGCCGCCGCCCGCCGAACAGCTCGGGATGGTCGTCGGCGTACTGCCACACCGAGAACAGCAGGTCCTCGCGCCAGCCGGGGCGATACTCCGGCAGCTGGAAACCGAAGGGGAACCGGACGGCCATGGGGCTGCCCGGGGGGAAGCGGACGTGCTCCAGATTGCGGGGCAGGCCGAGCAGCACGGTGTTGCCGGTCCGCACGTCCACGCTGGCGACGTTGATGCTGTCGGTGCGCATCCCGATCCGGTTGTCGCCCCAGTCGCCGCCGAGCAGGAGTACGTTGACCCGGTCACGGCCCGCCCACGGGTCGTCCCGCTGCGGGGCGACGCCCGCCTGGCCGGTCGCGGCCGGCGCGGCGAACATCGCGTCGAGGGTCTGCTCGGACACGCGGACATACCGGGCGGCGACCGCGAACGGGACCGCGACGACGACCGCGAGCACGCCCGCGACCAGCCCGGTGAGGATCTGCCAGGAACGGGGCAGCCGCCCGGGACGCAGGACGACGTACGAGCGGATGACCAGCCAGAACCAGGCGAGGGAACAGGCCAGGAACACCATGGAGATCTGGCCCAGCCACCCCAGCGCGCGTCCGGCGAGGCCCGCGTCGGCGCCGGCCGCCACGCACACGACGGAGACGACCACGGTCAGATGGCCGCCGAGCAGGAGCAGCCCGGCGCGCCACCGGCCCGCTCGCAGGTGCGCCGCGCCGGGCAGCACCGCCGACAGCGCCACCCAGCCGATGAGCGCGGCTCCGCGCGCCGCCCCGCTGCGACGCGTCACCGGCGCGGCGCTCTCCCGAGGTGCCAGATCAGGGGTGATCACGCCTCACATTGAAGCGACCCACGCCGTGGAAAACCGGTGGCAGCCACGAGGAGGGGAAGTCCGTACCCGAATTTGACCAGGGCTCGCCCCTGTCCTGGGAACGGCCCGCGATCGGAGACCGGACAGCCGGTGGCGGGCTGCGCGGCCGGCCGGACCCGGGTCGCGGGTCATGACGCGCGCGGGGAGAGGTTCAGAGCGTCGGGGATGGCCGCGAAGGCGTTGCGCAGCCGGTCGGTGAGGGCCCGGCGGCCGCCGGCGCCGTCGTCGCGGACCCAGTCGCGGGCGGCGACGCTCCAGGCGGTGGTCGCGAGTTCGGCCAGGATGCGCAGCCGCAGGTCATCGGAGTCGAGGCCGAGCTTTTCCGCCAGACAGGCGACAACCTGCTTTTCCACCCCGGTGCGCTGGTACTCGACATGGCCCAGGAGGGCGGGAGTGGTGAGGATCAGGCGCCGGGTGAGGATGTAGCGGTGGTCCCAGTCGGGCGGCAGGACGCCGGCGGCGCGGGCGAGGGTGTCACACAGTTCGGCGAGCACCGTGTCACCGGGCGCCGTGTCACCGAGCGCCGTGTCACCGGGCGCCATATCACTGAGCGCCGTGTCACCGGGCGTCGTGCCGGGCGGCCGGTGGCCCGCGAGCTCTTCCAGGTAGGCCGCCCACAGTTCGTTCTCGGCCTCCACGGCCGCCGCTTCTTTCGTCGCGAACGCGCGGAAGAACGTGCTGCGTGACACCTCCGCCTCGTCGACCAGTTCCTCCACCGTGGTTGCGTCGAAGCCCCTCTCGGTGAACAGGCGCAGCGCGATGTCGGCGATGGTGCGCCGGGTGCGCAGCCGCTTGCGTTCACGCAGCGGCAGCGAGCGGTCGTCGGCGGTCATGCCCGGAATCCTACTCAAACCGACCCTCGATGTCTCAAGAGCTTCAGTCGCTAATGATACTTGCGCATTATTGATACTGAGTGTCAGAATCGAGCCGTTCGAGACCGCCGCGCAAGGAGATCGACATGACCGTCACTTTGAACCCCGCGATCGTCGGCCAGGCCGAGAAGCACCACACGGCGATCCTGAGCCGTGCACTGTCGGGCACGGCCCTCGACGAGAAGCAATGGATCACTGTGAACCAGGCCCTGGCCGCCGGCGGCACGGTCGAACGGGCCGCGCACGTCGCGCACGTCGCCCGGCTGACCCGTTGGCGGCCCGCCGACGTCGACGCCGCGCTGGCGGCCCTCGTCGGCACCGGTCTGGTGCGGGAAGCGCCCGGTGACCACATCGAGGTCACCGACGCCGGTCGCGCGCTGGTGGCGAGGGTGCGTGCCGAAACCGGCGAGATCCTCGGTCGTGCCTACGGTTCGGTTCCGGCCGCGGACCTGGCTGTCGCGGCACGTGTACTGACCACCATCACGGCCCGGATGGCCGAGGAACTGGCCTGATCGCCCGCGCCTGGACCGGACGTCCGCGCCGGGCCGCCGCAGGAACCCGGACCGGTTACCAGGGGAACGCGAACAGGCCGTAGTAGGCGGCGGTCAGCAGCAGCAGCGCGGTCCCGCCGAGCACGCCGCCGAGCACGATCTTCTGCCAGGGCGTCGGCTCCCAGCCGTCCTGCAGGCCGGCGATCACCGCCGCGAACGTCGTGACCGTCTGCACGAGCATCACGATGGCGAGCAGGCGTACGACCAGCCATCCGGCCTGCACGGCGGGCCAGGCGCCGGCCTGGTTGACCGAGAACAGCACGATGAGCGTGATGAACGCCAGGACGGCGGCGAGCTCCCCGAGGCCGGTCCAGGCCATCCGGCGCAGCCGCGGCCGGATGGTGGGCCACAACTGCACGCTGTCCTCCACCCTGGCCCCCACCCCGGCGTGCAGCCCCAGGTCGCGCCCGCGCAGCCGGACGACCATCTCGGTGACCGGCGCCGCGACGTACCCGACCGCGGCCAGGCACAGCGTGAGCCACAGGATCGTGCTGTCCCCCCACCACGGCGCGGCGGGCACGTCGGCCGCCTCGAAGCGCTGCACCGGCGTCGCCCCCGCGATCGGCACCGAGGGCCTTACCGTACGCGGCAGGTCTTTGATCCAGTTCGCCAGCGTCGGCAGGTAGTCCGCCGCGAACGGCCCGCCGCGGATCCGCATGGCGTGGTCGGCACCCGCGAGGAAGCGGATCGTGTAGTCGGTGTTGCCGCCCCGCGCGAGCGCGCCGGTGAGGGTCCGCGTGCTCTCCACGAACGGGATGGACGGGTCGTCGGTGCCGTACAGCGCCAGGACGGGCTGGCTGATCCCGCGCAGGGCGGGCACCCCGTCGTAACGCAGGAAGTCGAAGCCGACCCCGCCCATCGCCCGGGTGAGCAGGTCGCGCACGCCGGTCGGGGCGTGCAGGCGCAGCAGTTGCTCGTTGAGCGCCCAGGCGACCTGGCGCAGGGGGGAGACGTTGGGGGAGGAGACCAGAACGACGAACGCGGCCTTGGGATCGCGTGACGCGGCGATCGGCACGACCCAGCCGCCCTCGCTGACGCCCCACAGGCCGGCTCGCGCCGGGTCGACGTCGGGCCGCCCGCGCAGCACTCGCAGCATGCGCAGGGCGTCGTCGGCGAGCAGCCCGAAGTCGCGGCTGCGGAAGGAGTAGCCCACCGTCCGCTTGTCGTAGGCGAGCGTCACGATGCCCGCCCGGGCCAGCCACTCGGCCTGCTGGGTGAACTCCCCGCCGTCGCCCGATCCCGAGCCCTGCACGAACACCATCGCCGGGTGGCGCCCGGGGGACAGCGGCGCCCTGATCGTCGCCGTCAGCGTCTCGTTCTTCGCCGGCACGAGCAGCGTCTCGGTACGGAACCGGTCGGTGCGGGCGACCGGCCGCACTTCGGCGGCGGGCTGGGGAGGTAAGTCATGAAACTGGGGCGAAGCGGACAGGGGTGGGGGATCGAAGGCCGGCGGGGAGAGCACGTGGCCGACGATGGCGAGTGCCACCGTCAACACACCGGCGATCACTCCGAGAGTGCCCCGGCCGACGTTCATGAGGCCGCTCCCTCATGCTTGCCCGTAGTACCGAACTCAGGCTAAGTCATTACCCGCCATTTACCACGCGCACCAGAGGGGCGGTTGGTGCCGCGTTTGTCGGCGGGACCTGTTAGCTTCCTGCGACATGCGTGTCCTGCACAGCTCCGACTGGCACCTCGGCCGGTCGTTCCACCGCGAAAGCCTGCTCGCCGCCCAGGCCGCGTTCGTCGACCATCTGGTCGAGACCGTGCGGAGCGAGCGCGTGGACGTCGTGGTGGTCTCCGGTGACGTCTACGACCGGGCGCTGCCTCCCGTCGACGCGGTCGCGCTGTGCAACGAGGCGCTGGCCAGGCTCAAGGCCGTCGGCGCGCACATCGTGCTGATCAGCGGCAACCACGACTCCGCCGTACGGCTGGGTTTCGGCGCCGACCTCATGGAGCGGGTGCATCTGCGCACCGACCCCGGCCGGGCCTGGGAGCCGGTCATGATCGGCGACGTGGCGTTCTTCGGCATCCCCTATCTGGAGCCCGAGCTGGTCCGGGGGCCGTGGGAGCTGGCCGAGCGCAGCCACACCGCCGCCGTCACGTACGCGATGGACCGCGTGCGTGAGCACCCGGCGGCGCGCAAGGTGGTGCTCGCGCACGCCTTCGTCACCGGGGGAGAGGCGAGCGACAGCGAAAGGGACATCAGCGTCGGCGGGGTTTCACACGTGCCGTTGAGCGCGTTCTCCGAGATCGACTACGTGGCGCTCGGGCATCTGCACGGTCGCCAGGTGATGAGCGAGACGGTCCGCTACAGCGGCTCGCCGATCGCCTACTCCTTCTCGGAAGCCGGCCACACCAAGGGCTCCTGGCTGGCCGATCTCGGCACGGGCCGGACCGAGTTCGTCCCCGCCCCCGTGCCCCGGCCGGTGAGCACGGTGCGGGGCCGCATCGACGACCTGCTGACCGACGCCCGTTTCGACCGGTACGAGGACCACTGGCTGCAGGTGACGCTGACCGATCCGGAGCGGCCGCGCGAGGCGATGGAGCGCCTGCGCCGGCGCTTCCCCCACACGCTGGCGCTCGCCTTCGAGCCGGACGGCGTGACGGAGCGACCGGCGGCCCGGGCGAGGATCGCGGGCCGGGCCGAAATCGAGGTGGCGCTCGACTTCGTCCGCGAGGTGCGCGGCGAGCCCGCGGACGACGACGAACGGCGCCTGCTGGAAGAGGCGGTCGAGGCCTGCCGCATCAGGGAGAGCACATGATCGCGTGTGCGGAGGCCGGGCGGGCGGCGGTGCGGGAGCGCGGGCCCGGCCCGCGGAGAGGCGAGGAGGTCCGGTGAGGCTGCATCGGCTGCGCATGGTCGCGTTCGGGTCGTTCCCCGGGACCGAGGAGGTCGACTTCGACGCGCTCGGCGAGGCGGGCCTGTTCCTGATCCACGGCCCGACCGGCGCCGGCAAGACGACCGTGCTCGACGCCGTCTGCTACGCCCTTTACGGCAGGGTGCCCGGTCAGCGGGAGAACGCCAGGAGCCTGCGCTGCGACCACGCGCCGCCCGGCCGGGGGCCGTCGGTGACGCTGGAGGTGACGATCCGGGGCAGGCGCCTGCGCGTCACCCGCTCGCCCGCCTGGATGCGGCCGAAGCTGAGAGGCTCGGGCCTGGTGGAGGAGAAGGCCAAGGCTCTGGTCGAGGAGCTCGTCGGGGAGCCGGCCGAGTCCGGCGGGCAGTGGATCGCGCGTACCACCCGCAGCGACGAGGCCGGCGACTTCGTGAACACGCTGACGGGCATGACGGCGGCCCAGTTCTGCCAGGTCGCGCTGCTGCCTCAGGGCGAGTTCGCGAAGTTCCTGCGGGCGGGCGGCGAGGAACGGCGGGAACTGCTGGAGCGGCTGTTCTCCGTGCGCGTGTTCAGTGAGGTGGAGCGATGGCTGGCCGACCACCGCACGCGCACCTGGCGGGAGGCCCAGGAGCTGGGGCAGCGGGTCGAGTCGGTGCTCGACCGCATGCGCGGCGCGGCGGGCGACGACCTGCCGCTGCCCGAGGACGCCGGCGAGCCGGCCGCCTGGTCGCTGGAGGTGCTCGACCTCGCCCGCGGCGCTCTCGCGGACGCGGCCGCGGCCCGCACGGCGAGTCAGGACGCGCTGCTGTCCGCCCGCGCCCGCCTGGACGAGGGCCGCGCCCTGGCCGACCGGCAGCGCAGGCACGCCGCCGCCCTCGCCCGGCGGCAGGAGCTCGACGCGGCGGCGGACGAGCGGTCGGATCTGGAGGCGATGCTCGACGAGGCCGCGCGGGCCGGCCGGGCGGCGCCGCTGATCCGGCAGGCCGATCAGCGGGCGGAGGCCGCCGCCAAGGCGCGGCGGGTGGCCGCCGACGCCGTGTTCCGCGCGCTGCCCGGCCTGGACCCGCCGGATCCGGAGCGGCTGGCCGTGCTGGAGCGGGAACGGCGCGACGAGATCGCCCGGGTGCGTCAGGTCCTTCCCGAGGAGGCGCGGTTGCGCCGGGTGCGGGACGAGCGCGCGGGCGCCGAGCGGACGCTGGAGACGCTGGCGGAGGACGAGGCCCGGCTGGAGGAGCGGCTGGCCGAGCTGCCCGCCGAGCGGCTCGACGCCGAGGAGCGGCTCGCGCGGGCGAGGCTGGCGGCGGCGAGCCTTCCGGGACTGACCGGCGCCAGGGACGCCGCGCTGCGGCTGCGCGAGGTGACCGAGGAGGCCGCGCTGCTGGAGGGCGAGCTGGCCCGGCTCGCCGGCGAGGAGGAACAGGCGCGGACGGATCAGCGGGAGCTGCCCGCCGCGCTGACCGGCGCGCAGGAGCGGCTGGGCGACCTGCGTGACATGACCGCGCGCATCCCCGCGCTGGAGGCCGCCGCCCAGATGGCGGAGGAGCGGCTGCGGGCCGCGCGGCTGCGCGACGCGCTGACCGCCGAGCTGGAGGAGGCCGAGCGGAACCGCCGCGAGGCGGTCGATCTGGCGCAGGAGCGCCGCGACCGGCTGCAGAAGGTCCGGCAGGACCGCATCGACGGCATGGCCGCCGAGCTGGCGGCCGGGCTCGTGGACGGGCTGCCCTGTGTCGTCTGCGGCGCCACCGAGCACCCGCGTCCGGCCGAGGCCGCCGGACGCCCCGCCACCGCCGAGGACGAGCAGGCCGCGCAGGACGAGTTCGACGCCGCGCAGCGGGCCCGTGAGGAGGCCGAGGCGAACGTCGCCCGGCTCTCCTCCCACCTCGCCGACGCCGCCTCCCGTGCCGCGGACCTGTCCCAGGAGGCGGCCTCGGCCGCTTTCGCGGACGCGCGTGAGGAGCTGTCGCGGCTGCGTTCGGCGGCACGGGCCGTCGGTGCGGCCGAGGAGGAGGCCGCACGGCTGGTGGCCGCCCTCGACGCCGCCCGTGACCGGGCCGGGGAACTGGCCGGGTTGGTGACCGAGAACAGGACCAGGCGCGAGGCCCTGCTGGCGGAGGGCGAGCGTCTCGCCGCCGGCCTGGCGGGCGACCTCGCGACGGCTGAGGCGGACCTGGAACGCGCCCGGTCCCTGGCGGCGGCCGAGGAGGAGCTGTCCGCCCACGCGGCGCGGCTCGCGGCCGAGGCGGAGGACCTGGGCCTGCGCGTCGCGCGGACCGGCGCCGAGCTGGCCGAGATCCGCGCCCATCGCGACCGGCTGGAGGCCGACGAGCGCAGGCTGGCCGAGGTCATCGACGCCCTGCGCGGCGATGACTCGTCTCTCGCCGCTCGCCTCGACCGGCTGGCCGAGGAGGCGGACCTGCTGCGTGAGGCGGCCGAGGCGGCGGCCGAGGCGGCCGCGGCGGGCCGCGAGAGCGAGACGGCGCTGGCCGAGGCGGCCCGGGCCGCCGCCGAGGAGGGGTTCGCGAGCGTGGAGCACGCGGCGGCCGCCGTGCGCACACCGGAGGACCGGGAGGCGATGTCCGAGCGGCTGGCACACCTGGACGCCGAGCGGGCCACGGTCGAGGGCCTGCTCGCCGATCCCGAGCTGGTCGCGGCGGCGGCCGAGCCCGCCGCGGATCTGCCGGAGCTGGAGGCCGGCCACGAGCGGGCCGAGCGGGAGCACGCCGCCCGCACCTCCGCCCGTGACCGGGCGCAGGGGAGGCTCGACCAGCTCACCGGGCTCGCCGGTGAGCTGGACGCCGCGCTGCGCGCCTTCCGGCCGGCCGAGGAGCGGCACCGCCTGGCACGCCGGCTCGCCGAGCTGGCCACCGGCACGTCCGGCGACAATCAGTGGCACATGAGGCTGTCGGCGTACGTGCTGGGCGAGCGCCTGCGCCAGGTCGTCGACGCGGCGAACGAGCGCCTCGACCGCATGTCGGGCGGGCGCTACCTGCTGCGGCACGACCTGAACCGGTCGGCGGGCGACCGTGGCCGGTCGGGCGGCGGGCTGGGTCTGCGGGTGCTCGACGCCTGGACCGGCGTGGAACGCGACCCCGCCACCCTTTCCGGCGGCGAGAGCTTCATCACCTCGCTCGCCCTGGCGCTGGGCCTGGCCGACGTGGTGACGGACGAGGCGGGCGGCGCCGAGATCGGCAGCCTCTTCGTGGACGAGGGCTTCGGCACCCTCGACGAGGAGACGCTCGACGACGTGCTCGACATCCTCGACGGCCTGCGAGAGGGCGGCCGGGCCGTCGGCGTGGTCAGCCACGTCGCCGAACTGCGGGTGCGCATCCCCGCCCAGCTCCGCGTGATCAAGGGCCGCTCCGGCTCGACCCTGTCGCAGCGCTGACCCCGGCTTGCCCCACCGGCTCCGGCGGTTTCGCCTGTCGTGGGTCGTGGGTCGTGAGGCGCCCGGCGGCACGACCCACAGCGTAAGGACCGCCGCCCGCCGGCGGTGGCCTCTCCGCCCGCGATGCCCGTGGTCGCCCACGGACCGGAGCGGTCCGTGTAAGAGGAGGTCAAGCGCTCTGCAACCGTGCGGCCCTATCAACGACATGCAGGCCCACGGAGTCCACCGCGCGGCCGCTCCCGACCGGCCGGGCTGCACAGCCGCCGATGAGAGGTGAGTGCGTCATGAGGAGCATCCGCAAGAGCACGGTCATGGTCGTCACCGCGGGCGCCCTCGCGCTCGGTCTGGCGCTCCCCACGGGAACGGCCAACGCGTCCGCCGGCTACAAGACGTTCACCTGGAAGCACGGTTCCACCGCGGGTGACTGCACGATGTACAGCGGCGGCGCCGGCTGGACGGCCCCGACATGGACGCTCTACCCGGACGGCACGGCCTGGTTCGACGCCACGCTCACCAGCATGTCGGGTGACGACGCCTGGCTGATGTGGGCACATCTCAAGGACGAGAACGGCGCGCTGCTCGCCGACCTACGCATACCCGGCAGCACCAGCACCAAATTCGTCAAGAACCTGCCCCTCGCCTGGCCGCGGAAGTATCGATGGCTGGCCGAAGGCAGGTTCGACCCCAGCCTGTACCCCCTGATCAAGGGGATGTCGCTGAGCAAGCACTGCTGAGCGTCGGCCACCGCCGGGGACCCGCCGGAGCGACGGCGGAGACGAGGACCGGACGGGCCGAACTCACCAGAGGGCGAGCGAACGGGTCAGGATGCCGACGAGGTCCTCCTCCCGCACGGGCCTGGGGGAGGTGGTGAGCAGCCGCTGCTGCTTCATCGCCCCCTCCACCAGCGCCGGTACGTCGCTCTCCGCGTATCCCACGCCGCCGATGCCGTTCGGGATGCCGACGTCGCGCATGAGCGCGGTGAGCACGCCGGGCAGGAACTCCGCAGGCTCGTCCGGCACGGCGGCCGAGGGATCGAGCAGCCCGGCCGCGCGCACGTGCCGCGCCGGGTCCGCCTCGAAGGTGAACCGGAACGCCTCCGGCGCGGTCAGCGCCACCGCCATGCCGTGCGGCACCATGGGCTCGCCGCCGGGATAGCCGTGCGGGTGGAAGTCCTTCACCCGCCCGGCGATGGGATAGGCGTTGGCGTGCGGGATGTGCACGCCCGCGTTGCCGAACCCCAGCCCCGCGAAGGTCGCCGCCAGCGCCATCGCGCCCCTCGCCCCGGCGTCGTCGCCGTCCCGTACCGCCGTGCGGAACGAGCCGGACAGCAGCCGGAGCGCCTGCTCCGACCACATGTCCGCCACCGGATTCGACCCGCAGTACGGCACGCGCTCCTCCGGCCGCCTGCGCTCATAGGAGGTGTACGGCCGGGCGGTGTAGCTCTCCAGGGCGTGACAGAGGATGTCCATCCCCGCGGCGGCGGTCACCCCGGGCGGCTGCGTCATCGTCAGGTCCGGGTCCACGACGGCCAGCACGGGGCGGAGCCGGGCGTGGCTGATCCCCGTCTTGACCTTGAGCCCGAGCACGTCGAGCACGCAGATCGTGGTGCTCTCCGAACCGGTTCCCGTGGTCGTGGGCACCGCGACCAGCGGCTTGAGCGGCTCGGATGGGGCGCGGCCGGCACCGATGGGCGCGTTGACGTAGTCCATCAGCTCGCCCGGATTGGTCGTCAGCAGGTTCACGGCCTTGGCGGTGTCGATGCTCGACCCGCCGCCGACGGCGACGAAGGCGTCCCAGGGGCCGCTCGCCCGGGCGTGCCCGATCGCCGCGAGCAGGCTCTCGTCGGTGGGCTCGACGTGCACGCCGTCGTACACCTCGGCGTGCATGCCGAAGCCGGCGATCTGCCCGGCGATCCGCGCCGGGGCGCCGGTCGCCGCCACACCGGCGTCGGTCAGCACCAGCACGCGGCGCACGCCGTACTGCCCGAGGTCGAAGCCGATCTCGGCGGACGCGCCCGGGCCGAACTTCAGCGCGGGCGCGCCGTAGGTGAAGACGGACTCGGGGGTGCTCGGAACGATCACGATGACCGGACCTTTCACTCGCGGGGGTCATAGGGCACATGCCCGGGGGCCTGCTCGGCGTGCGGGGTTCGCGACGGTGCACCTGACATTTGACGCGATCCCCGGCCTGAAGGGAAAGCCGGAGCGCTGCGGGCGGATCAGACGGAATGCCGCGGAGCACGAGCCCATCCCGCCGCCGTCCCGGATGCCGCCCCCGCGGAGATGCGCGGCCATGTGGCGCACATCGTCGAGCTTCTCGTGCCCCCGGGCCTTCTCCGGGCCGCCGCAGGACGCCCGGCGGCCGACATCCCTGATGTCCGGAAAAAGCGAATGAATCTACAACGTAAAGGGCAAAGCGGGCTGCGGCATCGAGCGAACCGCGTCCATGATCGGAACATGGGCGAGAACCGATCGATGCGAGACGTGGTCGTCCCCCGGCGCGACGACCTGGAGAACGCCAGGCAGGTGGTGCGGGCCCACCTGCGCCCCACCCCGGTGGACCTGGGCGCGGGCACGCCCGGCGATCCCACGCTGAAGCTGGAGAGCCTGCAGCCCACGGGGTCGTTCAAGGTTCGCGGTGCGTTCAGCGCCATAGCCGCCGCACCCGGACCCGGTGTGGTGACGGCGTCGGCCGGCAACCACGGGCTGGGCGTCGCCTTCGCCGCGAACGCGCTCGGCGGCAAGGCCACGGTGGTCGTCCCGCGCACCGCCTCGGCCGCGAAGACGGCCCGCCTGCGCCGCCTGAACGCCGACCTGGTGTGCACCGGTGAGAGCTTCGACGAGGCGGAGGAATACGCGCTCACGCTCGCCGGAGCGTCGGGGCGCCACTACCTGTCGGCCTACAACGATCCGCACGTCATCGCGGGTCAGGGCACGATCGGGCACGAGCTGGACGAACAGCTCGACGGGCCGTTGACCGTGGTGTGCCCGGTCGGCGGCGGAGGGCTCGTCTCCGGCCTGGGGCTGTGGGCGGCGGGCCGCGCGGACGTACGCGTCGTCGGCGTGGAGGCCGCCGCCTCCACCGCCGTGTCCGCGGCGGTCGCCGCGGGCCGTCGCGTGCCCGTCGAGGTCCGCCCGACCCTCGCCGACGGGCTCGCAGGGAACATCGAGCCCGGGTCGGTCACCGTCGGCCTCGTCGCGCGGCATGTGCATCACCTGGTGACGGTGTCCGAGGACGAGATCCGCGCCGCGCTGCGCTACCTGGCTTACGAGCGTGGATACGTGGCCGAGGGCGCGGGAGCGGTGCCGGTCGCCGCCCTGCTCGCCGGCAAGGTCGACGCGTACGGACGGGTCGTGGCGGTGGTCTCGGGCCGCAACATCACCGCCGCGGCGCTGGCGTCGGTTCTCGCGGCCGGTGAGACGCGACCGGCCGCGGCGTCGTGATCCGCGCGCGGACCCGGCAGGTCAGGGAGCGCGCTCCTCGCTGGTCCTCGGGGTGAGCGCGGCGACCGCGCACAGCGCCGCGGCCGGGTCGTCGGCGAAGAACCGCAGCCGCCGGACGGCTGCCGCCGGGCGTGCAGCCGTCCACGGACGGCGCGGAGGAGGCACCTCGATCGGTTCGCGCAGCTCGACCACGAGGTTCGTCTGCGACGAGACCGCGAGCGCGAGTTCGCCGTCCGAGAGGCCCACGAGTTTCCTCTGGTCGTAGCGGCGGTCGATCCGCACCGAGGTGACGAGCTCCAGCGGGACGTCCAGCCCGAAGAGGCGGCCATATCGCAGGCGCAGCGCCTCCGGCGACACGGTGTGCGGCCGCCGGGCGCAGCTGACCATGACGCCGAGGACGGCGAGGGCCGACGCCGCGTCGAGGACCAGGATGCCCAGACGGGGCACGTCGGGCAGCCCGAACCCGCGCAGCAGCAGGTCCACGGCCGCCGTCTCCAGCACCAGCACGAACAGCATCACTGCCATCATCGGCGTCTGCTCCCGGCTGTAGCCGATTACGTGCCTCACGACGGCCGGTCCGCGAGCAGGGCCAGGACCCGCCGTACGACCTCGGCCTGGGCGGGGGACAGGTCGGCGAGGAAGGCCTGGGCGAACGGATCGCCGGCCGAGGGCACCGTGATGGCGAGGCCGGCGGCGAGGTCCCGCGGGAGGTGGGCGGCGAAGTCGGCGGCGAGGGCGTCGACGCGGGGATCGGCGGGGCCGGCCTCGTCCAGCTCCGCCAGCCTCCGGTACAACTCCTCGGCCCGGGCGAGGGCCTCCGGCGTCGTCAGCGGCCTCATCAGCTCCAGCAGCCGGTCCCGGTCCTCCGGCTCGGCCGCCGTGTCGAGGAGGGCGAGCAGCTCGGCGTCGGCCGCCGCGAACGGAGAGTGGCGCACGGGTTCGAGGCACCGCAGGAACTCGGCCATCCGCGGCGAGACGGCGCCGTCCGGCGACGGCGACTCCTCGCTCAGCAGCGCGGCGAGCCGCTCGCGCCTGGCCCTGATGGCCTCCTCCTGCCGCGCGAGGTCGGCGTCCAGCTCCAGCAGGATCTCCCGTAGCTCCCGCGTGGAGTCGCCGGCCAGCACGTCGCGCACCTCGTCCAGCGACAGGCCCAGCTCGGTCAGCCTGCGGGCCCGGGCGAGGCGGAGCGCGTCGCGCAGGCCGTACTCCCGATAGCCGTTGACCCGCCTCGCCGGTTCGGGCAGCACGCCCTGATGATGGTAGTGCCGCACAGTACGGGTGGACACCCCGGCCAGTGCGGCGAGTTCTCCGATCCGCATGCCCTCATTGAAGACGTTGACGTCGCGTCAAGGTCAACCAGATCTACAGCGGCAGCCAGCGGGCGGTGAGGAGATAGCCGCCGTAGACGAGCGCGGCGGCGGAGACGAGCAGGAACACCAGCACCCAGAACGTGCCGGGGACGCGGGTCAGGCGGGCGAGCTGGTCGGCGTCGGAGTCCGGGGCGCGGCCCAGACGCCGCTTGGTCTGCAGTTCCAGGATCGGCCGCACACCGCCGAGCAGCAGGAACCACGCGGCGGCGTACGCGCAGGCCGACTGGATGTCGGGCGTCGCGAACCACGACAGCGCGAAGACCGCGCCGCCGACGGCGAGCAGCGACACGGCGCCGAAGAAGTTCCTGATCATCAGCAGCATGCACGTCAGCAGCGCGAGCACGGCCCACAGCAGCATCGTGATCCGCCCGCCGGAGACCAGCCAGGCCGCTCCGAGCCCGATCAGGGAGGGCGCGACGTACCCCGCCGCGGCGGTGACGATCATGCCGGGGCCCGTGGGCCTGCCCCGGGTGAGCGTCACCCCCGAGGTGTCCGAGTGCAGGCGGATGCCCCGCAGTTTGCGCCGGGTCAGCACCGCGACCAGCGCGTGGCCCCCCTCGTGCGCGATCGTGATCAGGCCGCGGGAGATGTGCCACGACGCCGGGTAGGCGACGACGGCCAGGGCGGCGAACCCGGACAGGACGACCAGCCAGAGCGGGGGCGCGATCTGGGTGGCGGTCAGCTGGTTCCACAGGGCCTTCAGGGGGTTCACCTTCGGAATCGTACGGCCCGGCGGCCCGGCCCGCGCTCCCCGTGCTCCGGGCTCCCGTTCCCCGTGCGTCCGGCCCCGGCTCCTCGTGCCGCGGGCTCTCGCTTCGTACGGCGCCCGCTGAGTAAGTGCGGCGATGGTGGTTACCTTCTACGTGTGGCTGAGCGGCGTATGCGTGGGTTGCGCGGATTGAGTGGGCTGATGAGAGCGAAACCGGAGCAGGCTCCCGAGCACTCCATGGACCCCCGTGCGGGCGAGGAGGAGACGTTCAGGCAGAGCGTGATCGACAACGCCGTGTACGTGGACGGCGAGCGCGTGGACTCGCCGCTGTCGCTGGGCGACGCGATCGCCTCGCTGCGCGCGCGGCCGAGGGCGATGGCGTGGATCGGCCTGTACCGGCCCGAGGAGGCCGAGCTGATCAAGGCGGCCGAGGAGTTCGGCCTGCACGAGCTCGCCATCGAGGACGCCATCGTCGCCCACCAGCGGCCCAAGGCCGACCGGTACGGCGACACGCTGTTCGTGGTGCTGCGGGCGGCGCAGTACCTCGACAAGCCCGAGAAGGTGGCCTTCGGCGAGCTGCACGTCTTCGTCGGCCCCGACTTCGTGCTGACCGTACGGCACAGCGAGGCGCCCGACCTGTCCAAGGTGCGCCGCCGGATGGAGTCGGACCCCGACCTGCTCCGCCAGGGACCGCAGGCCGTGCTGTACGCGATCCTCGACGCGGTGGTGGACGGCTACGCGCCGGTGGTCGCCGGGCTGCAGAACGACATCGACGAGATCGAGGTGCAGGTCTTCGGCGGCGACCCGGCCGCGCCCCGGCGTATCTACAGCCTGTCGCGGGAGGTCATCGAATTCCAGCGGGCGACCAGCCCCCTGGTCCCGATGCTCGACGGCTTCATCGCCGGCTCGCCCAAATATGGTGTGAACGAGGAGCTGCAGCGCTACCTTCGCGACGTGTCCGACCACGCGATCACGGTCACCGAGCGTGTGGCGGGCTTCCGGCAGATGCTGCAGGACATCCTCGTCGTCAACTCCACGCTCGTCAGCCAGCAGCAGAACGAGGAGATGACCAAGCTCACGGCCGCGAGCATCGCCCAGGGCGACGAGGTCAAGAAGATCTCGGCGTGGGCGGCCATCCTGTTCGCCCCGACGCTGGTCGGCACGATCTACGGGATGAACTTCGACCACATGCCCGAGCTGCACTGGGTGCTCGGATACCCCGTCGCGATCATGCTCATGGGCGTCGTCTGCCTCACGCTCTATCTGGTCTTCAAACGCCGCGACTGGCTCTGAGCCGCCCGCGCGGCCGTGCTGCCTTTTTCTCCCGCACGCCGCCTTTCGCGTCACCGTGCGTGAGCGTTTTCGGAATTCCGGATAATGAGGCGATTTCGCGGCCGTAATCGCCGAAGTTTTCCGACAAATAAAGTCGGTATAGGGCGTAATTGTATGTCGCCGTGGCGCCGTGTGGGGCGAGCTCACCCTTTCCGCCGACCTCGAAACGGCGCTTGACTCGGCTTTGACACCTCCTGTATAACCACTTGTGGCGCAAATTGCCGGATAAACGAGCATATAGGGGGCGGCGGCGGTTCGTTGTGACACCGTGCCGTCGCCGTATCCACTCTCAAAAAGGTGCCTCGTGAATTCTCGGACATCTGTGAGCGCATATCCCGAACCCGATTGCGGCCTTCGGCTCGCCGACTTGCCCGTGGTGACGTAGACAGATCGATCCGGACAGCGACGCCGCGGCCGTGACGGCGCGCATCGGCGCGGCGCACCGCATCGCCGGCCGATGAACGGCCGGTGCGGAAGCGCGGCGGCGAATTGCCCGGAGATAACGGCACTTTCAGATCCTCATACGCCTGGCATCGTACGGGGGCCGTGCATGCGTAGCGGAGAACGGCTCAGGCCGCCGCGCATCCGGTTCCTCGGGCGCCAGGCGGCCCCGCCGCCACCGTACGGCGGGGCGTGGCCCGGCCGCCTCCCCGCCGGCCGCCGTCGCGTACCCCGGACGCCCGCGCGTCCGCGAGACCGGTTCGACCAGTCCCCGACCATCGAGGAGCAACTCGTGACCGTCATGTCGAACGTCGTCCGATGCGCCACCAACGAGATCGCCACCGAACTCACCACGGAGACGCTGCTCCAGCTGGCCGATCGGCGGATCGGCGCGATTCACGTCCGGGGGTACTACCCTGCCGACATCGCGGAACAGGTCGCGCAGAAGGCGATCGACCATCCGGCGCTCGGTCACTACCACAAGCTGCACACGAGCAGCGTCGGCCGCGTGTACATGCCCCACATCGACACGAAGTGGGACCCCGAGCTCACGAAGCAATACCACGACGCCGCCCTGCCGTCGATCAGGGACGTCCGCTCGATGTTCCACCCGTACCTGGCCCCGGTGGACAAGGTGCGCCTGGAACTGCAGGAGCTGTGGCCGGCCGGGGCCAACCTGCTGCGGCTGCGCGGGCGGGCCTGCTTCGTCGGCGCGTTCCGGGTCTTCCAGCCCACGACCTCGGAGTTCTACCCGCACAACGACGCCATCGACCAGGAGACCGACGCCCCCGAGATCCAGGGCGTGCTCAACCAGCTCGTGGCCAACATCTACCTCCAGGTGCCGGACGAGGGCGGCGACCTGCAGCTGTGGCTGCGCGAGCCCACCCGGGAGGAGACCGACATCATCCTCGACGTCGAGGGCCTGGACCCCAAGACCGTCGAGCCTCCGGTCCATCAGATCCACCCCGCCGCGGGCGACCTCATCATCTTCAGCCCGCGGATGCTCCACGCGGTGACGCCCGGCCACGGCAGGCACCGTGTCGGCGCCGCCGCGTTCATCGCCACGAAGGGCCCGCAGGAGCCTCTCGTCTTCTGGAGCTGACGGGCGCACCGGCGGCCCCCCACGACCGACAGCCGAGACCGGAGGATTGACCACCGCATGATCGCGGCGCTCGTTCGCAGACACGCAAGGACGCGTCCCGACCGGATGGCCGTCGCCGTGGGCCGGGACCGGCTGACCTACGCCGAGCTCGACGGCCGGGTGTCCGGCCTGGTCCACCGCCTGCGGGCCCGGGGCATCGGCCGGGGCTCTCTCGTGGGCGTCCACCTCGACCGCACACCGGACGCGGTGGCGGCCCTGCTGGCCGTGCTCGGCGCGGGCGCCGCGTACACGGTCGTCGAGCCGGCCGGACGGACGGATGAATGTGCGGGCCGGCTCGCCGCGGCCGGCCCCGACCTCGTCGTCACCTCCTCCCCCTATGGGGAGGAGCTGCTCCGGCACGGACTGCCCGTGCTGGACGTCAACGAGGACGGCGACGACCGCCTCCCGCGGGCCCGCCTCGACGAGCCCGAGGCGGGCGACACCGCCTACGTCCTGTACACGTCGGGCTCGACCGGGGTGCCGAAGGGCGTCATGGTCTCCCACGCCAACGTCCGGCACTACACCGAGTCGCTGCTCGCCCGGCTCGGCGTCGCGGAACCACTCGCGTACGCGCACGTGACGACGCTGGCCGCCGACCTGGGCAACACCTGCCTGTTCCTCGCCCTGTGGACCGGCGGGTCGCTGCACCTCGTGGACGACGCCACCCGCCGTGACCCCGAGGGGCTGCTCCGCTACCTGCGGGCGGAGCGGATCGACGTCCTGAAGACGACGCCTTCGCACTGGAACGCGGTCTTCCGCGCCTTCGGCGGCGACCCGGCGACCCGGCCGGACCTGCGTTTCCTGCTGCTCGGCGGTGAGCTCCTGGCGCCGCCGCTCGCCCGCCGGACCCTCGCCTCGGGGATCACCCGCGCGCTCGTCAACCACTACGGCCCCACCGAGACGACCGTCGGCGTCGCGGCGCACGTGCTCACCGGCACGGCGGACGTGGACGCCCTCGGCGACGCCGCCTCCGTGCCCATCGGCACCGCGCTGGGCGCGACCCGGCTGCTCGTACGGACGGAGGACGGGAGTTACCACGAGCGGGACGCGGCCGGCGAGCTGTACGTGGCGGGGCCGTCGGTCGCGCTCGGCTACCGCGGTGACGCCCCCGCCACCGCGGCGGCCTTCACCGAGGACCCGGCCCTTCCCGGCCTGGGGCGCGTCTACCGTACGGGCGACAAGGTGCGCGCCGACGCGCGGGGCGTGCTGGAGTTCCTCGGCCGGGGAGACAGACAGGTCAAGATCGGTGGCTACCGGGTCGAGCTCGGCCATGTGGAGGCGGCGCTGCGCCGGCTGCCCGCGGTGGCCGATGTGGTCGTGGTCCACCGGCCGGGGGAGCGGCCCGCGCTCGTCGCCGCGGTGCTGACCGCGTCCGGCGCGCCTGCGGCCGATCTACGGCAGGAGGCGCTCGGCGTTCTCCCGCCGTACATGGTCCCGGACCATGTCGAGATCTTCGACGCCTTCCCCGGGAACGGCAACGGCAAGACCGACCAGGCCGCGATCGCCGGCATGGTCGAGGAGCGGCTGGCCGGGCGGGCCGGGCGCGTGCGGGACGCCGGCGACCCGATCCTCGCCGAGGTGTGCGCCGTGTGGCGCAGGCACCTCGGCCACGGGGACTTCGGCGTCGACGACGACTTCACCCGGATCGGCGGCAGCTCCATCGACGCCATCCAGGTCATCGCCGACCTCCAGGTCAGGGGCTACCGGATCTCGGCAGCGGCCTTCCTGGCCGAGCCGACGCCCGCTGCGCTGGCCGCCAGGATCGCGGCCGGCGCGCAGGCCCGTGAGCCGGACGGCGAGCGCGACGGTGAACGGGACGGTCCTGGGGCCGTCCCGCTCCCGGACGACGCCGCCGTCCTGTCCCCGGCGCAGGAGTGGTTCTTCCGGCAGGACTTCGCCCAGCCGGACCAGTGGAACCAGGCCCTGCTCCTGGACGTCGACGGGGCGGTGCGGCCGGCGGAGCTCGCCGCCGCCGTCGGTGACGTGGTCCGGTCGCACCCCCTGCTGCGCACCGCCTTCAGGACGGGCGCGGCGGGCCGCCTGCGCGAGGTCGTCGAGCCCGGGCAGGTCTTCAGCGTGTCGGAGCTGCCGCGTGGCGAGGGCCGGGCCGACGGGCACATCCGGGAGGTCGCGGCGGCCCGCCAGGCCGAGATCAGCGTGGCGGACGGCGCCGTCTTCCGGGCGCATCTGTTCCGCGGCGCCGGCCGGGCCCACCTGCTGCTCATCTGTCATCACCTGGCCGTCGACGTCGTCTCCTGGCGCATCATCGTGAACGACCTCAGCCGCTGCTACAGCGCACGCCTGTATGGCGACCGGCCGGTCACGGCCCCGGGCACCACCGGTTTCGGCGCGTGGGCCACGCACCTGCGCGACCAGGCAGGCGCACTGCGCGCGGACCTCGCCTACTGGAACGACCTCGATCGCTTCCCCGCCCCGTCGTCCGCAGGAGACGGCGACGACAACCGTGAGCGGGACGCGTGGTCGGTGTGGTTCCGGCTGTCCCGCGCGGAGAGCGAGGCGCTGGCCCAGGGGTCGGCCTCCGGGGGGACGCCGCCCCACGCCGCGCTCCTCGGCGCCTTCGCCCAGGCGCTGGCCGAGCTGCGCGGCACCGACGACGTGGTGGTGGACGTCGAGAGTCACGGCCGCGCCTCCCTCGGGGACGTGCTGGACGTCTCCCGCGCCGTGGGCTGGTTCACCTCGACCTTCCCCGTCCTGATCGGCGTCGTCGCCGGCGACGTCGCCGCCACCTGCAAGTCCGTGGCCACCGCCCTGCACGGCGTGCCCCGCCTCGGCGTCGCGTACGGCCTGCACGGGCGGCCGCGGCGCTCGGACGTGTGCTTCAACTACCTCGGCTCCTTCCCCCTGCCGTACGGCGACGACCTGCGCCCGGCGCTGTCGCGGCACGCGGTGGGGCCGGTGCGCGGGGCGGGCAACGACCGCGTCTACGACCTCAAGCTCACCGCCCGGGTCATCGACGGACAGCTCGTCGCGGACCTGTCCTACAGCTCACGCCGGCACGACACCGAGCGGATGCTGCGCCTGGCCCGCGCCACCCGCGCGCACCTGGTGCAGGCCGCGGGCGTCCCGTACACCGAGGGACGGCTCGTCGTGGAGCGCGGGTCGAGTTCCGGGCTGTTCGCCCAGGTGCCGCGGGCCCTGCTCGGCGAACCTCCGGAGCCGCCGTCCCGCGACTACGGCACCGTCCTGCTCACCGGTGCGACCGGCTTCATCGGCGTGCACCTGCTGCATCTCCTCCTGACCCGCACCGACGGCGAGATCCGCTGCCTGGTGCGCCCGGCGGAGGGGCGGCCTGCCGCCGACCGGCTGCGGGAGGCGTACGCGTGGTATCTGCCGGGCGAGGACCTCGGCCGGTACGGCGACCGTGTCACCGTGCTCGCCGGAGACCTGTCGGAGCCCCGCTTCGGGCTCGGCGAGGAGGACTACACGGCGCTGTGCCGGGAGGTGGAGGCCATCTACCACCTCGCCGGCGACACGCGGTTGTTCGCCGGGCGGGAGTCCTTCGAACGGCACAACGTCGAGCCGGTGCGGGCGCTGATCCGTCTCGCGGCGACCGGGCGTCCCAAGGACCTGCACCACGTCTCCACGCTGGCGGTCTGCGGCCGCGGCCCGGAGGGCGAGCCCGCCGTGTTCTCCGAGGACACCCTGAACATCGGCCAGCGGTTCCTGAACGAGTACGAGCGCAGCAAGTACGCCGCCGAGCGCCTGGTCCACGAGTTCGTCGCGCAGGGCGGCACCGGGTTCGTCTACCGCACCGGAAACGTCACGGGACACTCGGTGTCGGGCCGATTCCAGCGCAACGGCGGCGACAACCGGCTGGTCCAGCTGCTGCGCGCCGCCGTCCGTCTGGGGCGGGTGCCGGCCGTGGGCGCCGAAACCCTCGCGCTGAGCCCCGTGGACGTCGTGGCCGCCGGCATCTTCGCGATTTCCCGCAGCACCCGGGTGTGCGGAGGCACCTTCCACGTCGACACCCACCACCGGATCTCCTACGGAGAGATCTTCGCGGCGCTGCGCGAGCTGGGATGCGCGGTGGAGGACGACGAGGCCGCCGACTTCGCCGGTCTGTTCCGCCGCCACCTCGGCGGAGACGACGAGCAGGTCGCGCTCGCGCACCTGTGGGCGAGCAGGCCCGAACGCAACGTCCGGTACGACCACACCCGCACCCGGCGCCTGCTCGCCGAACTCGGCGTGGAGTTCCCGCCGCCCAGCCGCGCGTGGCTGCGGGAGTACTTCACGGGTCTGATCCAGCAGGGCGAGATCTCCCTCGCCCCCGGCAGGTCGGAGGGGACATGACGGAGGGGCGCATCGCGATCGTCACGGGGGCCTCGTCGGGCATCGGGCGGGCGATCACGGCCTGCTTCGCCCGGCGGGGCATGCGGGTGGTCGCCGCGGGCCGCAGGGAGGACCGGCTGGCCGAACTGGTCCGTGAGCTCGCCGGGCACCCGGGCGCCGTCGTGCCGTTCGCGGGAGACATGACCAGGCCCGGCCACACGGAGGAGCTGCTGGCCGCGGCCGAACGCGAATTCGGCGCGGCGAGCGTCTTCGTCGCGTCCGCCGGCCGCGGCCTGCCCGGCACCGTCCTTCGGTCCGACCCCGGCAGGTGGCGGGAGCTCGTCGAGGCCAACTACCTCGCCGTGCTCCACCAGCTCCGCGCGTCCGCCGCCGAGTTCAAGAAGCAGGCGGAGGCGGACGGCGGACGGCGCGTGCGCGACGTGGTGGTGATCGGCTCGACGGTCGGGCGGCAGGTCTCGGCCGCCAACCCCGTCTACGGCTCGACGAAGTTCGCCGTGCACGCGCTGGTCGAGGCGCTGCGTCAGGAGGTCTGCGTCCACGGAATCAGAGTCACCTTGATCGAACCCGGTTTCGTCCGCTCCGGCTTCCAGGAGACGGCAGGCTATGACCCCGAGTGGTTCGAAGCCGTCGCCGAGCAGAACGGACCCCTGCTGGTGCCGGAGGATGTCGCCGAGGTCGTCGGGTTCGCCGTCGACCGGCCGCCCCACGTGCATCTCGACGACATCCGCCTTCGCCCCACTCGGCAGAAGATCTGACGTCGTCATCGCGCGAAGGAGCACCCATGGACGCATTCCTCACCGAGTTGTTCTCGCTGCACGGCCGCAAAGCCGCGATCACGGGCGGCAGTTCGGGCATCGGGAAGGCGATGGCGATGGCCTTGTGCCGTGCCGGAGCCGAGGTGGTGCTGATTTCGCGCCGGACAGACGCGCTGCGGGACGCCGCGGACGAGATGCGCGCGGCCGGCGGCGCCGCCTCCTGGATCAGCGGGGACCTCGGCGACCGTCAGGCGGTGCACAAGGTGGCCGACGAGCTGCTGGAACGGCACGGCACGCCGGACATCCTGATCAACGCCGCCGGAGTGAACCTCCGGCCGCCGATGGACGACCTCGCCGAGGACGACTGGGATCTGACGATGCGCCTCAACCTCGACGCGCCGTTCGTGCTCGGCCAGCGTCTGGGCCCGGGCATGGCGGGCAGGGGCTGGGGCCGGATCATCAACATCGCGTCCCAGCAGTCGATCCGCGCCTTCGGCAACAGCGGCGCCTACGGAGTCTCGAAGGCGGGGATCGCGGCGCTGACCCGGTCCCAGGCCGAGGCGTGGTCGGCCCGCGGCGTGTGCGTCAACGCCGTGGCGCCGGGCTTCGTGCGCACCCCGCTGACCCAGGCCGTTTTCAGCGACCCGGACCGCAGCGAGGCGATGGCGCGCCGCACCATGATCGGCCGGAACGGCGAGCTGGACGACTTCGTGGGGATCGCCGTCTTCCTGGCCGGCGACGCCTCGGCCTACGTGACCGGGCAGACGATCTTCGTCGACGGGGGGTTCTCGTCCACCTGACGCTCGCCCGGCGAGCGCAGTCCTGACCTCGATCAGAAGGAGTGCCGTTGCCGCCGTCATCGGACAGACCCGTCGTGGTGCTCGTCGACGCGTACACGTCGGCGAAATACCTGCCGCCGGAGTTCGGCGCCCTGGGCGCGGACCTGGTCCACGTCCAGAGCACGCCCGAGCTCATGCCGTCGATGCCCGCTCCCGACCTGAGCGTGTACCGCGCGACCATCGTGCACGAGGACGTCGAAGGCACCCTGGCGCGGCTGAGGCCGTACGCGCCGGTGTGCGTCGCCGCCGGGCAGGAGCCGGGCGTGCCACTGGCCGACGTCCTGTCGGAACGTCTGGGCCTGACGACGAACGGGACCGCGCTGTCGCAGGCCCGGCGCGACAAGTATCGGATGATCGAGGTGCTGCGCGAGGCCGGGCTGCACTGCGCCGACCAGTTCAAGGCCGGGGACGTCGAGGCGCTCGTCGCCTGGGCGGAGCGCGCCGCGGACTACCCGGTGGTGGTCAAGCCGCTCAGGTCGGCCGCCGGTGACGGCGTGTTCGTCTGCCGCGACGCGGAGGAGGTCCGCGACGCGGCCAAGGCCGTGCTGGCCTCCGAGACGATCTACTGCGAGGCCAACCGGGAGGCGCTGGTCCAGTCGTACCTGCGCGGCGTCGAGTACGTCGTCGACACGGTGTCGTACGCGGGGCGGCGCTACGTGTGCGGCGTGTGGGAGTACCAGAAGCGGCTGCTCCCGTCCGGCCGCAACATCTACGACCGCGAGCGGCTCCTGGCGGCCGACGAGCACCCGGCGCCGGAACTGATCGACTACGTGGACCGGGCGCTGGCCGCGCTGGGCGTCGACTTCGGTCCGGCGCACGCGGAGGTGATGTGGACGCCCGGCGGAGCGGCCCTGGTGGAGGTCGGCGCCCGCATCGGCGGGAACATGCATCCGGGATTCCACGACCGCTGCGCCGGCGCGAACCAGGCGACGGTCACCGCGCTCGCCTACCTCGACCCCGGCCGGTTCATGCGGGAGTACGCGGGGCGGCGGTACGCGAAGCGGCTGGAGGCGGTCTGCTGCACCACCTCCACGACGCTCTCGGGCGTCGTCGAGGCCGTCGACCACGCGGTGGCCGACGAGATCGCCGCCCTGGAGACCGTGTTCGGCCTCGACCTGAAGATCGCGCCGGGCGAACGCATCCGCCCGACCGTCGACCTCTATTCGAGCACGCTCCGGATCTTCATGTGCGGGCGCGACATGGACGCGGTGAACCGCGACTACGCGCGCATCGAGGAACTCAAGGACCGGGTGTACCGGATCCGCGACGACGAGTGCAGGTGAGACATGGGCACGGTGATAGCCGCTGTAGTCCCGAACGCGGCCGCGGGACCCGCCGACATCGCGCGGGCCGCGGCGGCCCGCGGGCACGAGCCGGTCTTCGTGGCCGTCGCCGGGGCGATGGACGAGCAGGCCAAGGCCGTCCACACGGCGTTCGGGCCGCTCGTCGAGTGCGACCCGGGCGATCCCGGCGACGCGATCGCGCGACTGCGGCGCCACCGGCCGTGCGGGGTCACGACGTTCAGCGAGGGCATGCTCCCTCTGACCACCGACCTCGCCGCCGGGCTGGGGCTGCCGTTCCACGATCACGACACGACGACGGTGCTCGTCAACAAGTGGGCGCAGCGGCGGCGGCTGGCCGGCACCGGGGTGGACGCCGTCGCGTCCGTGGTCGTGACCAGCCGCGACGAGGCCCTGGCGGTGCTCGGGAGCCGGCGGGACCCGGTGGTGGTCAAGCCGCTGCGCAGCCAGAGCAGCCAGGACACCTACCTCGTGGAGGACCCCACCGGCCTGCCCGCGGGGGTGGCGCCGAGCGCCGAGCGTCCCTTCGTGCTGGAGGAGTACCTGGAGGGCCGCGACCAGGGGGACTTCGGCGACTACGTGTCGGTGGAGTCGCTCTTCGCCGGCGGCCGGGCGTTCACGCTCGGGGTCACCGGCAAGTTCCCCCTGCTCGACCCGTTCCGCGAGCAGGGCCAGTTCCTGCCCACGCACCTGCCCCCGGCCGCGCGCGACGAGGTCGTACGCCTGGCGTCGCGGGCCGCGGAGGCGCTCGGCGTCCGGCGGGGCCTGGTGCACACGGAGATCAAGCTCACGCCGCGGGGGCCGAGGATCATCGAGGTCAACGGCAGGCTCGGCGGCTTCCACAGCGAGTTGTACCGCCGGGGGGCCGGGTTGGACCTGCTGGAGCTGGGGATCGCCGTGGCCTGCGGCGAACCGGTGGACCCGGTTCCCGCGAACCCCGCGGGGTCGGTCGAGTTCCACTGCTGGAACAGCCCGCCGGCCGGGGGCGGGGTGCTGCGCGGGGCCGACGGCGCGGACGCGGTCCGGCGGGAGCCGGGAGTGATCGACTACGTCCAGCGGGTGCCCCTCGGCAGGGAGCTGCCGCCGAGCGTCATGACCTTCCAGCTGGACTTCCTGCGCGGCAGCGCGCCCGATCACGACACGATGGTCAAGACCGTGGACCAGTGCCTGGCGCATCTGCGCTTCACCTTCGAGGAGCCGGACGGCGCCGTGCGGACGTGGCGCGCCTCCCGGGGCGGGCTGTGCGCGCTCGGCTAGCCGCTCTCGCCCGGTCGGGCCCCCCGCGGCGGGCCCGTACGCTGCTGGCCGCGACCCTGATGCTGTCGGTGGGCAAG
Source organism: Microbispora sp. NPDC088329 (assembly GCF_040685655.1). Classification (NCBI taxonomy): domain Bacteria; kingdom Bacillati; phylum Actinomycetota; class Actinomycetes; order Streptosporangiales; family Streptosporangiaceae; genus Microbispora; species Microbispora sp. NPDC088329. Next base: position 340,630 of record NZ_JBFBIP010000004.1, read on the forward strand.
GGGACGTTCCTCGCCACCGTGATGGTGTACCTGCTCCAGGTGGCCGGGCTGAGCCCGCTGGCCGCGACCACGGGGCTGACCATGTGGGGCACGGCGTCCGCGGCCGTCGCGGTCCCCGCCGGGATGCTCATCGACCGCGGCCGTGGCCGGGAGCTCGGCGCGATCACCGCGGTCTGCACGGCGGTCCTGGTGCCGATCGCGGCGCAGACGCGCTCGCCGTGGATCCTCATGATCGTCCTGTTGGCCGCCGGCGGGTTCGACAGCGCCGGGAACGTGGTCAGGCGGGCGATGCTCGCGGGCGTGGGCGACGACGCGGTCACGACGCTCGCCTGGGGGCGCACGGTGTCGAACGTCGGGTTCGCGCTGGGCGGGCTGCTGTCCGTGTGGCTGCTGTCGGACAACTCGGCGGCCGGATACGCGCTCGCCTATCTGCTCATCGGCGGCGTCTACGTCCTGATGGCCGTGTGCTTCGCCACGACACCGCTGGGGCCCCGGAGCCGTACGCGGGCCACGGCTCGGGCGGACGAGGCGACGGCGGACGAGGCGACGGCGGACGACGCCCGGGCGGACGACGCGACGGCGGGGGCCATGCGACGGCGTCCGCGCGACCTGCGCACCGGGGCCGCGCTCGCCGTGGCGACGACCATCCTCACGGTCCACGCGACGCTGCTCACCACCGTGCTGCCCTTGTGGATCACAAGGCACACGTCGGTGCCGGTGTCCGTGCTGGGGTGGCTGGTCATGCTCAACGCGGTGATCACCATCGCGGGCCAGATCCCGGTGAGCAGGCTCGCCGCGACGACGGAGCGCGCGCTGCGGTGTTTCAGGGGCTCGGCCGTGTGGACGGCGGCGTGCTGCGTGCTGCTCGGCCTGGTGAGCTTCGCGCCGCAGGCGCTCCAGACGGTCGTGCTCGTCGCCGCGACGATCGCGCTCACCGCGGGAGAGATGTTCGAGGCGGCGGGCGAGTGGGGCCTGTCCGCGACGCTCGCCGGCGACGGCGAGCACGGCTTCTACCAGAGCGCCTGCGTCCTGGGCGAGGCCACCCAGAGTGCCGCCGGACCGTTGCTCGTCGGCGGCATGGTGACCGCGATGCCCGTGCTGGGCTGGCCCGCACTGATCGGAATCATCGGCGTGGGCCGGCTCATCGCGGGCTACATCTCCCCGTCCGCCCGGATCCGTGACACGCGGTTCGCGGCCACCCCCCGGGCTGACTGACACCGACCGAGTCAGGAGCAGGTCATGAAGGGATCGCCCAGCGTCAACAATCCGCGGCTCCGCACCTTCGCGAACTGGGTCTTTCTGCGCAAAGGCGGACCGCACCGGCCGAGGCTTCTCTCGCCACACGGGGTGTTCCCCGCGGCCAGGAAGCTGGAGGAGCAGTTCGCGACCATCCAGGCCGAGGTGGACGCCCTCGTCGCCCGCCGGACCATTCCGAAGTACGGCAACTTCGACCCGGTGCGGGCGGCCCAGGTCTCCGAGGACTGGCGCCTCTACTACGCCTACATGTTCGGGCAGCCGAACGAGCTGGCCAGGGAGGACCTGCCCGCTCTGCTCGCCTTCGCGGAGTCGACCCCGAACGTCGTCAACGCGATGGTCTCCATCCTGGAGCCGGGCGTCCCGCTGCCGTCGCACAGGGATCCGTACGCCGGCATCATGCGCTATCACCTCGGCGTGCGGGTCCCGAAGAGCAACCCGCCCCGCATCAGGCTCGACCGCGACTACTACACCTGGAAGGAGGGCGAGGGCGTCGTCCTGGACGTCTCCTTCGAACACGAGGTCATCAACGAGAGCGACGAGTCGCGCATCGTCGTGATCGTCGACTTCCGGCGGCCCTTGGGCCCGTTCGCCGACCTTCTCAACCGCGCACTCCTGCGGCAGAAGCGCAAGTGGGCCCCGCAGTTCGTCGAGGCGTCCCGCTACGACGTCATGCACGACGCCTAGCCCGGAAGATCGCCGCGAGGCGTGAACCGGCCCGGGGCGTGCGGCACGCCCCGGGCCGGCTCAGCGATCGCCTAGCGCTTCACGCGCACCCAGTCGCTCCGGCTGGTGGAGCGACCGGCCTCGCCGTTCCCGGCGAAGACGACCCTCCAGTAGCCGGACGCCGACGCCTTGGTCTTGCCCCAGAACTTGCCGGTGCTGTTCGTCCGCAGCGTCTTGACGTAGTGCCAGGAGCCGCCGGCCTTCTTGAACCACACGCTCACCTTCTGGTGGCCGTAGCCCTCCCAGCCGTCGTCCCAGGCCTGGAGCGCGCCCCGGAAGGTGAGGTACCGGTGATACCTGACCGGCTCCGGCGCGGCGTTGAACCGGACGACCCGGGTGTCGGCCTTGGGCGTGGGCGGAGGCGTCGGCCGGGGCACGCGGACCGTCACGTAGTCGGTCGCGCTCGCCGAGTAGCCCGCCCCGCCGGCGCCCTCGAACTCGGCCCGCCACCAGCCGGAGGTCCTGGCCGTGACGTCCGCGGAGAAGCGGCCGTAGGAGTCGGTCCAGTCGGAGGTGACGTACTGCCAGCGGTAACCGCCGGCCGGCTTGAACGAGATCTTCACCTGCCGGCCCGCGTAGCCGCTCCAGCCGGCGAAGCCGGAGATCTCCAGCCGGCCGCGCAGGCGCAGCGCGTCACCGGCGTCGACGGGCTCGGGGGAGGCGTCGAATCCGGTGATCCGGGTGCGGCCGGCCTGAGCCCTGACGTCGACCCGGTCGCTGTCGCTCGTCGCGGGCTCGGCGTCGGTCGCGCCCTCGAACTCGGCGCGCCACCAGCCGCTCCTGTCCGCCCTCTCGTCGGCGGAGAACCGGCCGTTCCGGTCGGTCGTCACCGAGCCGACCCGGCTGTAGGAGCCGCCGACCGGCTTGAAGGCGAGGTACACCCGTTGCCCGTCGTACGCCTGCCGCCCGGCGCCGTCCCGGTAGGTCAGCGCGCCGGTCAGCCTGATGTGGTCGCCCCGGTCGACGACGTCCGGCGCCGCGTCGAAGTCGAGGTCGGTCGTCCAGTGGACCTGGAACTCCTTGCTCGCCGTGCCGCCGCCGGCCCGCACCTCCAGCTTCCAGGCGCCCGGCTCGTCCCTGAAGGTGAAGCCGTACTTGGCGGTGTAGGCGCCGGAGCCCGAGGGGCCGGGATCGAGCATCACGGTGCGGCCGTCGTGGTCGACCAGCCTCGCCGCGCCCTCCTCGGACGCCTTGTAGGTGAAGGTCGCCGTCGTGCCCGCGCCGGTGCCGACGACCACAGGGCTGGGGGAGACGGTCAGGTCGCCGGGACCTGCTGCCGTCGCCGCGCCGGCGGTGGCCGGGAGCGCGACGAGGGCCGCCCCTCCCAGAGCCACTGCCGCGATCGCGGCTTGAATGCGTTTCAACATCCGGTGAACCATCCTTCCCGGTGGTTGAACGCGGCCTGAGGGTGCCACGTCATTCACTACGAGTAGACGGGCGAATGCCGGCGAAGGTTGAGCGCTATGACTTATCGTCACCGATTCGTGTCAAAACGCATGATCCATATTCCTCTGGCGTACGGAGTTGTCGCTGTGCGGGACGGAGCGTGCATCGTGCGACATAATCGGCCGTGTGGTGCGGGACGCTTTGGAGACGCATTTCGCCGAGGCCGTCGGGGCCCTGACCCCCGGACCCTCCCGGGATCCGGACCTGCCGGTGCGGCCGGGCACGGGCCTGACGGGCACGCGGTGCCGTGAACTGTTCGCCGTGCAGCTCGGCAGCCGGCTCCTCGACGTCGCCGCCCGCCTCATGCGTGAGCGCGACGAGGGCTTCTACACGATCGGGTCGTCGGGGCACGAGGGCAACGCCGCCGTCGCCGCCGCGCTCCGTGTGGACGACCCCGCGCTTCTGCACTACCGCTCCGGCGCCTTCTATCTGACCCGCTCGGCCCAGGCCGGCCGGCTGGCCGAGGAGGGGCTGCGCGACGTCCTGCTGGGAATCGCGGCGTCGGCCGAGGAACCGATCGCGGGCGGCCGGCACAAGGTGTTCGGCCACCCGAGCCTCGCCGTCATCCCGCAGACCTCAACGATCGCCAGCCACCTGCCGCGCGCCGTCGGCGTCGGCTTCGCGATCGAGCGGGCGCGCACGCTCGGCCTGCCCTCGCCCTGGCCGGCGGACGCCATCGCCGTCTGCAGCTTCGGGGACGCGTCGGCGAACCACGCCTCCGCGCTGACCGGGCTGAACACCGCCGCGTACGGCCGCTTCCGCGGGCTGCAGATCCCGGTGCTCTTCGTGTGTGAGGACAACGGCCTCGGGATCAGCGTGAAGACGCCGCCGGAGTGGATCGAGAGGGCCAGGCACCCCCTGCTGGAGTACGTCCAGGCCGACGGCTGCGACCTGGCCGAGACCTACGACGCGACGCTGCGTGCCGTGGAGCACGTGCGGCTCAACCGCGCCCCGGCGTTCCTGCACCTGCGCACCGTGCGCCTGCTGGGGCACGCCGGCTCCGACGTGGAGATCGGCTACCGAACCCGCCGGGAGATCGCCGCCGACCTGGATCGCGACCCCCTGGTCCGTACGGCGAGGCTGCTCGTGGAGGCGGGCCTGGCCGAGCCCGACGAGCTGCTGGCGCGCTACGAGGCCGAGCGGGACCACGTGCTGAAGCTCGCGATGGAGTGCGCGCGGCGGCCCCGGCTCGTCACGGCGGCGGAGGTGACGGCGCCGCTGGCGCCGCGCCGTCCGGAGGCGGTGGCCGCCGAGGCCGTGCGGTCCGCGCCCGCCGAGGTGCGCGAGCGGGCGTTCGCCACGCTGCCGGAGCAGGAGGGCAGGCTGACGGTCGCCCAGGCGGTCAACCGCACGCTGGCCGACGCGATGGCGCTGGACCCCGGGGTCCTGGTGTTCGGCGAGGACGTGGCCCGCAAGGGCGGGGTGTACGGCGTGACCCGCGGGCTGCTGCGCAGGTTCGGGGCCGAGCGGGTCTTCGACATGCTGCTGGACGAGCAGGCGATCCTCGGCCTGGCGCTCGGGAGCGGGGTGTCGGGGCTGCTGCCGGTGCCGGAGATCCAGTATCTCGCCTACCTGCACAACGCCCTCGACCAGATTCGCGGCGAGGCGTCGACCATGCAGTTCTTCTCGCAGGGCGCGTATCGCAATCCTCTGGTCGTACGAGTCGCCTCATATGCCTATCAAAAGGGCTTTGGGGGACATTTCCATAATGACAACTCAATTGCCGCATTGCGCGATATTCCCGGCGTGATCGTCGCCTCTCCGGCGCGGCCCGACGACGCGGCGGCGATGCTGCGCACCTGCCTGGCCGCCGCCCGCGCGGACGGCAGTGTCTGCGTGTTCCTCGAACCCATCGCGCTATACCACACGCGCGACCTCTTCGAGGAGGGCGACGACGGCTGGCTCGCGCCGTACGCGCCGCCGGCGCGCTGGGCCGAGACGCACGTCCCGGTCGGCCGCGCCCGCTCCTACGGCGACGGCCGTGACCTCACCATCGTCACCTATGGCAACGGCCTGCGCATGAGCCTGCGGGCGGCGGTGCGGCTCACGGCGGACGACATGGGCTGCCGGGTGCTCGACCTGCGGTGGCTTTCGCCGCTGCCGGTCGACGACCTCATGCGCGCGGCCGAACTGACCGGCCGGGTGCTGATCGCCGACGAGACCCGCCGCAGCGGCGGCGTCTCCGAGAGTGTGATCGCGGCGCTCGTCGACAACGGCTTCCGCGGCCCGATCGCCCGGGTGACCTCGCAGGACAGCTTCGTGCCGCTCGGCCCGGCCGCCGACACCGTCCTGCTGTCGGAGTCCGACATCGAACGCGCCGCCCGCGAACTGCTCGCCTGACCGGCCGGACGGTCGAAGCCGCGATGCGGCGTACGGCCCGGACCTACGCCGGACGCAGGGTGAATGCGGGAGTGTGGATGGGACGGACCACCGGGAAGTCCCGTACGTCGACGGTCATCAGCTCCGCGATCCGCGTCCGCTCCGCCACGGCCACCACCGAGGCGTCGGCGGCGCCCAGGGGAAGATCGTGGTATCGCTCGACGAGGACCGCGATTCTCGCGAGGTCGGACTCGGTCAGATCGACGAGGCGGAACCAGCCGGACTCGAGGAGCCGGACGAACGCCGCCTCGGCCTTCGGCCCGCCCTGTCTGCCGAGCATGCCCGGCGGCGGGGGGAATCAGAGCCGCGCCAACGCGGCGCGGGCCATGGTGCGCAGCAGGTCGGCCATGGCCTCGGGGGCGAGCTCGCCTGCGCTGCGCGGGGTGGAGTTGAGCAGGCCGAAGACCGCGTGGGTGGCGGCGCGCAGCCGCGCGGGCGGGCACGCGGGGTGCAGCTCGGACAGCACGGTCACCCACTCCTCGACGTACAGCCGCTGCAGCCGCCTGATGGCCCGGCGGGCCTGGTCCGGCACGTTGTCCAGCTCGCGCTCGTGCACGCGGATGAGCGCGGGGTGATTCAGCGCGAACTCGATGTGCCCGGACAGCAGCGCATCGAGCGCGGCCTCCGCCGTGTCCGGGTCGGAGGTGGTGGCCAGCCGCGCCCCCTGCTCGCGCAGCCGCTCACTGATGTCGAGCAGCATCTCGGTGAGCAGGGCCTCCTTGCCGCTGAAGTGCCGATACAGCGCCGGCCCCGAGACGCCCACGGCCGCGCCGATGTCCTCGATGGACACGCCGTGGAAGCCGCGCGCCGCGAAGAGGTCCGCGGCCGCGTCGAGGATCTCGGCCCGCCGATTGCGGGTAGGGGACTTCGCGGTCCTCTCGGTCTTCACGGCACCATGGTAGACGGAGTCTGTTAGCGATGATTAACATCCGAGCATGAGCACGAGTGACTGGCCGGTGCTGGAGAGCCGGTGCGACCCGGGCGGCGAGCCGTACAAGCGCAACGCGGAAGCCAACGAGCATCTCTCCGCTGACCTGCGGGAACGGCTCGCGGTGGCGGCGCGCGGCGGCCCCGAGCGTGCCCGGGCCAGGCACGTCCAGCGCGGCAAGCTGCTGCCGAGGGACCGTGTCGACACGCTCCTCGACCCCGGCGGGCGCTTCCTGGAGCTGTCCCCGCTCGCGGCCACCGGCATGTACGACGACCAGGCCCCCGCCGCCGGGATCATCACCGGTGTGGGACGGGTCGCCGGGCGCGAGGTCGTGATCGTGGCCAACGACGCCACCGTCAAGGGCGGCACGTACTACCCGATCACGGTCAAGAAGCACCTGCGCGCCCAGGAGGTCGCCCTCCACAACACCCTGCCGTGCGTGTACCTGGTCGACTCGGGCGGCGCCTTCCTGCCGAAGCAGGACGAGGTCTTCCCCGATCGGGAGCACTTCGGCCGCATCTTCTACAACCAGGCCACGATGTCGGCGCGGGGCATCCCGCAGATCGCGGCCGTGCTCGGCTCCTGCACCGCGGGCGGCGCGTACGTCCCGGCGATGAGCGACGAGGCGGTGATCGTGCGCAACCAGGGCACGATCTTCCTGGGCGGGCCGCCGCTGGTGAAGGCGGCGACCGGCGAGAGCGTCACCGCCGAGGAGCTGGGCGGCGGCGACGTCCACGCCCGCGTCAGCGGCGTCACCGACCACCTCGCCGAGGACGACGCGCACGCCCTGAAGATCGTGCGGGACATCGTGTCGACGCTCGCCCCGAGGAGCCCCCGCCCCTGGGACGTCGCGCCGGCAGAGCCGCCGCTGTGGGACCCGCGTGACCTGTACGGCATCGTCCCCCAGGACACCCGCCGGCCGTACGACGTGCGCGAGGTGATCGCCCGGGTGGTCGACGGCAGCCGGTTCCTCGAGTTCAAGGCGGAATACGGCCCGACCCTGGTCACCGGGTTCGCCCGGATCCACGGGCACCCCGTGGGGATCGTGGCCAACAACGGCATCCTGTTCGGCGAGTCGGCGCTCAAGGGCGCCCACTTCGTCGAACTGTGCGACCGGCGGTCGATCCCGCTGGTGTTCCTGCAGAACATCAGCGGCTTCATGGTCGGCAAGGCGTACGAGGCCGGGGGCATCGCCAAGCACGGCGCGAAGATGGTGACGGCGGTCGCCTGCGCCCGGGTGCCGAAGTTCACGGTGATCATCGGCGGCTCGTTCGGCGCGGGCAACTACGCGATGGCCGGCCGCGCCTACTCGCCCCGCTTCCTGTGGATGTGGCCGAACGCCCGCATCTCCGTGATGGGCGGCGAACAGGCGGCCACCGTGCTCACCATGGTCGGCGACGCCGACGCCGACGAGATCCGGGCCCAGTACGAGCACCAGGGCAATCCCTACTATTCGACCGCACGCCTGTGGGACGACGGGGTGATCGACCCGGTGGACACCAGGACCGTCCTCGGCCTGGCGCTCGGCGCCGCCGCCAACGCCCCCCTCGAACCCGTCGGCTACGGCGTCTTCCGGATGTGAGGTCGGCCTTGTGATGTTCTCCAGCGTCCTGATCGCCAACCGGGGCGAGATCGCCGTCCGGATCATCCGCACGCTGCGCGCGATGGGGATCCGCGCGGTCGCCGTGCACAGCGACGCCGACCGCGACGCCCGTCACGTGCGCGAGGCCGACCTCGCCGTACGGCTTCCGCGCGGCTACCTCGACCTCGACGGTGTCATCGAGGCCGCCCGGGTGAGCGGCGCCGAGGCCGTTCACCCCGGGTACGGTTTCCTCTCCGAGAACGCCGCGTTCGCCCGGCGCTGCGCGGCCGAGGGCCTGGTGTTCGTCGGCCCGCCGGCCGCGGCCATCGAGGCCATGGGCGACAAGATCCGGGCCAAGGAGACGGTCGCCCGCGCGGGCGTGCCGGTCGTGCCCGGCGGCGCGGAGCCGCACGACGACCTGGCCGAGGCCGCCGAGCGCATCGGCTACCCCGTGTTGATCAAGCCGTCCGCGGGCGGGGGCGGCAAGGGCATGCTGCGGGTCGAGTCCGCCGACGGCCTGGCCGCGGCCGTCGAGTCGGCCCGCCGTACGGCGACGGCGGCCTTCGGGGACGGCACCCTGCTGATCGAGCGGTTCGTCGACCGGCCCCGGCACATCGAGATCCAGGTCATGGCCGACGGCCACGGCGACGTCGTCCACCTCGCTGAGCGCGAGTGCAGCCTCCAGCGGCGCCACCAGAAGATCGTCGAGGAGGCGCCCTCGCCGCTGCTCGACGGCGAGACGCGGGCCCGCATGGGCGCGGCGGCGGTGGAGGCCGCCCGGTCGGTCGGGTACGTCGGCGCCGGCACGGTCGAGTTCATCGTCCCCGGCGACCGGCCGGGCGAGTTCTTCTTCATGGAGATGAACACCCGGCTCCAGGTCGAGCATCCGGTCACCGAGATGGTCACCGGGCTCGATCTGGTCGAGCTGCAGCTGCGGATCGCCGCGGGTGAGCCGCTGCCGTTCCGGCAGGACGAGGTGCGCCTTCGCGGCCACGCCGCCGAGGCCCGCGTCTACGCCGAGGACCCCGCCCGCGGCTTCCTGCCGACCGGCGGCCGGATCCTGGCCCTGCGCGAGCCCGCGGGCGAGGGCGTGCGGTTCGATTCCGGGCTGACCGGCGGGACGGTCGTGGGCAGCGACTACGACCCCATGCTGGCCAAGGCGGTGGCCTGGGCCCCCGACCGGGCGGGCGCGCTCGCGGCCCTCGACCGGGCGCTGGCCTCGACCGTGATCCTCGGGGTCACGACCAACATCGGGTTCCTGCGCGCGCTGCTGGCCGATTCGGACGTCGCGGCCGGCCGGCTCGACACCGGGCTGGTCGAGCGGCGGCTCGGCGACCTGGTGAGCGGCGAGGTGCCCGACGAGGTGCTGGCCGCCGCCGCGCTCGTCTTCCACGCCGGATTCCACGTCTCCGGGCGTACGACGGGCGATCCGTGGGACGTGGCGGACGGCTGGCGCGTCGGGGAGCCCGCCTGGACCGTGCACCGGCTCGGCGTGCCCGTACGCGTGCGGGGCGCGGCCGGCGACGCGGAAATCGAAGTTAACGATCGTTCACTCGGCCGGGCGCTGATGCGGTGGACCGGCGCCGATGAGGCGGCGGTCACCCTCGGCGGCGTCACCCGCAAGTACGCGGTGGCCCGGAACCGCGACACGGTGTGGCTCGCCGAGGGCGGCCGCGCCTGGCCCGTCACCCGGCACGAGCCCGGAGATCCGGAGGATCGGCCGGGAGGGGCGCTCGCCGGCGACGGCGTCGTCCGCAGCCCTATGCCGGGGACGGTGCTCCTGGTGAAGGCGGCCGAGGGCGACCGGGTCAGCGCCGGGCAGCCGCTGGTCGTCGTGGAGGCGATGAAGATGGAACACACCCTGACGGCGCCGGCCGACGGCGTGCTCGCCGAGCTGCGGGCCCGGCCGGGGCAGACGGTGGAGCTGGACGCGGTCCTGGCGCGGGTGACGCCGTGCGAGTGACGATCTACGAGGTGGGCCCGCGCGACGGCCTGCAGAACGAGTCGGCCGTCGTGCCCGTCGAGGTCAAGCGCGAGTTCATCGGACGGCTGGCCGAGGCAGGGCTGACGACCATCGAGGCGACGAGTTTCGTCCACCCCAAGTGGGTGCCCCAGCTCGCGGACGCGAGCGAGCTGCTGGAGAGCCTGCCCCGGGTGCCCGGGGTCCGCTATCCGGTGCTCGTCCCCAACGAACGGGGCCTCGACCGGGCGCTGGAGCAGGGGGTGGCCGATATCGCGATCTTCGGCAGCGCCACCGACTCGTTCGCGCGGCGCAACCTGAACCGCACCGTCGAGTCGCAGTTCGAGATGTTCGCCCCGGTCGTCGAGCGGGCCCTGGCCCACGGCATGCGGGTCAGGGCGTACGTGTCGATGTGCTTCGCCGACCCCTGGGAGGGACCGGTCGCGCCCGAGCAGGTCGCCCGCGTCGGCCGCAGGCTGCTCGACCTCGGGTGCTACGAGCTGTCGCTCGGCGACACGATCGGCGTCGGCACGCCCCGGCACGTCGAGACGCTGCTCGACGCCTTCGCCGAGGCCGGCGTCGGGCCCGACCGGCTGGCCGTCCACTTCCACGACACCTACGGCCAGGCCCTCGCCAACACGCTCACCGCGATCAAGCGGGGGATCACGGTCGTGGACTCCTCCGCCGGCGGCATCGGCGGCTGCCCGTACGCCAAGAGCGCCACCGGCAACCTCGCGACCGAGGACCTGGTCTGGATGCTCGACGGTCTCGGCGTCGAGACCGGGGTGGATGTCAGGTCGCTGGCCGCCACCAGCCTCTGGCTCGCCGGCATCCTGGGCCGGCCGAGCCCGTCCCGCGTCGTCCAGGCTCTCGCCAAGGAGATCTAGATGCTCAACGACGAGCACGTCGAACTGCGCAAGTCGGTCGAGGAGTTCGCCCGCGAGGTGGTGGCCCCCGTCATCGGGGACTACTACGAGCGGTGCGAGTTCCCGTACGACATCGTCCGCAAGATGGGCGCGATGGGGCTGTTCGGGCTGCCGATCCCGGAGGAGTACGGCGGCATGGGCGGCGACTACTTCGCGCTGTGCCTGGCGCTGGAGGAGCTGGCCAGGGTCGACTCCTCGGTGGCGATCACCCTGGAGGCGGCGGTCTCACTGGGCGAGATGCCCATCCTGCGGTTCGGCACGGACGTGCAGAAGCAGCGGTGGCTGCCGAGGATGGCGGCGGGGGAGACGCTCGGGGCGTTCGGCCTGACCGAGCCCGGCGGCGGGTCCGACGTGCCGGGCGGCATGCGCACCACGGCCGTCCTCGACGGCGGCGAATGGGTGATCAACGGCTCGAAGGCGTTCATCACCAACTCGGGCACCGACATCACCGGCGTCGTCGCGGTGGCGGCGATCACCGGCCACCGTGAGGACGGCAGGCCGGAGATCTCCACGATCCTCGTGCCGTCGGGGACGCCCGGCTTCACGGCGTCGCGGAAGTACTCCAAGGTCGGCTGGTCGGCCTCCGACACGCGGGAGCTGGCGTTCGCCGACTGCCGGGTGCCGGAGGAGAACCTGCTGGGCGAGCGCGGCCGGGGCTACGCGCAGTTCCTCCAGACGCTCGACGAGGGCCGGGTCGCCATCGCCGCGCTGTCGGTGGGCCTCGCCCAGGGCTGCGTGGACGAGTCGCTGCGGTACGTGCGGGAGCGCCGGGCCTTCGGCCAGGAGATCGGCCACTACCAGGCCATCCAGTTCAAGATCGCCGACATGGAAACCAGGGTGCACACGGCCCGGCTGGCCTACTATCACGCCGCCGAGCGTATGCTGGCCGGCCTGCCGTTCAAGAAGGAGGCCGCGATCGCCAAGCTCGTGTCGTCCGACGCCGCGATGGACAACGCCCGCGACGCCACGCAGATCTTCGGCGGCTACGGCTTCATGAACGAGTTCCCCGTCGGCCGCTTCTACCGGGACGCGAAGATCCTGGAGATCGGCGAGGGCACCAGCGAGGTGCAGCGCATGCTCATCGCCCGCGAACTCGGCCTGCCCGCCTGAGGGTTCAGCGGACGGCGAAGTTCCGGACCTCGTATCGAGGCGTCGAGCACTGTGGGAACCTCCAGGGGACGGAGGACCCGCATGGCGGTCGAGATCGTGTACGAGACGCATTCGATCACGGAGGACAACGAGAACGGCATCGCCACCGGGTGGCTGCCGGGCAGGCTCTCCGGAACAGGGCGGCGACTGGCGGCCGAGCTCGGCGGGCGGCGCAGGAACACGGGCCTCGCGGCCGTGTTCGTCTCCGACCTGCAGCGGGCGGTGGAGACGGCCCGGATCGCGTTCGAGGGCACGGCGATCCCCATTCACCAGGACCCACGGCTGCGCGAATGCGACTACGGCCCGCTCAACGGCGGCCCGGTCTCGTCGGTCGCCGCCAGGCGGGCCGCGCACATCGACGTGCCCTTTCCCGGCGGCCAGAGCTACCGTCAGGTGGTCGAGGCCACGGAGAGCTTCCTGCGCGATTTGGCCGCCGGCTGGGACGGCGCCCGCGTGCTCGTCATCGCCCACTCGGCCAACAGGTGGGCGCTCGACTGCCTGCTGACCGGCGCGCGCCTGGACGACCTGGTGGACGCCCCTTTCGCCTGGCAGCCGGGCTGGCACTACACGCTGCCCACCGGCCGGCGCGGGCCCATCGATTCCGCTCCCGGCGACGCGGCTCCTCGGCTGCCGCCGGGGCGGTGTGAGGCATAGGGTCTCGATCATGAGACGGAGGCTCGTGCTCATGAGCGCGGGAGTCGCGGCCCTGGCCGCCGCCGCGATCGCCGCCCGCGATGCGGAGTCATCCTGAGAGTCACCGCCTTCTGCGGGCCTCCGCCGACGCGATCCGGACCGTTGCCCGGCGGGGTGAACGCGCCGCCACCCGTCGTGATGGAGTCCGTTCAGGCGCCTTCGGTGATCCACATGCAGGTCTGCGAGATTTTGGCTGTCGTCTCGACTCCGTATTCCGGATCGCCCTCGAACCACCGGTATTCGTCGGATGCCGCCGCGTTTGTAGGGAAATGCAGGAATTTGCTGCTGCTGGTCAGTAGTGCTGCGCCGCAGCCGTCCACGTCGTCCAAGGCTCCAATGAGGTTGGACAGCTCTGGATTGATTTGCTGTGCGGCCTCGTAGGGAGTGGCTCCCGACCGGAACACGGTGAAGTAATGCGTATATGTGCAGTGCGTATAAGACCTGTTCGATCCGATTTTGCCGCTGGTGCATACGGCCGGATCCGACCTGTGCTGCGTGTACCCGTCGACGATTGCGTTGGCCGGAGTGGCTGACGCGAGGAGTGCTGCGGCCGCCGCGGCAAATACCAGACCGGAGGCTCGGGTCATCTTTCTCATGAGCAGAAAGATAGGGCGATAGGTTGACATCTTCTTGCATGATCCTTGCGTGCGGCTTACAGCCGTTTGGCCTCGCCGGTTGGCGGCAGCGGCCTGAACGTGCCCGGCGCCGTCCCGCTTTCCCCTCAACGGCAGTGATCGAAATGGACGTGACAGTGCTCGTGGGCAACCTGCTGTATCCCGGCGAGGGGCTCCAGCTGACCGACGAGCTGCGCAAGGCCGCGGAGGATCAGGCGGCCAGAGGTAGCTGGGCGCGCGGATCAACCTGCTGTCGCTGCTGCGTTACCTCGGCTGGGAGTTCCTGCTCATCCTGTCGACCTCCTCGTCGGAGTCGGCCCTGCCGGGCCTGATGGCCAAGATGGAGCACCTAGGGGTGAGCCGCACGGTGGCCGGCATCACGGTCCCGACCGGGTACTCCTTCAACCTCGACGGCACCGCCACCTACCTGACCATGGCGACGCTGTTCGTGGCGCGGGCGACCGGTTTCCCGCGCGGCATGGGGGAGCAGATCGGCCTGCTGGTCTTCATGGTCATCGCCTCCGAGGGGGCGGCGGGCGTCACCGGCGCGGGCCTCGCCACGCTTGCGGCGGGCCTGCAGGCGCACCGGCCGGCCCTCGTTGACGGGGTCGGCCTGATCGTGGGGATCGACCGGTTCATGTCGGAGGCCCGGGCGCTGACCAACTTCGCGGGGAACGCGGTCGCCACCGTCCTGATCGGCACGTGGGTGGGAGACTTCGACCGCTCGCGTGCGGAGGAGGTGCTGGCCGGCCGGGCCCCCTTCGACGAGGCGACGTTCGTGGACGACGCGAGCGCCGCCCCGGCCCCCGAGGCGCCCTCGACCTGGCCCTTGCGGTGTCCAGCCGGTGATCGCGCTGCGGGCGGGGGCGGCCCTGCTCGCCCTGGTGTGGCGCGGCGGGCAGGGCCCCGCCGTACGCGAGCTCGTGCGGCACGCCCGGCTGGCCTTCGCCGCCTCAGCGTGAGAACCGCCGGGCGCCCCCCGGATTGGACGTATGTGCCCAGGTACTCCTAGAGTCCCTTTCATGACGTCTGGTGATCTCCAGCTCCGCAGGGCCGAGAAGACCGACGCGGACGAGATCTTCGCGCTCGCCCGCGAGTTCGCGGTGACGTTCCGGCCCGAGCGCGCGCCGTTCGACGCGGCGCTGCCGCAACTGCTGGAGAACGAGGACGCCTTCCTCATCGTCGCTACCGTCGACGGGACCGTACGCGGCTACCTGCTGGGCTTCACCCACCTCACGCTGTTCGCCAACGGCAGGGTCGCGTGGGTGGAGGAGGCGATGATCGAAAGCGCCTACCGCCGCCACGGCATCGGGCGCAGGCTGCTCGAGGAGTTCGAGACGTGGGCGCGCTCACGGCAGGCCGGCTACGTCGCGCTGGCGACCCGGCGGGCCGCCGAGTTCTACGGCGCCCTCGGCTACGAGGTGTCGGCCACCTACTACCGCAAGATGCTCAGACCGAAGATGTGAGCGCGGTGGCCGCGCTCACGAGGCCCGGCCGCCGTACGTCGATCACCCACCGGTCCTCCGGAGACTCGCACGCGTGAATCACGCTCGTCATCGCGTGGACCGGGCAGTGGGCGTGACCCGGCCCCGCCGGGGAATGCCGCGCGTCGCCGTACGCCACGCGCGGACGGTCAGACGGCAGAGGTGAGCTGGGCGTCCAGGCGGTATCCGTCCACGGTCACGTAGACCGAGTCGCCGGGCCGCGCGTTCAGCCGCATGAGGACCGGCTGGAGCGAGTCGAACACCGGCTGCCGGTCACGCCACACCAGGACGACCGCGTTGTCCCCGGGGCCGGTGACCGACAGCAGCGTCCCCGGTCGCATGCCGAGCTGTGCGGCGTACCCCTCGGGGACCGCCACCGGCTCGCCGCGCAGATGACCGCTGGTGACGTCGATCCGCTGCCACCGTCGCGGGTCGGAGGCCGGGCTGGACGTTGTGCGGGGGTTGGGCACCAGATGGGGCCGGGGCACGCCGCCCGGCAGGTTCCCGTTTCCGTTTCCGTGCCCGTTTCCATGCCCGTTTCCGTTCAGGTTGCCGCCCAGGTTGCCGTTCGTCAGCGCGTTGAGCGCGGCGAGCGCGGTGGCGGCGTCGGGCCCGTTGTTGGCCTGCACGGGGACCGGGATCCCGCCGCGGCCGTGATGGTGCCCGTTGGCACCCGGCGTACGGCGGGGCAGCGGTGTGGGCTTGGCGGCCTGCTCGGGCCCGTTGCGGGTGGGCAGGGGGCCGGGCTCGGACGGGGCGCTCGCCTTCGGCATCGAGTCCAGCCACGCCTTGGCGGAGTGGGCGCGGATGCCGAGCTGGCCGAGGAGCTCCACGACGTCGGCGTCCGCGGGCTTGTTCGCCAGCAGCTGCCGCGTCTTGTCTCGCAGCCCCGCCAGGTCGCCCACCACGAGCCAGCCGTCCTGAAGACGGCGGTCGGGCATCAGCGTGACCAGCACGCGCCACAGCGGTGTGCCGAGCGCCGGGACCTCGACGGGGTGGGATGGGTCGGCGGCGATGAGCTGCTCCTGGGTGGCGGCGGCGCCCAGCCACTCGGTGAGCCCGAACAGATGGCCGGTGAGCGGCGCGGAGTCGGGGGAGCGCAGCCACAGCAGCACTCGCTCCTCCGCCGTGCGCTGGGCCTGGGAGAGGAGTTCACGGTCCACGTTGAGGTTGTGGGCCAGCGTGCGCAGGCTCACCGGTTCGGCGGCGAACAGCCGCTCGGCCGCGACGGCCCTGGCGAGCGGGTCCCAGTCGCGGAACAGGCCTTCGATGACCACGACCATCGGGTGCGCGCTGAGGTCGGCGGGCTGCCGCTCCTGCGCCGCCTCGGCCGCCGGCTGGGCGGGCGAGGCCGCGGGCTGCGGGAGCGGGGCCCCGGACTGCCGGGCGAAGGGCTGGGTGGCGGGCTTGACCGGCTCCGCGAGAGGCGCCGGGGCGGCGGGCGCCGGTGCGCCCTGCTGGGCCGGCGTCTGGGCGTCCTGTCCCGGCGCGGGCACGGGGGCGGCCGGCCGGGTGAGCGGCTGTGCCGGGGTCCCGGGGGCGGCCTGGGGGAAGGGCTGGGAGGGGGTCCCGGCCTGCGGGGCCGGCTGTGCCGGGGTCCCGGGGGCGGTCTGCGGGAACGGCTGGGAGACCGGTCCCGGGGGAATCTGGGGGAAGGGCTGGGAGGGGGTCCCGGCCTGCGGGGCCGGCTGTGCCGGGGTCCCGGGGGCGGTCTGCGGGAACGGCCCGGAGGCGGGACCGGCAGGCACCTGCGGCTGTGCCTGGGGCTGTGGCTGTACGGGCGCCTGGGGCTGTGCCTGGGCGGTGGCCGGACCCTTCGCGAGCGCCTGCGCGGGCTGCCCGGACGCCAGCTCGCTCTGCAGGCGTCCGAACACCTCCCTGAACACCGTGGTCAAAAGCACCTCGGGCGAGGCGGGAGCGGCCGGGGCCTGGAGGTCGCACGGGGTCAGGCGGCGCAGCCGGTACCACCCGCCTAGGTGGTTGACCACGCTGCGGACCGGGTCGGGCCAGCCGGGCATGGCGGGATCCACGGTGTGCACCTGGAGCGCCGGAAGCAGGTCGGTGAGGGGCAGGTGGTCCCAGCGGCCGACGGCCAGCCGGGCGAGCCGCTCGCAGAGCCAGTCAACACCGGTCGCCCGCATCGCGCGCCCGATCCCGACGGATGCCCACCAGCCGCCGGGCAGGCGCGGGTCGGCCAGCATCTCGGCCACCTGCTGAGGACGGCTCCAGCGCAGGGCCGGGACCAGGTCGCTCAGGCAGATCGTTGACTCGGCGTCCATCGGTATGACCGCACCCTCCCGAGAGTGACGCATGTTGCTAATGGTGCAGCTTACGCCGCAAACCAGCAATTGGTGTCAATAGGGTAAAGTTCCCAGGATCCGGCCGGCCGCCGACCTGGGCGACCGCCGCCGCCCCCGCCTCACAGCCCTTGCGCAGAGCTTCCTCGGGGGCGATCCCGGCCATCGTCGCGACCAGGAATCCTGCGGCGAACGCGTCTCCCGCGCCCGTCGAGTCGACCACCTCCGCCGGGCGCGCGGCCGCTCTGGCGACTATACGGCCCCCGCGGGCCAGCACGGCACCACCGGCTCCCCGCTTGACCACCGCCGTGCCGTAGTGGGCGCTGAGCGTGCGGGCCGCCGCCTCGGCATCCGGGGCGCCGGTGAGCAGCAGCGCCTCCTCCAGGTTGGGAATCACGACGCGCGCCGGGGCTGTCTCACGAAGGAACCGCTCGGGGCCGAACGCGCGCAGAGGCCCGCACGAGGCCGGGTCGACGCTGACGGAAATCCCCCGGCTGGCGGCCTCCCGCATCGCCAGCCGCGCGAGCTCCAGGCCCGGCTCGGCGAACATCGTGTACGCCGACAGGTGCAGGTGCCCGACCCCGTCGAGGAGCTCGGGCGCCCAGTCGCCGACCCCGATGTGGCCGCTCGCCCCGCGGTTGGTGAGCATCGACCGCTCCCCGGTGGCGTCGACCATCGCGATGACGACGGCCGAGGGCCTGTCCGGGTCGATCCGCAGGTGCGGCTCGACCCCGGCCTTGGCCAGCTCGGCCGCGTGCCACTCGCCGGTGTCGTACCCGGCCCTCGCCAGCAGGCGGGTGCCGGCGCCGAGCCGGGCGGCCCAGGAGGCGGTGTTCGCCCCCGAGCCGCCCGGCCGCACCACGATGTCGGCGGGCGTGTCGGTGCCGGTGGCCGTGGGGCCGTCGTGCAGAGCGACGACGTCGGTGACCACGTCGCCGATCACCAGCAGAGCGCTCACCCGGCCGCCCACGCGGCCGCTATCTCCCCGGCCAGGCGCGTGTTGCCGCGTACGGCCGCGAGGTTGGCCTCCAAAGACGCGCCGCCCGTGCCCTCGACGAGATACTCCAGCAGGAACGGGGTGATGGCCTGCCCGGTCACCCCGCGCTCCTCGGCGGTGCGCAGGCCCTCGGCGAGGACCCGGTCGTGCAGGCCGGGATCGAGCTGGAGGTCGGCGGGGACCGGGTTGGCCACGATCAGCGCGGTCTCCAGCCCCGCCAGCGCGTCCTGGGCCCGCATGATGCCGGCGGCCTCCTGCGGCGTCTCGATGCGCCAGTCGACCGGCTCGCCCGAGCTGTGCAGGTAGAAGCCGGGGAACTCGTCGGTCCGGTAGCCCACCACGGTGACCTGCTTGGTCTCCAGCCGCTGGAGCGTCGCGGGCACGTCGAGGATCGACTTCACCCCGGCGCACACGACCGTGATCCTGGTGCGGCTGAGCGTGTCGATGTCGGCCGACTCGTCCTGCACCGAGGTCCAGCCGCGGTGGACGCCGCCGAGACCCCCGGTGGCGAACACCCGCACGCCCGCGCGAGCGGCCAGGAACGAGGTGCCGGAGACGGTCGTGGCGCCGCTCAGCCCGAGCGCGGCGGCCGGGGCGAGGTCGCGGAAGCCGAGCTTGCGCAGGCCCGGCTCGGTCGCGATCCGCTCCAGCCCGTCCTTGTCCAGGCCCACCCGGGGGATCCCGTCCAGCACCGCCACCGTCGCCGGCACGGCCCCCGCCTGCCGGACGATGTCCTCCAGTTCGAGGGCGACCTGAAGGTTGCGGGGCTGGGGAAGCCCGTGAGAGATGATGGTGGACTCCAGGGCGACGACCGGACGGCCGGTGGCCAGCGCCTCGGCGACCTCATCGGAAACGCGCATGTCTCTCCTGTTTCACGCTCACCATCGGGGCCTCACGTCCGCCTGTCCGTGCCGGAGGCGCGCGATGAACGCCTCCCTCGTCGCGCCTGGTCGCTTCGCTCCCATGCGCTCCCCAGCCCAGACCGGCGGTGCCCCCTCCGGATCGCTCGTGTTTCCCGCTCACCATCGGGGCGCTCACATCCGCCATCTTCCCTCGTCGCGCTTGGTCGCTTCGCTCCCGCGCGCTCCTCAGTCCAGATCGGCGGCGCGCCCCTCCGGATCGCTCGGTTTACTTCTCACTCCAGCGGAAGATTGTCCGCTTCGGCATATTCTGCCCGGGTATCGCGGACGGTTTTGCGATAAGTTGCGGGCGTCCGCTCAGGCTCGCCCGATGTCGCCTCCTCCCGCTCCCTCCTCCGAGACCCTCCCATGCCCGCCGTCGCGATGCGCATCCGGCCCGCGTTCGACCGGTCGGCCACCGCGCGGCACCGAGCCACGTACGACCCGGGAGAACGCTTCATGCCACGCTCGCACTACGACGTCGTCATCGCCGGCGCCGGGCACAACGGCCTCGTCGCCGCGGCGTACCTCGCCCGGGCCGGACGCGGCGTGCTGGTCCTGGAACGCCTCGGCCACGTGGGCGGCCTCGCGGTGTCGGCCCTCGCGTTCCCCGGCGTGGACGCGCGGCTGTCGCGCTACTCCTACCTGGTCAGCCTGCTGCCCACGAAGATCGTGAAGGATCTCGGGATGCGCCTCGACCTGCGCCGCCGCCGCTTCGCCTCCTACACCCCGGCCGGCGACACCGGCCTGCTCGTGGACAACGAGGACGCCGCGCGCACGGCCGCATCCTTCGAGGCGGTGACCGGGGGACGGCACGACCTGGCGGCCTGGGAGCGGTTTTACGGGATGACGGCCCACGTGGCCCGGCGGGTCGCGCCGACGCTGCTCGAACCGCTGCGCGGCCGTACGGCCCTGCGGGAGGTCGTGGGGGACGACGAGGCGTGGCGCGACCTGTTCGAACGGCCCATCGGCGCGGTAGTGGACGAGCGGTTCGCCGACGACACGGTGCGCGGGGTCGTCCTCACCGACGCCCTGATCGGCACCTTCGCCGATCCGGCCACCGACCTGCTGGCCAACCGGTGCTTCCTCTATCACGTGATCGGCGACGGCACGGGCGACTGGAACGTGCCGGTCGGCGGCATGGGCGCGGTGACCGCCGAGCTCGCCGAGGTCGCACGGCGGAACGGGGCCGAGATCCGCACGGGTGCCGAGGTGCTGGCGATCGATCCGGACACGGGAGAGGTCACGTTCGACGACGGCGAACAGCACGCGGTGACCGCTGGCAAGGTGCTGGCCAACCTGCCGCCCGCCGTGCTCGCCCGGCTGCTCGGGGAGACGCCCGAGGCGCCGGAGGGCGCCCAGCTCAAGATCAACATGGTGCTGTCGCGGCTGCCCCGGCTGAGGGATCCCGCCGTCGACCCCGCCGAGGCGTTCAGCGGCACCTTCCACATCAACGAGAGCCGCGACCAGCTGGCGACGGCGTACGCGCAGGCGGCCGCGGGGCAGGTGCCGGACCTGCCGCCCGCCGAGGTCTACTGCCACTCGCTCACCGACCCCTCGATCCTCGGCCCCCGGTTGCGGGAGGCGGGGGCGCACACGATGACGTTGTTCGGGCTGCACATGCCCGCGCGCCTGTTCGCCGACCCGGCGGCCAAGCGGGAGGCGCTGGCCCGCACGCTCGCCTCGATCGACGCGGTGCTCGCCGAGCCCATCGAGGGCTGCCTGCTGCGCGCGCCTTCCGGCGAGCCCTGCCTGGAGGTCAAGACCCCCCTCGACCTGGAGCGGGACGCCGGCCTGCCCGGCGGCCACATCTTCCACCACGACCTGTCCTGGCCGTACGGCGAGGAGGGCGACCACGGGCAGTGGGGCGTCGAGACGGCGCACCCGCGGGTGCTGCTGTGCGGCGCGGGCGCGAAGCGCGGCGGCGGCGTCAGCGGCATCCCCGGCCACAACGCCGCGATGGCGGTGTTAAGGCGGCTCTCATGACCCTCGGGTAGCTTGTGCCGGTGCGTGAGGAATCGGCGAAACTGCTGGTAGTGGACGACGAGCCGGCTCTCAGGGAGGCGTTGCGCAGCAGTCTGGAGTTCGAGGGTTACGGGGTGGAGACCGCCGCCGACGGGCTCACCGCGCTCGACCTCCTCGATCGGGCCGCGCAGAACGGCGGGCCCTACGACGCGATGCTCCTCGACGTCATGATGCCCCGGCTCGACGGGCTGACGGCCTGCCGCAGATTGCGCGCGTCCGGCAACCGGGTCCCGGTGCTCATGCTGACCGCGCGGGACGCCGTCGGCGACCGCGTCTCCGGCCTGGACGCCGGAGCGGACGACTACCTGGTCAAGCCGTTCGAGCTCGACGAGCTGCTCGCCCGGGTGCGGGCGCTGCTGCGGCGCGGCGGACGGTACGCGCAGAACGAGAGCGACGGCGACGTCCTCGCCTTCGGCGACCTGCGCATGGACACCGTGAGCTGGGAGGTCACCCGGGCCGGCCGCAGGCTCGACCTCACCCGCACCGAGCACCTGCTGCTCGAACTGTTCCTCACCCACCCCCGGCAGGTGCTCACCCGCGAGCAGATCCTGCGGGAGGTGTGGGGCTTCGACTTCGAGCCGTCGTCGAACTCGCTCGACGTGTATGTGATGTACCTGCGGCGCAAGACCGAGGCGGGCGGGCTACCCCGCCTGATCCACACCGTGCGCGGCGTGGGCTACGTGCTGCGGTCGTCGCCGTGAGACGGCGTTCGCTCCGGTCGCGGCTCACGCTGCTGATCGCGGCGGCGGTCGCCCTGGCCGTCGCGGTGGCGGCGGCGGTCTGCTGGCTGCTCGTCCGCGCCGAGATGCGCGGTCAGATCGTCGACTCGATCACGCGTCTTCAGCCGCCGGCGCAACAGGTCGGGTTCGCGCTGCGGGACTGCGCGGGTCAGGGGCGCAAGGCGGGCCCGCGGCCCGACTGGGACCCCTCCGGACGCAGCTGGCAGGTCATCCTGGCGGACGGCTCGGTGTGCGTCGCGTCCGGGTTGGCCCTGGTGACGCCGACCGCGGGGGAGCGGGCGATGGCCGCCTCCGGCGGCACGCCGGTGCTGCGCGACGCGGTGACCACCGACGGCACCTCCGTGCTCGTCTACACCTTCCGGTACACGCCGCGACTGGGCGGCCCGCCGAGGGACGCCGGGCAGTTCGAGGAGCCGCCCCTGCCGCAGGGACCGGTGACGGTCAGCGTGTTCCGCTCCACCGCCGAGATGGACCAGACGCTCCGCATCCTCGCGCTGGTCTTCGGCTCCGTCTGCGTGCTCGGCGTGCTCGGCGCCGCCGTGGCCGGCCTCTGGCTGGCCCGTACGGCCCTGCGCCCCGTCCAGCGGCTGACCGGCGCGGTCGAGCATGTCGCCAGGACGGAGGACCTGAGCGTGACGATCCCGGTCGAGGGGGAGGACGAGATCGCCCGTCTCAGCCGGTCGTTCAACACCATGACCGCCGCCCTGTCGAGCTCGCGGGAGCGCCAGCGGCGGCTCGTGGCCGACGCCGGGCACGAGCTGCGCACCCCGCTGACCAGCCTGCGCACCAACATCGACCTGCTGCTGCGCAGCGAGAACACCGGCCGCGCCATCGAGCCCTCGGCCAAACGGCGCCTGCTGACCAGCGTCAAGGAGCAGTTCGAGGAGATGTCGAGCCTCATCGGCGACCTGCTGGAGCTGTCGAGGAAGGCGGAAAGCGGCGAGCTGTCGTCCGGCATCGACCTGCACGAGGTGGTGGCGTCGGCGGTCGAGCGGGCCAGGCGGCGGGGTCCGGGGCTGCGCTTCGACGTCGGCCTGGAGCCGTGGCAGGTCCACGGCGACGCCCGCGGCCTGCAGCGGGCCGCGGTGAACGTGCTCGACAACGCCGTGAAGTTCAGCCCGCCCGGCGGCCTGGTGACGGTGCGGCTCAGGGGCGGTGTGCTGACCGTGCGCGACGAGGGCCCGGGCATCCCCGCCGACGAACTGCCGCACGTCTACGAGCGGTTCTGGCGCTCGCCGTCGGCGCGCGGCCTGCCCGGCTCCGGCCTCGGCCTGGCGATCGTGGCGCAGGCCGTACGTGACGCCGGGGGACGGGTCACGCTCGAGAACGCCCCCGGCGGAGGAACGCTCGCCACGGTCGAACTCCCCGGCGGCCCGCCCACGGCCTGACCCGTCCGGCCCTAGCGGGGAAGGGTGGGCTCGGTGTCGGTCCAGCCCGAGTCCACGACCAGCCAGTAGTCCAGCGTCCTGCCGGGAACCTGCCACTTCTCGCTGTCGGGGCCGGGTTCGAGCTGGATGTCACGGCTCCCCAGGAGCTCGCCGGTCCGCCGGTCGAAGAGCACCTGCTCCTGGATTCTGCCGCGGCCGTCCGCGCTCTCGAACGGGGCCGCGAGGGCGACGGCGGTGCGCCCGAGCGGATCCGTGACGGCGCCCAGCCGCTGCACGCCGGGATAGTCGGTGATCAGGCGCATGAGGCCGGCCCGGACCTTGGGCGGCACGGGCGTGCCGGCGAGCACGGAGAAGACCTGATCGAGCATGCGTTTGGCGTCCTCGCAGTGCTTCGGCGCTCCGGACCGCCCGTCGGCGAGCTTGATCGGGCCCTCGCACAGGAGCGTGCGCAGATCCGCGGGATCGGTGGGCCATTCCTGGAGCTCCTCGTAGGTGAGGTGGCCGACGCCGCCGACGTCGAACGTGCCGCCGCCCGGAATGCCCGGATCGTCCGCCTGCCAGGGACCCGGCGTCGTCCCGACGGTCCTGCTCACCCCCGACGAGCGCCCGGTCCGGCTGCGAACCGTCCAGCTCCGAGGGGAACCCGCCGCCCGCCAGGCGTCGGCGTCGGCGCCGGTCTGGGGCCCGCCCGCGAAGTCACGACCATAGAAGGACTTGCCGTCGCCGGGTTCGCGTCCCGTCCACGCGAAGGTCTCGTCGCGCTCCTCCACTACGTACCCGCCGGTCCCGCCGAGCGCGAGCGCCGCGAAGGCGGTGCGCTGGTGGGTGTACCAGTAGCGGCCCTGCCGCGTGGCCCAGGGCCGGCTCCGCCTCGGGCCGCAGCCGGCCCACGGCCTGAAGGAGGCGCACCTCGTCCCGGCGGTGCCGGCTGATGAGATTGGTCGCGATCCCGTAGAGCCAGGGGCGGGCGCTGCGGCGGCTCAGGTCGTAGCGGCGACGCTGACGGAAGGCGAGGGCGAACGTCTCCGCGGAGACGTCGTCGGCGGCGTGCCGGCCGAGCCGGCGGGAGGCGTACCGATGGATCTCCGCGTAGTGCGCGTCGAAGACGGCGCCGAAACGCTCGGGCTCGTCCCAGGACCGCTCGATCACGGCAGCGTCGTCCTGCGGCGGTGGTGCGACGCCGGGGGAAGCGGCCAGGTATGGCTCATTCATTCGAAGACCTTGTGGTCGGCGGGTCATCGGTCACCTGTTGTTGTCCGGAGACCGCCGTCGCCTTCCCCTGAATTCCGGCGGTGCCCCGCCAGGAGTCCCGGTGCGGCCGGGCGGACGGCCCCCGCCGACACACGCGGCGGTGTGCCGTGGGAGTTTCGAACGGCAGTGCTGCACTAGTGTGGGCGGGTTAACGCGGCGGGAACGACGGATGACGGGATCCCGCTCGCTTCACACGCGTGCCGAGACCGTCCGGGAGACGTGCCAGGATGACCAGCCCGAAGGCCACCGTCGACGTGGTGGTGCTCACCATGAACGACCGGCTGGAGCCGTTCCGGCGGGCGATGGAGTCCCTCCTCGCGCAACAGGACGTCGACCTGCGTGTGGTCATCGTCGGCAACGGCGTGGAACCCGACCACGTGCCGGATGGGGTCCGCACGGTGGTCCTGCCCGTCAACGAGGGCATCCCCGCCGGGCGGAACGCCGGCGCCGACGCTCTCGCCGGGCCGGCCGCCGGAGAGTTCGTGTTCTTCCTCGACAACGACGCGGTCCTGCCCGGCCCCGACACCCTCGCCCGGCTCATCGCCGTAGCCCGCCGGCACCCCGAGGCGGCGTACATACAGCCGCGCATCGCCGACCCCGGCACCGGTGTGACGCTGCGCCGCTGGGTGCCGCGTTTGCGCGCAGGCACGGCCACACGGGCGGGCATCGTGACGGTCATGGCCGAAGGCGTCGTCCTCATCCGCCGTGCCGACTACGAGCAGGCCGGGGGATGGCCGGGTCACTTCTTCCTCTTCCACGAGGGCATCGACCTGAGCTGGCGGCTGTGGGACCTCGGACGCATCGGTTACTACGCGCCGGACATCGTCATCCACCACCCCGCGACCGACCCCGCGAGGCACGCCCCCTTCTACCGGCTCGTCGCCCGCAACAGGGTGTGGCTCGCCTACCGCCGGCTGCCCGCCCCGCTCGTCCCCCTCTACCTGGCCGTCTGGACGGTCATCAGCGTCGCCAGGATCCGCTCCCGGGCGAACCTCGCCGTCTGGTTCCGGGGCCTGCGGGAGGGCCTGAAGGGCGGGCACGGGCAGCGACGCCCCATGTCCTGGAGCACCGTGGCGCGCCTCGCCCGCGCGGGCCGCCCCCCGATCGTCTGACCGGAGCCTCTCGGGGGCGTTCTCATCCGGAGTTAATGAACGCCTCAGAGCCGTCCCATTCCGGCCCGCGAGCGTGGGCCCATGAGCATGACGATGGTTTCCGGGTCGGCGGTGGGGACGTCCCGCAGGACACGCCTGGTCGAGGTCGTCGTCCCCGTGTACAACGAGGAGCGCGTTCTGGCCGCGAGCGTGCGGCGGCTGCACGCCTACCTGAACGGCGACTTCCCGTACGGCTTCCGCGTCACGATCGCGGACAACGCCAGCACGGACGGCACATGGACGATCGCCCGGCGGCTGGCCCGTGAGCTGCCGGGAGTGCGGGCGGTCCACCTCGACCAGAAGGGCCGGGGCCGGGCGCTGCGGCGGGTGTGGGAGGCCAGCGACGCCGACGTGGTCGGCTACATGGACGTCGACCTGTCGACCGACCTGGACGCGTTCCTCCCGCTGATCGCGCCGCTGATGACCGGTCACAGCGACCTGGCGATCGGGACCCGCCTGTCCCCGTGGTCCAACGTGGTGCGCGGCCCCAAGCGGGAGATCGTCTCCAGGTCCTACAACATGCTGCTGCGCTCGCTCATGGGGGCCCGCTTCTCCGACGCGCAATGCGGGTTCAAGGCGGCGCGCACCGAGGTCGTGCAGGCCCTGCTGCCCGCCGTCAAGGACGAGGCGTGGTTCTTCGACACCGAGCTGCTGCTGCTGGCCGAGCAGCACGGGCTGCGCATCCACGAGGTGCCGGTCGACTGGGTGGACGACCCCGACAGCCGGGTGGACATCGTCCGGACGGCGGTCGACGATCTGAAGGGCATGTGGCGGGTCGCCCGGGGGAGCCTCGCGGCCCCCGCCGCGCCGCCGTCCCGGACGTCGGTGCGCACGCAGATCCCCGTCTTCGCGGTGGTCGGCGCGATCAGCACGCTGGCGCATCTGGCGCTGTTCTGGATGCTGCGCTCGGTGCTGCCGCCGGTGGCGGCCAACGCCGTCGCGTTGTTCGTCACCGCCGTCGCCAACACCGCGGCCAACCGCCGCTTCACCTTCGGCGTACGCGGCCGGGCGGGGGCCCT
Source organism: Microbispora sp. NPDC088329 (assembly GCF_040685655.1). Taxonomy (NCBI): domain Bacteria; kingdom Bacillati; phylum Actinomycetota; class Actinomycetes; order Streptosporangiales; family Streptosporangiaceae; genus Microbispora; species Microbispora sp. NPDC088329. Next base: position 367,538 of record NZ_JBFBIP010000004.1, read on the forward strand.
GCGACACCACCTCGGCGGGCTCGCCGCCTTCGTCGCCGGGCTCGCGCTGACCACGGCCGGCCTGTCCGTGCTCCCCGCCGGCGCACCGCGCGCGGCCGAGCTCGCCGCCGTCGTCGTCGCGAACGGCCTGGCCACCCTGCTGCGTTTCCTGCTCCTGCGCTCCTGGGTCTTCGCGCCCCGGAAGGACTCCCGATGACCCTCCTCGCCTCCGCGGCCCCGGCCGGCCATCGGGCCACGGCGGATCGCGTGGCCCCGCTCCCGCGCTGGGGGATGTGGGCCGTCCTCGCCCTCGCCGCCGTGCTCTACACCTGGGCGCTCGGCCGCAACGGGTACGCCAACGACTACTACGCCGCCGCGATCTACTCCGGCACGAAGAGCTGGAAGGCGTTCTTCTTCGGCGCGCTGGACGCCGGGTCGTACATCACGGTCGACAAGCCGCCCCTCGCGCTGTGGGTGATGGGCCTGTCGGCCCGGATCTTCGGGTTCGGCACGTGGAGCATGCTGCTGCCGCAGGCGGCGGCCGGGGTCGCGTCGGTCGCCCTGGTGCACTCCGCCGTACGGCGGGCGCTGCGCGGGCTCGGCACCCGTGTGGCCGGGGCGGCGGCCCTGCTGGCCGCGCTCGTCATGACGCTGACCCCCATCACCGTGGCCATCAACAGGGACAACAACCCGGACACCGTCCTGGTGCCGCTGCTGGTCGCCGCCGCTTGGTGCTGCCTGGAGGCGATCCGCACCGGGAGGCTGCGCACGCTGCTGGTCACCGCCGCACTGGTGGGCCTCGCCTTCAACACCAAGATGCTTCAGGCGTACCTCGTGCTGCCGGCGTTCGCGCTCATCTATCTTCAGGCCGCGCCGGGGTCGTTCGTACGCCGGATCGGGCGCCTGGCGGCCGCCGGGGCGGTCCTCGTGGTGTCCAGCGCGTGGTGGATGGTCGTGGTCGACCGGTGGCCCGCGTCCTCGCGGCCGTACATCGGCGGCAGCACGGACAACACCGTCTGGGACCTTGTGATCGGTTACAACGGGCTGGGGCGGATCTTCGGCGGCGCGGGCAACGGCGGCGGCCCGGGACGGCTTCCCGCCGGCGTTCGAGAAGGCATGACGCCGGCCTTCGGCGGCGGCATGGGCGGCGCGCCCGGCGGTGGCGCGGGTGGCGGCTTCGGTGGTGGCGGGGGCTTCGGCGGCGCGTCAGGCGCGGGCAGGCTGTTCAACGACGTCATGGCCGGGCAGATCTCCTGGCTGCTCCCGTTCGCCGCCGTCGCCCTCGTCTGCGGTCTCGTCCTGGTGGCCAGGCCGGCCTTCGGCCAGGCGAGGGGTGCTGCGACGGACGCGGAGAGGGACGCGGAGAGGGACGCGGTGACGGAGGCGGCGAGGGACACGGCGGGGAACACCGCGAAAGGCACGGTGCGTGCCTCGCTGCTGCTGTGGGGCGGCTGGCTGGTCGTGCACTACGCCGTCTTCAGTTTCTCCAGCGGCACCTTCCATCCGTACTACACGACCGCGATGGCGCCCGCGATCGCCGCGCTGACCGGCATCGGCGGCGTGCTGATGTGGCGGGCGGCGCGTGCCTCGGCAACCTGGCGGCTGATCCTGGCAGGCGCGATCGGCGTGACCGGGGCCTGGTCGTTCGTCGTGCTGCGCCGTACGCCGGAGTTCGTGCCGTGGCTCGCCTGGGCCGTCGCGGGCGGCACGGCGGTCGCGGTGCTCGCCCTGGCGGTCGCGGCGCTCGTCTCCGCGACACGCGCCGCCACGGCATGGGACGCGGGACGCATCGGCCCGGCCGGGCGCGGGGGCCGGGCGGCCGCGCGGATCACGGCGGTAGCGCTGGCCGCCGCGGTCGCGGCCGGGCTGGCCGGTCCGGCGGCGTACGCGGTGACGCCGCTGGGCGCGGCGGTGAACGGCACCAACCCCACGGCGGGGCCCTCCCAGGGCGTGGGAGGACCGTTCGGCCGCGGCGGACCGGGCGGAATGCGCGGGCCCGGCGGACGGGTGGACGCCGCGATGGCGGCATACCTGAAGCGGAACAAGGGGAGCGCCACCTGGCTGGTGGCCGTGGACAGCGCGCAGAGCGCGTCGTCGCTCATCCTGTCCACCGGCGAGCCGGTCATCGCGATGGGCGGGTTCACCGGCTCCGACCCGGCGATGACGGTCGAGAAGCTGCAGAGCCACGTGGCCGGGGGGAAGCTCAAGTACATCTTGATCGGCGACGGCGGATTCGGGCCCTCCCGGGGCGCGAACGCGGACGTCACCGCATGGGTGAAGGCGCACGGCACGCAGGTCGAGGCCGCGGAGTACGGCGGCACGGATGGCGGCTCGGTGCTCTACAAGCTCGGCTGACGGCGTTCGGCCGCCTCCTGAGCGGGTACGTGATGGGCCTTCCGAGCCGACCCACGAAAGGACTCCCATGGACACCGAGGGCTTCATCGCCCTGCTCAATGAGGACCTGGAGAGCGAGTACCGCTCGATCGTGCAATATGTGCAGCACGCGGCCACGATCAAGGGCGCGCAGTATCTGTCGATCATCGAGGAGCTCAAGCAGCACCTCGGCCAGGAACTCAACCACGCGAGCACACTGGCCGAGCAGATCGACTTCCTCGGCGGTGTCCCGAGCGTCCGCGTTCCCGAGGTGCCGGTGGCGACGGACAGCGCCGACGCCCTCCGGCTCGACCTGGAGTTGGAGCAGGAGCAGTTGCGCCGCTACCGCGAGCGTGTGGAGCAGGCCCAGGAGCTCGGCCTGAGCGACGTGGCCGAGGCGCTGCGCCCACTGCTCCAGCAGACGCAGGACCACGTCATGGACCTGCAGACCGTCCTGGGTGCGTGAGAAAGCCGCCGCGGGCGGATCGAGCCGCACGACGGTCCGGCTCGATCCGCTCGCGGGTGCTGATTCGTCTCCAGCCAGGCGGAACTCAGGCATGCCAAGATCCACGATCGCCGCACCCGCGAGACCGCCGTCCATACCCGGAGACCGCCTGGTGACGAGGCGGCCCGAGATCCGGCCGATGACAGTCGCGGTCTCCCGCTGAAACGATCAGGAGTGCTCTGCCGAACTCCCGAAGAGGAGGGCAGAGCAGTGGATGCCGACAGCGGGAAGGGCGTCAAGCGGCGGCGGCACCGTACGCCGCGGCGCCGTACGGGCCGGGAACGAAGCGCTGACATTCCGGCTGGGGCATGCGAAGCCGGGCGCGCCCGGAACGCGTGCTTGCGGTCGAGGGCACGATGACGGGCCATCCGGATGTCGTGGTCTTCGTGCCCGGCATCGCGGGAAGCGCTCTCGCCGATCGGCACCGCGAGATCTGGAGCGGAAATCCCTTCACAATGCTGCGCGGCCTGCCGGCCCTGGCGGCGCCGCAGGCCGGCGACGGGGTCGTCGCCACGCGTGTCATCAGGGGAATCGGCGTTCTCCCCGGGTTCTTGTCCGTCGACTTCTATGGCAAACTCGGCGGCCTGCTGCGCCGTGGCCTGGGCCTGCTGCCCGGGCGGAACTATCACGAATTTCCCTACGACTGGCGCAGGGACAACCGCATCAGCGCCGCCGGATTAGTGGAGAAGGCACAGCGATGGCTGCACACGTGGCGGGCTGACTCGGGCAATGAGCAAGCGCGGCTCGTTTTCGTGGCCCATTCCATGGGCGGCCTCGTCGCCAGATACGCGGTCGAGAAGCTCGGCCTGTGGACCTCGACGAGAGCCGTGATCACGATCGGTACGCCGCACCGGGGCGCTCCGAAAGCGGCACACGTCCTGAGCTCGGGAATCGCTCATCTCGGCTGGGCGCAGTGGCTGACGCGAACCGTGCGAGCGATGCCTTCGGCGTACCAACTGCTGCCTGTCTATCCGTGCGTCGCCGACGGCGACAGGAAACTGCGGCTCGCGGAGCTCGACGGCCTCGAGGGCCTGCCGCGGGGAAAGGTCAAGGAGGGCGCCGCTTTTCTCTACGAGATCGAGGCCGCAGCCCGGGCCAACGCCGAGCGGGAGAAGTACGAGCTGTACCTCAACGCGGTGGTCGGAGGCCACCAGCCGACCATCGGCGCCTTCACTCTCACGCCCGGTCGGACCCTGACGCCCCAGGTGATACCCGTCCACGGGGACGGGACCGTACCCCGTCCCAGTGCGTATCCGATCGAATGGGATCGTCCGTTGTCATCGCTTTTCGTCGCTGGTAAGCACTCCTCCCTCGCCGGCGCCGACCCGGCCGCCCAGCATGTCGTCGGCGCGTTGCGGGCGCTCGCGGAGGATTGGGGGCTGGCGGGCTACCGGGACCCTGCTGCCTCCGTCGCCGGGGCCCTGACGCTCGACTGCCCGGATGTGATCGTCGCGGACGAGCCGCTGGTGGTCCGGGCGACCGCCAGACCCGCGGCGGACCTGCGGCTGTCGGTGGAGCCGCTCGCAGGTGACGGGCCCGTCTGCCGAAGGGAGGGGGGTGACTCCTGGGTGATCCCCGGCCTGCGGGCGGGCTGTTACCGCGTCACTGCGCGTTCGGCGGATCCGGCCACGTCTCCGGTGTCGGACCTGGTGACGGTGCTCCCGCCGTACGAGGAGGTGAGTGATGTTCCGCCGTTTGCGGCTGACAACCCGTAGATTTCGCTATTTCTCCACGATGAAACGCACGCAGGGGTTCATTCTCGACGGGAACTTTCCCGCTGCCGCTCGGGCCGCGGGCAAGGCCTACGCGCTGGCGGAGAGCACCGCCGACAAGGCGATGGCTCTGGCGGGCCTGAGTGGGGTCCACACCGTCGCCGGGGACCTCGAAGCCGCGCAGCGGGCGATCGACCGGGCGTTCGAGTTGGCGGGCGAGTCGGACGCGGCGATTCACGCCTCGATATCGATGCTGCGCGCCAATCTGGAGCACCTGCGCGGCGACCCGGCGCAGGCGCTGGCCACGCTCACCGCAGGGGTGGAGCGAATCTCGAAGGACGCGGATCCGGCGGCGCCGAGCATGATCCACGTCATGCTGCTGGGCGCTCTCGCCGCCGCTTACGCGGAGACAGGGCAGCCACGACAAGCCCTGCGGCGCTACCAGGAGGCGTACGCGCTGGGTGAACTGCTGCGCGAGCGCGACCAGGTGATCCTTCCGCAGATCACCGTGGACATCGCTTTGGTGCACCGCGACATGGGCGACTGGGACCGCGCACACGAACTGGCGCAGGAGGGCCTGGCGGCCGCCGCGCGCATGCCGGCTGTCCGAGGTCCCGCGTTGGCCCGGCTGCACGTCGCCGCCGCGGTCATCAAGCGCAGGGTGGGCGACACCGAGGGGGCGCTGGCTCTCCTTGAGCAGGTGGAGGAGTTCTGGACGACCAAGGTGCCCCCCGACCACATCGAACGCGTGTCGGTCAGGCTCAACCGGGCCGCGATAGCCGCGGATCTGGGCCATCACGCCGATGCCCGGCGCCTGCTCAGCCGGCTCGCCGGAGAACTCCCCAAGGGCGGCAACGCCACTGCCGCGGGGGTGCTGGCCGAGTACAACCTGGCGCTGCTGGAATACAAGGGGGGTGAGCTGCCCGCCGCGCGGTCGCGAGCAGACGCGTTGCTGCCCGCCATGGTGTCCGTCTTCGGTCCCAGCCATCTGCACACAGCCACAACACAGGTGCTGAGGGCCTGCCTGCTCGCCGACGCGGGTGATCACGAGCAGGCCCTCGGACTGGCGGCGACCGCGATCGAGGCGGAAAACCACATCCAGTGGACCGCGTTCGGCGCGGGCGGCCAGGGCGTTCGTAGGGCGATCCTCGACCGCCTCGCGCAAACCCTGCAGATCGAGGTGTCGCTGGCACTGTCCGCTCCCGATCACCTGGCCGGGTCGGCCATCCGGACGGCCTTCGCGGCGGTCTCGGGGAGGAAGGGGGCTTCACGGGAAGGTTTCACCGCACTTGTGGGGAATGCCCGAGACAGCGGCACGCTCGCGGAGTTCGTCCAGCTCTCGGCCCAGTTGCTCCAGCTGATGACGAGCCATCCGGACGGGGCCGAGCTGACGCAGCTGTCGCGGTTGCTCGACCGGCAGGAGGCACTGGAGTCCGCGCTCGCCGACGCCGTGCCGCAACAGGCACTGCACCTGCACGCCCTGCGGGCCACTCCCGAGCGGATCCTCGCCGCGCTCGCACCGGGAACCGCCTTGCTGGAGGTCTTCCAGTGGGTGCCCTTCGACCTGACGAGAGGGGTGAGCCGGGATGTGGGCGAGGCGGAGTACATCGGCTTCCTCGCCGCGAACGACGCCGTCCGCCTCGTGCGGCTGGGCCGCGCCGCGGACATCGACGCGGAGGTAGGCCGCTGGCAGGAGAACGTGGCAGTGGCGGGACGTCATGAACCGCCGCTGCCGCTCGACCCGCGTCCCATGGCAGATCTGGGTGCCGTCCTCGTCGAACCGCTACTGGCCGCGATCGACGAGGCGGGGGGACCGGCCCTGCGACACCTGCACATCGCGCCGGACGGCGATCTGGGGCTGATCCCCTGGGAGCTTCTACCGGGGGAGGACGGCCGGGCGCTCGCCGAGAACCTGTCGCTGAGCTACCTGAGCACGGGCCGTGACGTGCTGACGTTCGACAGGGAGCGGGGTGAGGGTTCCAGGGCGCTGGTGATGGCCGACCCGGACTTCGGCCCCATCGAGGGGGAGGACCTGTCGGAGTGGCGGGGGTTGAGCCAGGCGTTCCCCGAGGGCTTTCCACCGCTGCCCGGGACCAGGGAGGAGGGCGAGACGGTCGCCCGGCTGCTGGGCGGCGAGTTGCGTGTGGGGGCCGCGGCCGATCGCGACGCCCTGGCCGCGGTGCGCGCACCGCGTGTCGTTCATCTGGCCACGCACGGTTTCTTCCTTCCCGACCCCGATCCCGAATGGGCGCTCGACCTCGCGGCCACGCTCGACCCGGAAACGCGGATCCCGTGGCGCGCGGTGCCCCGGCCACTGCTCCGCTGCGGCCTCGCCCTGGCGGGTGCCAACACGGCGATCGCGGACGCGCCGCCCGGGATCGTCACCGGTGAGGACATCGTGGGGTTGGACCTGCGTGACACGCGACTGGTCGTTCTGTCGGCGTGTGACACCGGCCGGGGACTAGTCGAACCCGGCGAGGGAGTGCTCAACCTCGCGCATGCCTTCACGGTCGCCGGGGCGCGTGCGGTCGTGCTCAGCTTGTGGAAGGTGCACGACTCACTCGGACGCCGGTTGATGGAGACCTTCTACGCCCGTCTCGCCGAGGGAATCGCGCCCCTGAACGCGCTGCGCCTCGCGCAGCGTGACCTCCGTGATCGGTACCCGGACCCGTACTGCTGGGCCGGCTTCGTGTTGTACGGCGCCGGTGATCGGGCGGTGGATCCCCATGCCGCGAGCGGTGAACCCGCCGCCGATGTGACGTGAACGGGACACAGGGGCGGTGGGACCCCTCCGCCCGTCGTCAGCGCGGCGGCCGGGCGTAGTCGTCGAGGGCACGCACGATCAGCGCCCTCGCGTCGTCGTGGAAGGCCGCCACCTCGCAGAACTCCTCGAACGCCTGCGCGTAGAAGGCGACGTCCTCGGCGTCGCGCAGCAGCAGGTCCCTGGTCCTGGTCGCCACCCCGACCACGCAGTCGTCGTAGATCCAGAACGAGTTCATCAAGGCGGACGGCAACTGCGCCTCGAACGGCAGCAGCCCGAACTCCACGTTCGGCAGCGTGGTCACCGCGATCAGCCGGTCGAGCTGGCCGCGCATCACATCCGGGGGCGCGAGCCGGTAACGCAGCACCGCCTCCGGCATGACGAACCGGAACCGCCTCGCCGGGTCGTACAGGATCTCCTGGCGCCGCATGCGGACCCTGATCGCGTCGTCCACGTCGTCGGTGGTCTCATGCACCCGCCTGACCTTGCCGAAGATGTGCCTGGCGTACTCGGTGGTCTGCAGCAGGCCGATCACCACACCCGGCTCGAAGGCCCGGACCAGCCGGGTGCGCGCCTCCAGGTCGCGAACGTCCTCCTGTAGCGCGGCGAGGCCGTTCCTGTGCCGCTGCCGCCAGGAGTCGTGCCGTTCCAGCAGCCCGGCCGCCTGCCGCATCAGGCCGTCGATCGTGCCGGGGTCGGCCTCCACCGCCTTCCCCCACAGGGCCACGTCGTCCTCGGTGACGGTCTGGCGGGCGTTCTCGATGCGCGAGACCTTCGACGGCTGCCAGCGCAGCCGCTCGGCGAGGTCCTTCCCGGACAGGCGGGCGTTCTCCCGCAACCGGCGTAGCTGGGCTCCCAGGTCCATCCGGGCCTGATGGAAACCGCTCACTCACACCTCCGGTTGTGGTGCGGTCCACGGTAGACCCGGCACGCCGGATCATGCCATACGGCGGCCCTCAACCGTGATCGGGCAGGACCCGCCGGGCGATCTCGACGAGGAGCTCCCTCGGCACCTCGACCGCGGTCTCCCCGTCGAGTACGTGGCGCAGGTCGCCACGTGCCTGCCGGTCCACGACCTCCAGGCCCTGGACGACGATGGTGCCGCGGTCGGTCTCGTAGAGGGAGGGACAGGCCCCCGCCTCGGAGGTGGAGCCGAGAAAGCGCAACCGCATGTCCTTCTCCCCCGATTCGCGGCGATCGCGCGCAATCCTAGTCAAGCGGGGACGGGCACGCACACGGCGCGAAGACGCTCTCCAAGGGCCTTCGCCTGGGCGTCGAGCAGCGGGCTGGCCGCAACGCCCCGGCCCAGCAGCCCGTGGACGACGAAATTCAGCGCGTACAGGTTCGGCAGCGCGAACCGCTCGACCCGCACGAGGGCGACCTCCGGCAGCAGCCGTTTCAGCCGGTCGACGGTCAGGAACGCCGCGAGCCACGGATACCGGGCGGGATCGCGCACCCAGACGCCGAGGTTGGCGTCGCCGCCCTTGTCGCCCGAGCGGGCGCCGACGACCGTGCCGAGCGGCGCGACCGGCCCGGCCGCGAGATCCCCCGTGTACGGCGGGATCGCGGCGCCGGCGGCGTCGCCGGGCGGCGGCCCGCCCGCCTGCTCGCCCAGCACCGGACGGGGCGGGGTGTGCGGCACCTCGACGCGGAGCCCGCCCATGGTCACCACCGGGAGCACGGCCTCCGTGTCGGCCGACGAGGGCCAGTAGACGCCGTACGGGGAGGCGTCGCCGGGCGGCGTCAGGCCGTAGAAGCCGGGGTAGCTCGCCAGGCCGGTCTCCACGACCGCGGAGGAGAACGCCCGCCCCGCCATGCGCGGATCGGGATCCATGACCGTGATCCGCAGCAGCGCGGTCCCACCCGTGTCCGTGCCGCTCACGCCGAGGGGGGTCAGCTCCACGTGGACCTGCTCGAACGACTCGCGCGGGACGCGGGCCCAGATCGCCTCCTGCGCGATCCGGGCCTTGGCGGCGAGATCGAGGCCGGTGAGCACGAGCGTCATCGTGTTGCGGTGGCCGCCGAGGTAGGTGACAGCGACCTTCAGCCTGTCCGGCGGGGGTTCACCGCGCACGCCGGTGATCCTCACCCGGTCGGGGCCCTCCTGCTCCAGCCGGATGGTGTCGAACCGGGCGGTCACGTCCGGTCCGAGGTAGCGCGGCGAGGCGATCTCGTACAGCAGCTGCGCGGTCACGGTCTCGGTCGAGACCAGGCCACCTGTGCCGGGGTGCTTGGTGATCACGCTCGATCCGTCGGCGTACAGCTCGGCGACGGGGAAGCCGCAGTGGGCGAGATCCGGCACCTCCTCGAAGAAGGCGTAGTTGCCGCCGGTCGCCTGGCAGCCGCACTCGATCACGTGCCCGGCCACGACGGATCCGGCCAGCGGATCGAGGTCGGCGGGTTCCCAGCCGAACCACCACATGCCGGGCCCGGTCACCAGCGCCGCGTCGGTGACCCGTCCGGTGACCACGACGTCCGCGCCGTGCTCCAGGGCCACGGCGATGGGCCGGCCGCCGAGGTAGGCGTTGGCGGTCAGCGGGGTCGCCGTGAGCGTCTCGCCGGTGTCGGCGTTGACCGGCGGCGCGGCGAGCGGCATGAGGTCGTCGCCGGTGACGTGGGCGACGGCCGCGCGCAGCCCGAGCCGGTCGGCCAGGGCCGCGACGGCCTCCGCGCAACCGGCGGGATCGAGGCCGCCCGCGTTGGCGACGACTCTGATGCCCCGGTCGAGGCAGGTGCCGAGGACCTGCTCCATCTGGGTGAGAAACGTCCGGGCGTAGCCGGGGCGGCCCCTGAGCCGGTTGCCCGCGAGGATCGACATGGTGAGCTCGGCCAGCCAGTCGCCGGTCAGCACGTCGATCGGCCCACCCTCGACCATCTCCCGGGCGGCCGACAGCCGGTCGCCGTAGAAGCCGCCGCAGTTCGCGACGCGCACCGGTCCCGGCCGCCCGGCCCGCGCCGTCATCGCCCGGCGTCTCCGGCCGCGGACGTGCCGCCGGGCCGCCGCGGCTCGGCGTTCCCCGGGCTCGTCCGGGACGCGCTCTCGCCCCTCCCGCGGGCCCCCGCCGCCTGTGGGGGAGCAACGTCCGCGGAGTCCGTCTGAGGCTCGGCCGGGACCCAGGCGGCGGGCCGTTTCTCCGCGAACGCCCGGATGCCCTCCTGCCCCTCCTCGGAGGTGAAGCGTTCGGCCGACAGGGCGGCCATGGCGCGCAACCCCTCCTCGACCGGCAGCAACGGCACCTCCCGTACGAGACGCTTGGTGATCGCCAGCGCCTCGGGGCCGCCGCGCAGCAGCATGCCGGTGTAGTGCGCCACGGTCGCGTCGAGGTCCTCCTGCGGGACGGCCCGGGTCAGCAGGCCGATCTCGACCGCGCGCCCGGCGCTGAAGACCTCGCCGGTGAGGAGGTATTCACCCGCCGCCCGCGGCTCCAGGCGGCGCAGACAGGTGACCGCGATCATGGCGGGGACCACCCCGAGCCGCACCTCGGTGAAGGCGAACGACGCGGTCACCGGGGCGACGGCGAAGTCGCAGGCCGCCACCAGGCCGAGGCCGCCCGCCCGGGCCGTGCCGTTCAGGCGGCACACGACCGGTTTCGGGCTCTCCCAGATCCGCAGCATGATGCCGGGGAACGACGCGGTGACCGGCGCCCCGCCGGCGCGCTGCTCCTTCAGGTCGGCGCCCGCGCAGAACACCGGTCCCGTGCCGGTCAGCACGATCACCCGGACGGCGTCCTCGTCCAGCGCCCATGACAGGGCCTCGTCGAGTTGCCCCAGCAGCCGGGACGACAACGCGTTGCGGTTGTGCGGCGAGTCGAGTGTGATCGTGGCCACGCCGCCCGCCTGCTCCCGGCGTACCAGGATCTCCTGGGGTGTGCTCGTGGTCACTCCGCCTCCTCGCCCGGATCCGCGCCGGTCGCCGTGTCGCTCACCGTGCCCGCCGCACCGGCCTCCGTCTCGGCCCGTGTTCCGGCCGCCGCATCGGCCGCCGCATCGGTCGCCGCATCGGCTCCCGCCCGGGGCTCGGGGCCATCCGGGTGCGCGACGCCGCCGGGTCCCCGCGGCGGCGACGGCTCGATCACGGCGAGCGGCACGCCCGCCTCGACCTGCGCGCCCGGCGTCACGTGCAGCGCGGCCACCGTGCCCGAGGCGGGGGACACGAGCGTGTGCTCCATCTTCATCGCCTCCAGGACCACCACCGGCTGCCCGGCCTCGACCAGGTCGCCGGGCTTGACCTCGACACGCAGGACCGTACCCGGCATCGGGGCGGGCAGTGCTCCGGGCGTCGCGATCGCGGCCGGTCCGGGCAGCCGCTCGACCGGGATGAGCCGCACCGGACCGAGCGGAGAGTCGACATGCACGAGCCGCCGGCCGTCGGGGCCCGGGTACGCGGCCACCTCGAAGGCCCGCCGCAGCCCCGCCGTCTCCAGCACCACCCGGCCCGGTTCCGCCGCTACGAGCGTGACGTCCTCGAAGCCCTCGGCCCGCAGACCGTCCCTGGTCAGCCGGTAAGCGATCTCCATGTGTCCGCCGTCCTCCGTGCGGAACGCCGTGCGCTGCGGCTGGGAGGGAACGTTGCGCCAGCCGCTCGGCAGTCCGCCCAGCACCCCTCCGCGCAGGGCGCCGGAGCGGTTGGCCGCCGCCCCGGCGAGCGCCGCCGCGAGCGCGGACAGCCGTACGGCCCCGGGCCCGGCGAGCGGTGCCGGAGCGGCATGCCGGTCGAGGAAGCCGGTGTCGAGCGCCCCGGACAGGAAGTCCGGGTGCCGCAGCACTCCCACGAGCAGGTCGCGGTTGGTCGTCAGCCCGTGGATCCGCGCCCGCGCGAGCGCGTCCGCCAGCCGCCGGGCCGCCTCCGCCCGGTCCCGGCCGTACGAGACGACCTTGGCGAGCATGGGGTCGTAGTGAACGCCCACCTCGCTGCCGGAGACCACCCCGGAGTCGAGCCGCAGCCGTGCCCCGAGTCCGAACTCGCCGTCCACGCCGGGGATCTCGAAGCGATGCAGCACACCGCTCTGCGGGCGGCCCTCGGAGTCCTCCGCGTAGAGGCGGGCCTCGATCGCGTGCCCGACCGGGCTCGGCGGCAGCGCGGCGAGATGGGCGCCCTCGGCCACCTCGATCTGCAGCCGGACCAGGTCGACGCCGTAGACGCACTCGGTGACCGGGTGCTCCACCTGGAGGCGGGTGTTCATCTCCAGGAAGAAGAAACCCTCGTCCGACAGCAGGAACTCGACGGTCCCGGCGCCCTGGTAGCCGATCGCGCGGGCGGCCCGGATCGCCGCCTCGCTCAGGTCGCGGCGCAGCTCGGGGGTGACCGCGGGGGAGGGGGCCTCCTCGATCACCTTCTGGTGGCGGCGCTGGATCGAGCACTCGCGCTCGCCCAGCGCCCAGACCGTGCCGTGGGCGTCGGCGAGGATCTGCACCTCGATGTGGCGGGCGCCCTCCAGCAGCGGCTCGGCGAACAGCGTGCCGTCGCCGAAGGCCGACAGCGCCTCCCGCCGGGCCGACTCGACGGCGCCGGCCAGATCGGAGGGATCGCGCACCACCCGCATGCCGCGCCCGCCGCCGCCCGCCGACGCCTTGACCAGCACGGGCGAGGTGATCTCCACAGGCGCGTCCGGGGACAGCGGGATGGTCGGCAGCACCGGCACCCCGGCCTCCTCCATCAGCGCCTTCGCCTCGATCTTCTTGCCCATCGCGGCGACGGCCTCGGGGGAGGGGCCGATCCAGGTCAGCCCGGCGTCCAGCACGGCGCGGGCGAAGGCGGCGTTCTCCGACAGGAAGCCGTAGCCGGGATGGACCGCGTCGGCTCCCGACCTGCGGGCCGCCTCGACGATCCGCTCCCGGTCGAGGTACGCCAGGGGGGCGCCCAGCCGTACGGCCTGGTCGGCCTCGGCGGTGTGCGGGGCGGACGCGTCGGCGTCGGAGAAGACGGCGACGGTCTCGATCCCCAGCTCGCGGCAGGTCCGGAAGACCCGGCGGGCGATCTCCCCGCGGTTCGCGACCAGCAGCCGCCCGATCATGACCCCTCACCCCCGTCGATCCGCGTACGCGTGGTGCCGATGAGCATGCCGGTCACATCCGGAAGACGCCGTAGCCGGGCCTGCCGGCGTCGGGCGCTCCCGCCACCGCGGACAGGCACAGCCCGAGCACCGTACGGGTGTCGCGGGGGTCGATGACCCCGTCGTCGTACAGCCGGCCGGACAGGAAGAACGCGGCCGACTCCGACTCGATCTGCGCCTCGACCGCCGCGCGCATCGCCACGTCGGCCTCCTCGTCGTAGACCTGTCCCCGCGCCTGCGCGGCGGCCCGGCCCACGATCGACATGACGCCCGCGAGCTGGGCAGGCCCCATGACCGCCGACTTCGCGCTCGGCCAGCTGAACAGGAAGCGGGGGTCGTAGGCCCGTCCGCACATGCCGTAGTTGCCCGCGCCGTAGGAGGCGCCCATCACGATCGTGATGTGCGGCACGGTCGAGTTGGCCACCGCGTTGATCATCAGCGCGCCGTGCTTGATGATGCCGCTCTGCTCGTACTCCCTGCCGACCATGTACCCCGTGGTGTTCTGCAGGAAGATCAGCGGCGTACGCGACTGGTTCGCGAGCTGGATGAACTGGGCGGCCTTCTGCGACTCCGCGCCGAACAGCACGCCGCCGGCGTTGGCGAGGACCCCGACCGGGTGGCCGTGGACACTCGCCCACCCGGTGACCAGGCTCGGCCCGTAGAGCGGCTTGAACTCGTCGAAGTCGCTGCCGTCCACCACCCGGGCCAGGACCTCGCGAGGGTCGAACGGGACCTTCAGGTCATCGGGCACAACGCCCAGCAACTCGTCCTCGTCGTACAGCGGGGCCGCGTAGCCCTCCACTGGCGCGTTCCCGGCCTTGCGCCAGTCGAGCCGCCGCACGATGCGGCGGCCGATGCGCAGCGCGTCGTACTCGTCGGCGGCGAGGTGGTCGGCCAGCCCGGAGACCCGCGCGTGCATCTGCGCGCCGCCCAGCGACTCGTCGTCGGACTCCTCCCCGGTCGCCATCTTCACCAGGGGCGGGCCGCCGAGGAACACCTTGGCCCGCTCCCGCACCATGACGACGTGGTCGCTCAGGCCCGGCACGTACGCGCCGCCCGCGGTGGCGTTGCCGAAGACCAGCGCGATCGTCGGGACGCCCTCGGCCGACAGCCGGGTCAGGTCGCGGAAGACCTGGCCGCCGGGGATGAAGATGTCCTTCTGCGACGGCAGGTCCGCGCCGCCCGACTCCACCAGGTTCACGTACGGCATGCGGTTGCGCAGCGCGATCTCGGCGGCGCGCAGCGTCTTGCGCAGCGTCCAGGGGTTGGACGCGCCGCCGCGCACGGTCGGGTCGCTGGCCGTGACGACGCACTCGACGCCCTCGATCACCCCGATGCCGGTCACGACGCTCGCCCCGACCGGATACTCGGTGCCCCAGGCCGCCAGCGGGGACAGCTCCAGGAACGGCGAGTCGGGGTCGACGAGCAGCTCGATCCGCTCGCGGGGGAGCAGCTTGCCGCGCTCCCGGTGCCGTTCGACGTATTTCGGCCCGCCTCCGGCGACGGCCTTCGCGTGCTCGGCCTCGAGATCGGCGAGCTTCGCCAGCATGGCCTCGCGCCGGGCGCCGTAGTCGCCGCCGGAGGTGTCCAGCCGGCTCACGAGCACCGTCATGGCACCACCGAACCCAGTTCTGTCACGTGATGATCCTCAGGGTTGGCCCGCCGTCACGTCAACGAGGCGAGTCCGCCACCGGCGCTCCGGCCGTCCGCTCGCCCCGGGTCCCACTCAGGTCCCCACTCAGATGGATGACGGGCGTGACGGAGATCGGCAGGGACGCCGCCTGCCGAAGGAAGAGGCGCACTTCTCGTACGCGTTACCACACCTTCCCGGACGGGCGGTCGTACGTGGTCAGCCGCAGTGGGACCACCCGCTGGTCCAGGCGGCGGTGCCGTAGCCGCCGCCCCAGATGACGCACTTGCCCTTGGCCGGCAGCCGGAGCGGCCCGGCGTAGGTCGTGTAGGAGCCGGAGTCGTTGCCCGACGAGCCGTTCTGGACCTTGAGCACGGCGCTCATCTTGATCTTCCCGGGCACGACGTACTTCGACATCGTGATCACGCAGTTGTAGCCGTTGGACGCGTTGTAGAGCAGATACGTCGTCGCCTGCCCGTAGGAGTGCGAGTCGACGACGGCGTAGCCGCCGCCGCACACGCCCTTGGCGGTGTACGGGTTGGGCTTGGGCGCCGCCGTGGTCTTCGCCGGGGTCGGCTTGACCGTCGGGCTGGGCTTGGGCGCCGCGGTGGTCTTCACCGGCGCCGGAGTGGTCTTGGCCGGTGCCGGTGTGGACTGCGCCGGTGGCGTGACCCTGTGCGCGCTTGTGGGCTTGACCTCGGCCGGGATCGTCCTGCCGGTCGACGGCCGCGCCTGGCGGGTGCGCGAGGGGGAGGCGGCCGGTTTCGCGATCGGGCTGGGCAGCCGGGCAGCCGGGCTCGGCGATGGTTTCCTGGCCTTGTGCCGCTCGGGGATGATCGGCTCGGACGGCTGCGGGACGGGCACCTCGGCGTCCTGGGACTCCGTCACCCTGGGCGAGGCGGTGGGGCCGAGGGTGTCCTCCGCGGAGATCTGCTGGGCGGACACCCATGTCGGCACGAGGAAGGCCGCCGCCGCGAGGGCCGACACCCCGATCCCGGCCGCCGTCCACGTCAGCACCGGCCGCCGCGGCCGCGACCCGTCGGGGCCGGGCCCGCGCCGCACGGGCTGTGCGGGCGGCGTAGGTGCTCCGGCGCCCTGCGGCCCCGGTGCGGGCGCGTGCGGGCCCGGAGCATGCGGCCCGGACACCGGTGCGGCGCCCTGTGCTCCCGGCATGGCGCCCTGTGCTCCCGGCATGGGGGCATGCGGGCCGGCCCCGTGCGGCCCCGGCCCGGACGCCTGCGGCTGCGGTGCGGCGGCGGGCCGGACGGGCACGGTGGGCTGCCCGGTGAGCCGCGCGACCACGTCCTCGGCCGAGGGACGCGGCATGGGGTCCTTCGACAGGCAGGCGGCGACGATGTCCCGCAGGGGCGCCGCGAGATCGCCCAGGTCGGGCGGCGCCTGCAGAATCCGCGTGATCACCGAGGGGATCGAGTCCGCCCCGAAGGCGGGCCTGCCGGTGGCGGCGAACACCATCGTGACGCCCCAGGCGAACATGTCGGCGGAGGCGCCCGCCGTGCCGCCCGAGAGCACTTCGGGGGCCAGGTAGGCGGGGGTGCCGATGGACGCGCCCGTCGCGGTGGACTGGGGCGAGTCGGGTGCCCTGGCCACTCCGAAGTCGATGACGACCGGACCCTCGGGGCCCATCAGGACGTTGGCCGGCTTGAAGTCGCGATGGGTGATCCCCGCCCGGTGGATGGCGGCCAGCGCCGTTGCCGTGCTGATGGCCAGCCGTTCGAGCGCGGCGCCCCGGCGCGGCCCCTCCCGGTCCACGAGCTGCCGCAGCGAGGGCCCGGGCACGAACTCGCTGACGATGTACGGCTGGTTGCCCGCGAGATCGGCGTACAGGACGGGGGCCGTGCAGAAGGGCGCGACCCGCTGCGCCAGCGCGACCTCGCGCAGGAACCGCTCCCGCGCCTCCGGATCGGCCGTCAGCCGGGTGTGCAGCAACTTGACCGCGACCTGCTCGCCCGCCGGGCCACGCCCGAGGAAGACGACCCCCTGGCCACCCTCCCCGAGCCGGTCGACGAGCGTGAACGGGCCCAGGCGGTCCGGATCTCCAGCCTCTAATGCCACCATTGCCCCCGATTACCCCTACATCTTGACAATGGAGGCAAACGCTACCAGTGGTCAGATGGCCTTACCGGGGTTGAGGATGTTGAGCGGGTCGAACACCTGCTTGATGCCCTGGTGCAGTTCGGCCGCCACCGGGCCGGTCTCCAGGCTCAGCCAGCGCTTCTTCAGCAGGCCGACGCCGTGCTCGCCGGTCAGCGTGCCGCCGAGACCGAGCGCGGCACGGAAGACCTCGTCGGCCGCGGCCCAGACCTCCTCCGGTGGCTCGGCCAGGCCCCGGTCGAACACGAACACCGGGTGCAGGTTGCCGTCCCCCGCGTGCGCGACCGTCGCGATCATGACGCCGTGCCGGACCGCGACCTCCTCGATCTTGGTGATCATCTCGGGGAGCACCGACCGGGGCACGCACACGTCCTCGACCAGGCACTGGCCCAGCCGTTCCTTGGCCTGGTAGGCCAGGCGCCTGATGCCGATGAGCTCGGCCGCCTCCTCCGGGGTGGAGGAGACCGCGACGAATGAGGCGGCCGCGCACAGGTCCGCCATCCGGGCGGCCATCTCGTCCGCCGCGCCCTCCGCCTGGGCGATGAGCATCGCCCTGGTGGACGGCTCCAGCCCGATGTTCTTCCAGTCGTCGATGGCCTGCAGCGTCGTGCGGTCCATGAGTTCGAGCAGCGAGGGCTGACAGCCCGCGGCGACGATCGCCGACACGGCCGCCGCGGCGTCGCGCAGCGAGGTGAACTCGGCGGCGACCGTGGCCGTCTCGCGCGGCGCCCGCCGCAGCCGCAGCGTCGCGGCCGTGATCACACCGAGCGTGCCCTCCGAGCCGACGAACAGGCCGGTCAGGTCGTAGCCGGTCACGCCCTTCATCGTGCGGCGGCCGGTGTTCAGCACCCGACCGTCCGCCAGCACGACCTCAAGGCCCAGCGCCGAGTCGCGGGTCACGCCGTACTTCACGCACCGCAGGCCGCCCGCGTTCGTCGCCAGGTTGCCGCCGATGGTCGAGATCTCGTACGACGAGGGGTCGGGGGCGTACATCAGGCCGTGCTCGCGGGCCGCCCGGTCGAGGTCGGCGGTGATGACGCCGGGCTCCACGACGGCGATCTCGTCCTGCGGCGACAGCTCACGGATCGCGGTCATCCGTGCGAGGGACAGGACGACGCAGCCGTCCACGGCCGTCGCCCCGCCGGCGAGGCCGGTGCCCGCGCCGCGCGGGACCACCGGCACGCGGTGCTCGCTCGCCCAGCGCATCGTGGCCACGACGTCGTCGCGCGACTGCGCGAGGACCACGCCGAGCGGCCGGCCGGGCCGCACGAACGTGCGGTCCCTGGCATACGAGTCGACCACGTCGGGATCGGTGAGGACTCGCCCGTCCGGCAGCGCCGCGGCGAGCGCGGAGGTCAGCTCGTTCACGTGAGGACTTTACGGCACGGTTCGGTATCGGGTCTCATCCGGAATTATTAACGGTTTTCGGTACAGATCACATTTTGACAACCATGCCGGATGCCTCTTTACCCGCCCTTTACCCCCTCGTTTAAGGTCCCGCATGCGCGCTCATCCCGGCGCGCCGTGCATGGGTGTCCGGGGAACCCGGACGGGAAGGGATCTCGTTGTCCAGAAGAATCCGGCGTCTCGCCGCGATCGTGCCCGCGCTCGGGCTGGCGGCAGGAGGTCTGGCCGCGGCCGGTGCGGCGGCTGCGGCTCCTACGGCGGGCTACCAGCCCTCCGCCAAGGACCACTACATCAACTACGCGCCGCCGCGCGCGCAGGGCGACTTCACCACGACCGAGGAGAAGGTCCCGGCCAAGGGCGCCCAGCGCACCGCGGCCCTGGCGCGGGCCGTCGACCACAAGTTCGCCAGCGGCAACCCCGTCGCGGCGCGCGTGCTGGCCAAGCACGAGAAGCAGGCGATCAGGACCGGCAAGAACCCCTTCGACTTCATCTACAAGAAGGCGAAGACGACCCGGACCGCCAAGCTCCTCACGCTGCTGGTCGAGTTCAACGACCAGGCCAACGACGACTTCTCCGGCTGGTCGCACCCGAAGACGATCGACGACGTCGACGACTGCGTCACCGAGCCTCCGGGCACCAAGCTGAACGGCCCGCTGCACAACACGATCCCCAACCCCGCGACCGCCGCCGGCGGGGGCAAGGACAACAACTCCATGTGGGTGGCCGACTTCAACACCGCCCACTACAACAACATGCTCTACAGCTCGAAGGGGATCACGACCCGGGTCCGTCCGGACCTGAAGGACCCCCGGGACGGCAAGAAGGGCATCGACATCTCCGGCTCGACCATGAAGAACATGTACGAGGAGATGTCGAAGGGCGCCTACACCGTCACCGGTGAGGCCGTCGGCTGGCTCAAGGTCCCGCATTCCGAGGCGTGGTACGGCGCGGGCAAGTGCGGCACCTACCCGCAGGACATGACCGGCCACCCGGACAACCCGCGGGGCGCCGCCCAGCTCGCGGTCGACGCGGTCGACGCGCTGGTCAAGTCGAACCCGAGCTTCCCGTGGGCCGACTACGACGTGGAGGACGTCTCCGACGCCGACGGCGACGGCAACTTCGACGAGCCCGACGGCGTCATCGACCACCTCGTGCTGATCCACGCCGGTGAGGACAAGTCGGGCGGCGGTGGCAACGAGGGCACGTTCGCCCTGTGGGCCCACTCCAGCGACGTGGCCGGCGGCTACACCATCCCGGGCACGACCACCAAGATCTCCAACTACATCCTCCAGCCCGAGGACTCCGGCGTGGGCGTGTTCGCCCACGAGTACGGCCACGACCTCGGCCTGCCGGACCTGTACGACACCACCGGCGAGGGTGACTCCGACGTCGACTTCTGGGACCTGATGTCGAGCGGCTCGCACTCCGGGCCGATCTTCCAGTCCCTGCCCACCCACATGGGCCTGTGGGACAAGTGGGTGCTCGGCTGGGCCAACCCGAAGGTCATCGAGCAGGGCGGCAAGAAGCAGCTCGTCGCGGTCGGCCAGACCTCGCGCACGCCGAAGGGCACCGAGGACGGCATCCGGATCAACCTGCCGGACAAGCTGAACATCATGTCCACCCCGCACAGCGGGTCGAACCTGTGGTGGTCCAACAGCGACCAGGACTGGGCCGACAACAAGCTGAGCAGGACCGTCGACGTCCCGGCCGGGACGGACGTGAAGTTCCGGTGGTGGAGCGACTGGGGCATCGAGGCCGACTGGGACTTCGGCTTCTTCGAGGTCTCCGCCGACGGCGGCGCCACCTGGACCGAGCAGAAGATCTACAACGAGGACGGCAGCCTCGCCAGCACCGGCGACGACTACACCGACCCCAACGGCCGGCTGAAGGACTACGGCAACAAGAAGTACGGCCTCACCGGTGAGAGCGGCGGCTGGCACCACCTCTACGTCGACCTCGCGCCGTTCGCGGGCAAGTCCGTCCAGATCCGCCTGCGCTACAACACGGACGCGGCGTCCGTGCAGCGCGGCTGGTTCAACGACGACTTCTCGCTGAACAACGGCGCCACCGCGGTCTGGACCGACGACGTCGAGGGCGGCGCCAACGGCTGGACGGCCACCAAGGGCACCTTCACCGACAGCAGCGGCGCCGGGTGGGTCATCCACTCCGGCCAGGAGCAGGCGGCGCAGTACTACCTGGCCGAGTGGCGCAACTTCGACGGGTTCGACAAGGGCCTGGAGTACGCCTACGACTCGACCTGGCTGCGCGACGGCGCCTGGAAGGTCGAGAAGCTCAAGTACAACGCCCCCGGCCTGCTCGTGTGGTACCGCGACACCTCCGTGGCCAACAACGACGTCTCGGGCCGCACGTTCGACCTGCCGTCGGTGGGCCCGAAGGGCGAGCTGCTCATCGTGGACTCGCACTTCGACCCGCTGCGCCGTACGGGTGCGGCGGCCGCGCACGACCCGAGCACGCTGAAGAACCTCCAGTCCCGCCCGCAGTCGTCCAATGCGGCGTTCAACTTCGCCGGCACCTACCCGTTCAAGGAGTGCGTCGAGGGCGAGCCGTTCACGGAGTACTGCACCTCGTTCGGCAAGCAGGCCGCGGTCACGACGTTCACGGACGCCAAGGGCTGGTACCCCGGCCTGGAGGTCCGCGACGGCAGCCTCTACTACCGCCAGCGTGACTCCTCGGCCGTCGTCCCGTCCAAGGGCAACCAGATGTACTCGACCCGGGTCGTCAACGCCGACGGCACCCCGGCGAAGGAGCTGTACGGCACCGACATCGGCGGCGCGATCCTCGGCACCGGCAACCCCGGCGACGAGGGCAAGCAGCTCGGCGTGCAGATCAAGCTGATCAGCCCGCTTCCGGCCAACCTGGGCGCGATCGTCCAGGTCACCCCGGCCAAGAAGTGACCACCGGAGAAGTAACCGCAGAGAACTGACCGCCGGAACCGGCCGGCGGGAAGGCGCCCGCGCGAAGTGACGCGCCGACAGTGACCGCCGGGAGGTGACCTCGCCTCCCGGCGGTCCCGTGCCCGGCCGCCGTCCGCCCGGACGGCCGCCGGGCACACTCATGCGCGCCCGGGCCCTGCGGCCCCTAGCATGTGAGCGTGCGGAGCAAGGCGGATCACACCGCGGCCATCCATCGGGAGCGCAGGGCCGCCGTCGTCGTCAACACCAAGTCCCGGCGAGGCCGCCGCCGCTACCCCGAGGTGGTGCGGCTGCTGCGGGAGCGGGACTTCCGGCTCACCGGCGTCCACCCGGTGACCGACCCGGCCCGGCTGCGCGACGTCATCGCCCGGGCGCTCGAACCGCGGCCCGACCTGCTCGTCGTCGGCGGCGGCGACGGCACGCTGAGCAGCTCGATCAAGCACGTCGCCGGCCGCGACGTCGCACTCGGCGTGCTGCCGCTGGGCACCACCAACAACTTCGCCCGCAGCCTCGGGCTGCCGCTCGACCTGGCGGGCGCGATCGGCGTGTTCGGCGAGGGCAAGGTCGCCGACATCGACCTCGGGATCTGCGGCGACCGGCCCTTCGCCAACCTCGCGAGCTTCGGCGTCTCGGTCGAGGTGGCGGGCACCGTGAAGCCGTGGGTCAAGCGGATGCTGGGCCGTGCGGCCTACCCGCTGACCGCGCTCACGATCCTGCCCCGGCACCGGCCGTTCCGCGCCTACATCACGGTGGACGGCAAACGCCACGAGCTGCTGACCCACCAGCTCAACATCGCCAACGGCCGCTTCCACGGTGGGTGGCAGATCGCCAGGGACGTCAGCATCGACAACCGCAAGCTGGTGGCCTACCAGCTCGGCTCGGGCAAGCGGCTGCGGCTGCTCGGCGAGACCCTCGTACGGGCGACCACCGGCAAGTGGACCAGTCTCGCGGGCGGCCCGTTCGTGACCGGCCAGGAGATGCTGCTGGAGACCGACCCGCCGCTGGCGGCCGACATCGACGGCGAGGTGCGGCTGTGCACCCCGCTCGTGCTCAGGACCGTCCCGAACGGCGTCCGGGTCATGGTCCCGCAGAGCTTCGAGGACACCTGATCCTCATTCGGCCGCCTCGTCTCATCCGGCCGCTTGCCCTCATCCGGCCGCTTCGTCTTCCTCGGCCGCGAACCTCCGGTACGCGGGCCGCAGCAGGTCGAGGAGCGGAATGTGCCTGGCCTTGACCGGCGGCGGGTCCAGCGCGCGCAACAGCAGGTCGGGGGGCGACCCGGGATCGGCCGGCGGGCCGAGACGGGCCGCCGGGACGCCCGGCTCGTAGAAGTCGCCGAGACGCCCGGCGAACGGGACGTCGGCCACGTCGAGAAGCTCCGGCGTCGCGCCGCCGTCCCCCGGCTCACCTGGGTCCGGCCCGCCGGCGACCTGCCCACCGTGGCCGAGGTCGCCACCCTGTCCGACGATGTGGCGGAGGGCGTCGAGCAGGGTGTCCCTGGCCATGCCCCGCCAGGCCAGCACCAGGAACGGATCCTCGTCGAACGCCTCGGCCAGCAGGTAGAGCACCGCGGACAGGTGCTTGCAGGGGAATCCCCAGTCGGGGCAGGAGCAGTCCATGTCCAGCCCGCGCTCGCCCGGGAACAGCGGCAGCCCGCACGCGTCGAAGACCTGCTCGACCTCCGGCGGCATCTCTCCGGCGAGCAGTTTCGCGCGGTGCAGGGCCTGCGCGCCCAGCGCCGCGGTCAGCCCCGCCCACTCGTCCGCGGCGTACGCCGTGATCCGCACGCGCACGTCGTACGGCTCCGGACGGGAGCCCTGCACCCGGGCCTTCGCCAGCCCGGGGCCGAGGTCGAGATCGAGCACCTGGCCGCGCCGTGCGTAGGCGCGGCCCCGGGTCAGCCTGCCCGGGTCGCAGACGCGCTCCAGGACGTCGACGAACCGCCGCGACCACCACTGCTCGCCGATCGTCCCCCGCTTCGAGCGCGCCCTGATGCCGCCCTCGACCCTGATGGGCCGCGCGGCCTCGAACCAGCCGTCCGGGCCGACGGGCATTCAGCTCACCGCCTCGGGGGACAGGCGGAACAGCTCGCGCAGCTCCGCCGTGGACAGCTCGGCGATCCAGTCCTCGCCCGTCCCGACGACGCTGCCGGCCAGGGCCTTCTTGCGCTCGATCATCTCGTCGATCCGCTCCTCCAGAGTCCCCGCGCAGATGAACTTCCTGACCTGCACGTCGCGGGTCTGCCCGATGCGGAACGCCCGGTCGGTGGCCTGGTCCTCCACGGCCGGGTTCCACCACCGGTCCACGTGCACGACGTGGTTGGCGGCGGTGAGGTTGAGCCCGGTGCCGGCGGCCTTGAGCGACAGGAGGAAGATCATCGGCTCGTCCTCGGTCTGGAACCGCTCCACCAGCGCGTCGCGCGTCTTCTTCGGCAGCCCTCCGTGCAGCCACAGCACCGGACGGTCGAGACGAGCCGCCAGGTAGGGCTGCAGCATCGAGCCGAACTCGGCGTACTGCGTGAAGACCAGCGCCTTGTCGCCCTCGCTGAGGATCTCCTCGGCCAGCTCCTCCAGCCGGGCCAGCTTCCCCGAGCGGCCCGCCAGCCGGGAGCCGTCCTTGAGCAGGTGGGCCGGGTGGTTGCAGACCTGCTTGAGCTTGGCCATCGCGGCCAGGACGTTCCCGCGCCGCTCGATGCCCTCGCTGCCGGCGATCCTGCCGATCATGTCCTCGACCACCGCCTGGTAGAGGCTCGCCTGCTCCGGGGTGAGCGTGCACCAGACCTTCATCTCCATCTTGTCCGGCAGATCGGAGATGATCGTCTTGTCGGTCTTGAGGCGCCGCAGTACGAACGGGGCCGTGACCCGCCTGAGCGCGGCGGTCGCCGCCTCGTCGCCCCGCCGTTCGATCGGCTCCTGATAGCGATCGCGGAAAACCCTCGCGGATCCGAGCAGGCCGGGGTTGCAGAACTCCATGATCGACCACAGCTCCGCCAGGTGGTTCTCCACCGGCGTACCGGTCAGCGCCAGCCGCGTCCGCGCCGGGAGCGAGCGCACGGCCTGGGCCTGCCGGGCGGCGGCGTTCTTGATGGCCTGGGCCTCGTCGCAGACGACCCGGGCCCAGGTGAACCCGGCGAGGACGTCGCGGTCGCGCAACGCCGTGCCGTACGTCGTGAGGACGAGGTCGGCGGCGGCGACCCGCTCGGCCAGCTCCTCACCGCGCAGACGGGCCGTGCCGTGGTGGAGATAGACGTCCAGCGACGGCGCGAAACGGGCGGCCTCCTTCTGCCAGTTGCTGAGCAGCGACATCGGGCACACCAGCAACGTCGCCTCTACTGGCTCGCCCGACTCACGCTCTTTCGTCAGAAGCGACAGCGTCTGGGCGGTTTTGCCCAATCCCATGTCGTCCGCAAGGATGCCGCCAAGCCCGATTTGGGACATGAAGGTGAGCCAGGCCAGGCCGCGCTCCTGGTAGGGCCGCAGCGTGCCGTGGAAGGCGGCCGGGGTCGCGACGGGTTCGAGACGGCGATCGGCCTCGCCGGACAGCAGGTCGCCGAGCAGGCCGTCGGCGTCCACCGCGACCAGTGGAAGGTCGTCATCCCCGCCGTGGACCACCTCCTGGATGATCTCGCCGACCGTCGTCTGCCCCGAGCCGCGCCGCTCCACCGCCTTCAGCGCTGCCCCGAGCTGCCGGGCGTCCAGCTCGACCCACTGGCCGCGCAGCCGGACCAGCGGCACCTTGAGCCGGGCCAGCTCGGCCAGCTCCTCCTCGCCGATCGTCTCGTCGCCGACGGCCAGCTCGGCCCGGAAGTCGACGAGCTGCGCCAGCCCGAACCCCTGGGCGGCGGCGGCCCCCGGCCCGGAGCGGGAACGCGTGGTGAGCTTCAGGCCGAGCCTGGTGCGGCCCGCCCACGCGGGCAGCTGCACGCCGAACCCGGCCGACTGGAGGAGCGGCGCGGCATGGCGGAGGAAATGGAAGGCCCCCTGCACGTCGAGGTCGACGTGCGCCGGCCGGGCCTGCCGGAGCGCGTCGTCGATCTTCGGGTAGAGGCGGGCGGCCCGGCCGAGGCCGGTCAGCAGGGCCTCGTCGGGACGGCCGGGCAGCCCGGGCATGGTCTCGCCCGCCCAGAGCAGGGGAGCGGGCAGATAGAGGCTCGGATCCTCGGCCGACTGGAGGGCGAACTCCACCCGCCAGCCTCCGGCGTCCGGCGGGGCCGTCGTCTCTGCCTGCGCGGGGGGATCGGCGCCCGCTCCGGCCAGGCCGCGAGGTGCGGTGGCGTGGGCCGCGGCGGGCTCGGCCGCCATCTCCTGGCCCGCGGTCGCATCCTGCCCGGGGTGCTCCTCGGTCAGGAGGGGCTCGACGAGACGGAAGCAGACCTTGACCGGGCCGTCGAGCTGGTGGGCGGCCCTGAACCAGTCCTCCAGCGGCCGGGCCAGCGTCTCCGCTTCCTGCTCGCGCACTCCGGGAAGGGCCGCCGTGTCACCGGTGAGCGCCACCGTCCAGCGGTCGGCCAGGGGACCGCGCCGCCCGGGATGGTGCCCGCCCAGCAGACGCTCGGGCAGGGCCTGCCGTACGGCGGCGTCGGCCAGGCCCGCAAGCGCCTCGATCAGCACGTGGGCCGAGGGGCGTTCCTCGCCCACGGCCCGGCAGACAGGCGGCATCGCGGCGGCGAGCTCCCGGAAGCGGTCGGCGTGCGGGCCGCTCACCACCGGCCGCCAGCGCGCGGCGTAGCCGTCGTCCTCGGCGACGAGCTGGGGCAGCACCCGGCCGCGCCGCACCAGGTCACGGGCGTGGGCGGCGACGACCGCGAGATAGCGCAGGGACGGCCCGGCGACGGGTGGCGGCTCGAACGTCTCCGTCAGCAGGCGCAGCGCGGGCCCCGGCTCGACCAGCAGCGCGGGCACCCGCCATGGACTTATCCTCGGGCGGCGCGCGGTGATCCGCAGGCCGGTCTCCGGGGAAGGGAGGGGACTCGTCGCCGAACTCGGCAGCAGCAGCACGGCTTCGCCGGACACGGCCTTGCCCGCCGCCTCGGTCGTCGCGTCCCCCCAGCGCGACAGCTCCGCGGCCAGGGTGCTCGCCGGGACGGCGAAGGGGTGGGGGCGCACCTCGGCGCGGGAGACACCGGGCTCCGGGCCGGCCGCGTCCTCCGCCCAGAGCACGAGGCGGCCGGCGTCCCAGCCTCCGTGTATCACGAGCATTCCGTCTCCTCCTGCTATCTCGGAACGCTAGCAGCGGTTCCGGCACCGCAGGCCGCGTGTCGTCAGCGGTCGACCCAGGCTCGCCGCGGCAGCGGCAGTCCCGGGTGTGATCCATACCGACCGCGAGTTGCCGGCGCTGCCGGGAGCGGTGTCGAGCTCCAGCCTGTCCGCACTGGTGATCAGCAGGTTGACAGCAGGCCGACCGAGCAGTGGAAGGCCGAGCAACGCGCCTTCGCCAAGCGGAATCCGTCATGAGTTACCGACTGCTCAGTAGATCGCACCGCGACGGGCGCTGAACTACGACCGGCCGGTTCGCGCCACATCGCCGGGCATGACGGCACCGCTGGAACGGGCTGGTCGCGACAGCGCGCGACGTTGCTCGCCCGCTCCCGCTCCCGCGCACGAGCGGGACGGCGTCAGGCGCCGCGGCCCCGCTCGGGCATGGTGGTGTAGTCCGTGAAGCCGACCACGTTGCCCCAGGGATCGACGACCTCGACGGTCCATCCGGTCGCGACCGGGAAAGGGTCGGCGAGGGCGGCGACACCCGTCTCCCGCAGGGTCCGCGCGGTGACCCGGGCGTCGGCCACCTCCAGCCACAGCCGCGGCCGCCCCTCGCCGGAACCCGCCGCCGCGGAGATCTCACCGCGGCGTACGAGCAGCCCCGCAGGCTCGCCGCCCAGCCGGAACAGCGCGATGCCGGGCTCGTCCATCCGGAAGGCGAGCGGAAGACCGAGCGCGGCGTAGAACTCCACGGCCTCGTCCAGGTCGCCGACGGTGAACAGGATGTTGTCGACGCCGAGCACCGTGATGCCGCTCTCAGTCGGAGTCATGTGACGTAATCCTCCAATCCGAACAGGACGACCGCGTCGTCGAGGGCGGCCGCCAACCGGCGCAGCCGTCCGGCGTCTGCAGGAGCGTGGCGCAGCCGCACCGGACCGACCAGCGGCGCCTCCTCCGCGACGCGGCGGCCCTCCGGCGTCAGGCCCACGATGCGGCGGCGCCGGTCGTCGGGATCGGGGGTCAGCTCCACCAGGCGCCGGGCGGCCAGGCGGTCCAGGAGCTGGCCGATGGTGGCGGGGTGCATCATCAGCCGGTCGCGCAGGTCGGCCAGGCGCACCCGCGGCCCCCACTCGGCCACCAGCCGGAGGATCGCCAGCTGCGCCCCGGTCACGCCGAACCGCGCCTCCACCTGCCGGTTGTACGCGGTGATCGCCTGGTCGAGCCGTGTCCAGGACCGGATCGCCGCGACGGCCTCTTCACTCGCCACGCATTTATTATGCCCAACATAATAATCAGTGCGGTATCCCCCACCGGAGACCCGTCACAGCCCGAGCGTCACTGGGCGGGCGGGAGCCGTACGGCGGTGTAGTGGCGCAGGTCGTCCTCGTCGAGCGGAGTTCCAGGGAGGGGCGATTCCGCATCGGCGCGCAGGCCGTTCAGCATGATCTCCACCACGCGGGCCATGGCCGCCTCGCCGGGCAGGTTCGGCGGCGTGTAGACCTGCAGGGTCATCAGCAGGGCGATGTCGCCGGGGCCGATGTCGGCGCGCAGCGCGCCGTCCGCCTGTGCCTGCTCGGTCATCCGCTGGACCCCGGCGATCACCCGCTGCCGGATTTCGTGCAGGTCGGCGCCGGTGCGCATCCGCTGGTGGAGGTGGGGTTCGAGCTTCGCGGGCAGCACGCCCAGCCGTAGTTCGACCGAACCGCGCAGGAAGCGGCACAGCGCGTGCCAGGCGTCGGGCTCCTCACGCCAGGCGGCCTCCGCGAGGTCGTCCAGGCGGCGCAGGCTCTCCTCGCCGACGGCGCGGAGCAGTGCATCACGGTCCGGGAAGCGACGGTAGAGGGTGCCGACGCCCACGCCGGCCCGGCGGGCGACCTCCTCCAGTGGCACGTCCACGCCCTGTTCCAGGAACAGGTCCTGGGCGGCGGCGACGATCAGATCCCGGTTGCGGCGCGCGTCGGCGCGCAGCCCCTTCTCCACTGGCACCTCACCACCTAGCGGGATATGGACGATTTTCCTCCGGTTAGGATACCGTCTACATGCGGAGGAAAACCCTCCGGTTAGGGGTGTGTCATGAGCACGGTGCTGATCTCCGGGGCCGGGATCGCGGGACCGACGTTGGCCTACTGGCTGGCCAAGCACGGGTTCCGGGTCACGGTCGTGGAGCGCGGCGGAGAGCCGCGGTCCAGCGGCAACCCGGTGGACGTCAGAGGGCCGGCCGTCCCGGTCGCCAAGCGCATGGGTGTCATGCCCCGGTTACGCCAGGCCGCCACCGGCACGACCGGGGTCAGTTTCGTCGATGAGGCGGGCCGGCGCGTCGGCCGGATGGACATGCGCGCCTTTCAGAAAAGGGACGAGGTCGAGGTGTCGCGCGGCGACCTCGCGTCGATCCTCTACGAGGCGAGCCGCGACCACGCCGAGTTCCTCTTCGACGACTCCATCACGGCGCTCGGTCAGGACGGGCACGGGGTGGACGTCACCTTCGAGCGCTCCGCACCCCGCCGTTTCGACCTGGTGATCGGAGCCGACGGCCTGCACTCGGTGACGCGGCGCCTGACGTTCGGCCGGGAGACAGGGACACCGCAGAGCGGGCTCGTGCGCCACATGGGCCTCTACGTCGCGACGACGCCACTCGGCGGCGGCGCGACGGAGGGCGGCCGGGACGTCCTCATGCACAACGCACCCGGCAGGGCGGTCGCCGTCCATCCCACGTCCCCGGGCGCGTTCTTCCTCTATCGGAGCCCGGAGGAGCCCGGCTTCGACCACCGCGACACCGAGCAGCACAAGCGGATGCTGACCGACGCCTTCGCGGACGTGTCCTGGCGGGCGCCGGAACTGCTCGAACGGGTGCGCGCCGCCGGCGACCTCTACTTCGACTCCGTCAGCCAGGTGCGCCTGCCCCGCTGGTGGAAGGGCCGCGTCGCGCTACTCGGCGACGCCGCGTCCTGCGTGTCGCTGTTCGGGGACGGGTCCACCCTGGCCATGGCGGGGGCGTTCACCCTCGCCGAGGCGCTGGCCGTCCACCCCGGCGACCCCGGTGCGGCCTTCCGCCGGTACGAGGCCGCGCACCGGCGCCTGGTGGACCCCAAGCAGCGGAACGTCGCGCAGGCGTCGGCGCTGCTCGTCCCCGCGACGCGGGGCGGCATCCTCGCCCGGAACCTGGCCACCCGCCTGTGGCCGGCCATGGCCGCCGCCACACGCCTCAAGCACGCCCTCACCCGATGACACGCCGTCTGTGGGTCCATGCTTATACGGCATGAATGCAGGAAGGAGCAGCTTCTTGCATAAGGAGATATGCGACCGATCGTTCAAACTCGGCAATTATCCACCATTTTGGATGGCCGTGACCTGCACTTAATCGCAGAAAGTGTTGTCCTGATTGCAGGTGCTCCGGCCTGGGCTTTAACATCTCTCCTCATGCGACTGTTCAGACCGTGGGGAGAGGATCGGAGACGATGAGATCCTCACTTAGTATGGCAATAAAGACCGACCGGTCAAAGGTCGGTCATTTAAGGATGAACCGGTAAAACCGCAGGTGGCAAACGTCGCAGGGATCCTTCATCAGCGTGGCAGCTACTTCATCTTCGAGTGCCTGGAAGGCCACGCCAAGGACGCGAACATCTGGGCGTACGCGAAGATAGACCGCGCCGAGCGCAAGGCGATCCGGAAGTCCAAGGGCGAGGATCTGCAGAGGCTCTTCAACCACATCCTGAGCTCGCGCACCTTCACCGCGGCACTGGCGATCGATCACGGCATTGAGATCAGCGCGGAGGTCCAGGCGGCGCAGCTCAATGTAGCCCCGACGGCAGCGGCACAGCCTGTGGAGGCCCCCAAGGTGGCTGCCAGTCAGGCCATCCACATCAAAGCGGACCGCGTGCAGAACGCCGGTACTTTAGTCGCCGCCTGCTGATTAAGTGATCGCGATCGCTCGTCGGCCTGCGGCACCGGCCTCGCCGTCGACGGGCGTGCGGCGACGGGCCTGCGAGCTCAGGTTGCGGCCCCGGCGTGGAAGCCGGATGTCCGCCAGGTGGCGCCGGCGGCGGTGACGGCGAAGGCCTCGTAGCCGTCCAGTTCCTCCACCCAGTCTCTGGCCGCTCCGCCCATGGCGAGGGCGGCGGTGGCGTACGCGTCCGCCAGGGCGAGGTCGGGCCCGA
Organism: Microbispora sp. NPDC088329; assembly: GCF_040685655.1. Classification (NCBI taxonomy): domain Bacteria; kingdom Bacillati; phylum Actinomycetota; class Actinomycetes; order Streptosporangiales; family Streptosporangiaceae; genus Microbispora; species Microbispora sp. NPDC088329. The sequence goes on from NZ_JBFBIP010000004.1 coordinate 398,355, forward strand.
CGACCGTGACGGAGGCCAGCTCGGTCGCGGGCCGGCCGGTGTGGGGGTCGATGACGTGGGCCCCCCGTTCGGCCGTGCCCGAGGTCGCCACGGCGAGGTCGTCGCCCGACACCACGGCGGCGAGGTCCCCCGGGCGGAGCGGGTGGGCGACGCCGATCCGCCAGGAACGCCCGGGGGCCGCCGCGCCGGACAGCCGCACGTCTCCGCCGCCGTTCACGGAGTGGTCGGGCAGGCCCGCCGCACGCAGGACGGCGGAGGCGCGCTCGACCGCCCAGCCCTTGACGATGGCCGAAGGGTCGAGGCGGCCGCCCGGGTACGCGGTGAAGTAACCGCGGGACAGGTCGCTCACCGATTCGCACATGCGGAGGATGCCGGACACCTCCGGCGGGCAGCCGGCCAGAGTGATCTCGCCCCGGCCCAGCCGGCTGACCGGGCTGTCCGGCTTGTAGGTCGAGAAGACCTCGTCGACGTGGTGCAGCCAGGCCACCGCCTCCGCCAGGGCCGCCGCGACACGCGGCCCGGCCTCGTCGTCGTGGCGGCCGTTGAAGTGGCGTACGTCGAAGGAGAAGACGGTGCCCATCACGTGCTCGACGTGGCGGGTCACAGCCCGGCCTTGTCGATGGCGCTCTGCAGCGAGCGGATGTAGCCGTCGCTGGTGTAGGTGGCGCCGGAGACCGTGTCGATCTCGGCGGACCGCGCCGACAGCGCCTCCTCGTTGAGGATCGGCAGCGCCTCGTTGTTGATCTCGATGTCGCGGCGGTTGTTCGCGGGCGCCACCGGCACCTTGACCCCGGCCAGCTGCCCGCCGGAGATCACGATCTGCACCTGGACGGGTCCCCATCGGGTGTTGGCGGAGTCGCCGGTGACGGTCTTCTCGCCGTCGGTGGCGCCCGCGGTGGCGCCCGGCCCGGTCCACGCCGACCCGGAGCCGGAGGAACCCGGGACGCCCTCGCCGAAACCGTCCTCGTCCCCGTCCGAGAACCCGCCGTGGTCGTGTCCGCGGCCGAAGAAGCCGCCGCCGCGGCCCTCCCCGCTCCCGTCCGGCCCCCCGGCGCCGCCCTGGGCGACGGCGGCGGCGCGCTGGGCCGGCGCGGTCATCTCATGGGGCTTGAACGACAGCAGCAGCACGAGACCGACGGCGGTCGCGAGCACGGCCGATATGGCTCTGCGCATGGAACTTCCAATCCGGAATGGTCAGAACTCGAACGACTCGTGGTGAATGCGGCGTCCCGGCATCCCGGCGGCCCGCAGGGCGGCGGTGACGGCGCTCGTCATCGCGGCCGGCCCGCAGACGTACGCCTCGTGACCGGGCAGGTCCGGCACCAGCTCCGCGAGCGTCGCGGGCGTGAACGGGTCGCCGATCACGGCCCGGGGGCCGACGCAGTAGTGCAGGGTCGCGCCGCGTGCCGTGGAGATCTCCTCGAGCTCGGCGCGGAACACCAGGTCGCGTTCGTCGCGCACGCGATAGAGGAGGGTCAGGTCGCCGGGGGCGGCCGGCACCGACTCGAACAGCGCGCGCAGCGGGGTGATGCCGACGCCGCCCGCGACGAGCAGCACCTTGCGCGCCCGGCGCCCGCTCGCGGTGAACGCGCCGTACGGCCCCTCGGCGAGCACCCGGGTGCCGGGCCGCAGGCCGGCGAGCGAGCGGCTCTGGTCGCCCAGATCCTTCACCGTGATCCGCAGTTCGGCCGCGCCGGGCGGCGCGGACAGCGAGTAGGGGTTGGGGGACCACCACAGGTCCCTGGTCAGAAACCGCCAGCGGAAGAACTGGCCGGGCTCGGCCCGCAGCCGGTCCAGGCGCCGTCCGCTCACATACACGGAGACGACCCCCGGTCCCTCCGGCACCACCCGGGCGACCCTCAGGCGGTGCCGTACGGCCAGCCGCACGGGCGTCAGGAAGCGATACCACACGAGCAGCGCCGCGACGCCCCAGTAGAGGACGTACCAGCAGGTGCGGGCGACCGGGGCGACGGCGAACTCCGCGCCCGTGGCCAGTTGGTGCCCGAAGGCCAGGTATGCCGCCAGGTAGGTGTAGAAGTGCAGGTGGAACCACGTCTCGTAGCGCAGCTTCGGGCGGATCCCGCGCGCGGAGACGACACCGACGCCCACCAGGAGCAGCAGCGCGACGGTGGCCTTCAGCACGTCGGGATAGGTGAGGTTCAGCGTCGCCGTCTCGCTCACCACGTCGGTGCGGTCGGTCAGGGCGTAGCCCCAGATGATCAGCAGCATGTGCGCCACCGCCAGGCCGACGACGTAGCGGCCGCCCATCGAGTGCCACCGGGCGAGCCGGTCGGAGCCGACGCCGCGCTCGAGCGCGGGGACCCGGGCCATCAGCGCCAGCAGCACGGCGATCGCGTATCCGGCGAGCAGCCCGGTGATGCGTCCCGCGTTCGTCAGCCACTCGTCCGGCCCCGCGACGCCGGGCGTGTTCGCCCACCACATGCCGACGACCGCGACCGCTCCCGCCGCGACGAGCGCCAGGACGGCCTCGGGCCGGGCACGCGCGCTTCCGCGTGGCACGTGGGCCTGCCCCGTCGTCACCGCTGTTCCCGGCAAGGTGGTGGTCACGCGTGCCTCCTCGTTGTCCTCACGCGACTCACCGTGCCAACCGAACCTCTTGTTTTCCTATGAACCGGGGCACCTGCGGATCATTCATAGGATTCTCTGAGGTGGCTCACAGGGGATGCCAGGTGAGCGGGGAGACCCTGGAATCATCATGCGTAAGACTTCGAATGAACGGCCCGGTCTGGTCCGTCCCGACGGAAACCCCGTACGCGTCCTCGTGGTCGACGACGAGCCGGACCTCGTCGAGGTCCTCGGCGCGGTGCTGAAGTACGAGGGCTGGGAGGTGCGCACGGCGGACGACGGGACGTCGGCCGTGCGGGAGGCGCGGGAGTTCCAGCCCGACGCGGTGCTGCTGGACGTGATGCTGCCCGACTTCGACGGGCTGGAGGTGCTGCGCCGCCTGCGCGCCGAGGCCCCGGACGTGTGCGTGCTGTTCCTGACCGCGCGCGACGCCGTGGAGGACCGCATCGCCGGCATCACCGCGGGCGGGGACGACTACGTGACCAAGCCGTTCAGCCTGGAGGAGGTGCTCGCCCGGCTGCGCGGGCTGCTGCGCCGCGCCGGCATGGCGCGCAGCGCCGAGGGCGACCGGCTGATGGTGGGCGGCCTGACGATGGACGAGGACGCCCGCGAGGTGACCCGGGACGGAGACCTGGTCGAGCTCACGCCGACCGAGTTCGAGCTGCTGCGCTTCCTCATGCGCAACCCCCGGCGCGTGCTGAGCAAGGCGCAGATCCTCGACCGCGTCTGGTCGTACGACTTCGGCGGGCAGGCGCACGTGGTCGAGCTGTACATCAGCTACCTGCGCAAGAAGATCGACGCGGGCCGGAGGCCGCTGATCCACACGGTGCGGGGCGTGGGATACGTCCTGCGACCGTGATCGCAGTGCCGTGACCGGGCCGTCGCGGGCGAGAGCCCGGCGCACCCGCCGCCTTCGCCTGGCGCCGACGACGCTGCGGGGCCGGCTGGTGGTGGGCACTTTGGTGTTGCTCGTGCTCGCCTGCGCGGCGGCCGGGGCGGCCTCGTCCCTCCTGCTCGAACGGTTCATGGTCGAACGACTGGACCAGCAGCTGTCCATGACGGCCGGGCGGTTCGCGGCGAGCCTGGCCCACGAGGAACACGAGGCGCGCGAGCACGGATACCCGCGCGATCCGTACGGCCAGCGCGGGGACTCGCGCGGGCAGGCGCCCGGCACGCTGGGCGTGCTCGTGCGGGACGGACGGACGGGCGCCCCCGCGGTCGTGGGCCGGGCCGACCCGGTGCTGTCGGCCGCGGACCAGAAGGCGCTGGCCGCCGTCCCATCCGACGGGCTCGGGCACACGCTGGACCTGTCCTCGGGCGGCCTCGGTCACTACCGGGTCATGGCCGTGCGCAATTCCGAGGGGGAGTCGCTGGTCACCGGGCTGCCGCTGAAGGACGTGCGGACCACCGTCCGGCGCCTGCAGATGGCCGAGATCGGGGTGTTCGCCGTCGTCGTGCTCGTGACCGGGATCGCCGGGGCCGTCTGGGTGAGGCTGTCGCTGCGCCCGCTGGACCGGGTCGCGGCGACGGCCCGGAGGGTGGCCCGCCTGCCGCTGGCCGACGGCGAGGTCGCCCTGCCCGACGGAGTGCCCGACGAGGACCCCCGCACCGAGATCGGCCAGGTGGGGGAGGCGTTCAACCGCATGCTCGGCCACGTGGGGCGGGCGCTCGCCCACCGGCACGCCAGCGAGCAGCGGATGCGCACCTTCGCCGCCGACGCCAGCCACGAACTGCGCACCCCGCTCGCCACCGTCCGCGCCCACGTGCAGCTCGCGCGCCGCGACGAGGAGGCCGTCCCCGGCGCCGTACGGCACGCCCTGGAACGCATCGACGCCGAGTCGGCCCGCATGGGCACTCTCGTGGACGACCTGCTGCTGCTGGCCCGGCTCGACGCCGGCCGGCCGCTGGCCCGCGAGGAGGTCGACCTCACCCGCCTGGTCATCGACGCCATCGGCGACGCCCGCGCCTACGGGCCGGACCACCGCTGGAGGCTCGACCTGCCGGAAGAGCCGGTCACCGTGCCCGGGGACCCCGACCGGCTGCACCAGGTGGTGGCCAACCTGCTGGGCAACGCCCGCGCGCACACCCCGCCCGGAACGACCGTCACCGTCGCACTGTCTCATCGGGCACCGGGTCATCGGGTATCGGGTCCTCCGGGGCCGGACACGGTCGAGCTGACCGTTACCGACGACGGGCCCGGCATCCCCGAGGACCTGCGGGGCGAGATCTTCGAACGGTTCGTCCGCGCGGACAAGGCCCGCACCCGCGCCTCGGGCGGCAGCGGCCTGGGGCTCGCGATCGTGCGGGCGGTGGTGGCGGCCCACGGCGGCACCGCCGACGTCGAAAGCCGCCCCGGCCGCACCGCGTTCCGCGTGATGCTGCCCGCCGCGTGACATCGTGCTGTCCTCGCCCTCCTGTTCGAGGGGGTGCCGTGAAACAAACGTTGCATATGAGGAATACTTAGACGTTGGGGGGGCAGGGGGGTCTTTCTGAGCGGAGGTCCCTCCGCGACAAGAGAGGTGTTGCAATGACCGCGACCGCTACCGAGCGCCGCACCAGTGACGGGCTTGTCCACCCTTGGCCGGATGACCGCTACGAGGTCAGGTGCGACAGGGAGAGCCCGTTCACCGGTAGTCGTGACCGCTACCACTATGCGAAGAACGCCGTGGAGTCGGCGAAGGCGCTGGAGAGGGCGGGACTCGCCCGCCGCGTGGTGGTCGTCAGGCTGGCGGACGAGACCGTCATCTACGACCGCGTCGGTGATGTGAACCTGCCTCCGGAGGCCTGGTGACCGGTGTGGGCCCGGTGACCGGCATGGCGTGGTGTGATCCGCCCGGTCGCGTTCAGTTCGTATAACGAGAAAAGACGATCCCCCGGGAGGGTGTCCCGGGGGATCGTCCGTGTCCGGCCCAGGCGGGCCGTCCCCGCGCGGGTGGGGAGAGTCCGCGCGCGGGCGGATCAGGCGGGGGTGCAGGTGACGCTGGGAGCTCTGCCGCCGCCCCCGGTGGTCATGAGGCCGAAGACCGTCGAGCCGCCCATCGGAATGTCGCCGTTGTAGCTCTCGTTGCCGAACGCGTAGACGCCCGGCAGGCCGATCACCGGGAGTGGCACGGCTCCCCCGACCTGGGCGACGACGGTGCCGTCGGTGTAACGCCACCCCACGCGCCAGCCTTTGATCGCCGACGACCCGCTGTTGTGCACGGTCACCTGCGCGAGCGCGCCGTGGCTCTGCGAACCGCCCCACACGCTGGTGATCGTGTACGTCGCCGTGCAGCCGAGCGAGTCCGCGGCGGCCGGGAGGGCGGTCACCCCCGCGGACGCCAGGACCAGGGCCGCCGCGGCGATCGTCGCTTTGAACATCGATCTCCCTTTCTCGCGCTGCCCGGCCGTTCACCGGGACGCCGGATCGTGCCGTTGTCCTCGAGCGCATCGCCGGCCACGTCGCCGGCGGGCCGATGTGGATGCCCGCCTTCCCCAAAGAGGGGTCCGTCTGGGGAAGGCGGGCGACTGGGGCGAGCCCGGAAGCGGGCTACGCGGGGGTGCAGGTGACGGACGACGGTGCGGTGCCCGAGCCGGTGCCGGTGAAGCCGAAGCTCGTGGTGGCGCCGGAGCCCAGGCTGCCGTTCCAGGACAGGTTCTTCACCGTGACGTTCGACCCGCTCTGGCTGACGGTGCCGCTCCACAGCTGGGAGACGGTCTGGCCGTTCGGGAACGTCCAGCCCACCGTCCATCCGGTGATGGCCGACGCGCCCGAGTTGCGTACGGTCACGTCCGCCTGGAAACCGCCCTGCCACGAGCTGGTGACCTTGTACGTCGCGGTGCACGCCTTGCCGGTCACCGGGGACGGCGAGGGCGACGGCGAGATCGCCGGCGACGGGGAGGGCGACACGTCGGGCGAGGCCGAGGGCGACGCGGACGGGGACGCCGACGGGGACGCCGACGGGGAGACCGACGGCGACGGGGACGGGGACGCCTCGGTGCCCGGCGCGTTGCCCCAGATCTTGGTGGATCCCGAGTACAGCGTCATGTTCTGCACCGTCACCGGCGTGGAGGGCGTCGTCGACACCCCGGTGTAGGACCAGTCGTTCGACGGGTCCCACGAGCCGGAGCTGGCGATGCGGAACTGCACCTCACGCCGCGACTCCGACTGCCCCTGCGGGGCGATGGTCTGCCCGGAGCAGTCGATCGTGACGTAGTAGACCTTGCCGGAGAACTGCGTCGGCCCGGTCGGCGGCTTGCACTGGTTGTAGTTCGCCGTCAGCGTGATCTGGCTCGGCGTGGTGTCGCCGTCGAGGGTGAAGTAGTAGCGGAACGACCCGTCGGTCAGCGCGCGGGCGGGCCAGGCCGAGTGGTTGTAGACCATCGTCTTGATCTCGGTGAAGTTCTGGCCGGTGGCGTTGAGCGCCGCCTGGAGGTAGATCTCCGGGCCGTCGGGGGTCTCCGCGACCGGGAAGTTCGCCAGCGGGGTGCCGCCGTACTCCTTGTACAGCCGCACGAGCGCGCTGGTGAAGCCGGCGTTGTAGTCGGTGGCGACCTCGTTCATCGTGTAGTCGGCCCGGCTGTCGGTGTAGGCGTCGTCGGCCGACTTGGGCCCGCCGACCAGCGCGCCGTACAGGATGTGCCGGCTCTGCGCCGGCTCGCCGTCGTGATTGTTGGTCCAGGTGCCGTGCGCGGTCCGGTGGTGCGGGTTGCGCGGCGGGTTGTTTCCGAAACCGATCTCGTACGACGACTTGCGCGGGTTGTCGCCGAGCGCGTAGTTGATCTGCCGCACCGCGAAGTCGTGGTAGCGGGCCTTGCGCGTGGCGTCGGTCAGCCAGTCGCTGTAGAAGAGCGCGACGAACGCGGTGTTGGCGGCGTAACGCAGCGAGCCCCACGAGTCGAGCACGGCCTGGCCGCCGGGGGAGTAGTTCACCTTCTGCCCGTTGACGCCGACCGTCCACCAGTCGAGCCACCGGTTGGCGTCGTCGGCGTACTGCTGCTTGCCGGTCAGCTTCGCCAGCAGCGCGTAGCAGCCGTACGACTTGTCGTCCCAGGCGATCGTCCACTTGTACGACTTGGTGGTCGACTGCGACTCGGTGCCGAGGTTGGCGTAGTACGACTCGGCCTTCGCCAGGTAGGAGGCGTCCTGGGTGGCGCGGTAGAGCCAGATGGCGCCCCACACCAGCTCGTCGTTGTACCCGCTCCAGGACTTGTAGAAGGAGGCCGCGTCGGTGATGCAGTCGCTGTACTTGCCCCGCACCGTGTCGGCGAAGGTGTAGAGCTGCTTGGCGTGGGTGAGGAGCTTGTCGGCGTACGACGGGTCGGTGGGCCGGAAGACGATCGAGGACGCGGCCATCGCGGCCGCCGTCTCACCGGCCAGGTCGGACCCGGCGCAGGAGGAGTCGATCTTGTACGAGGGCCGGTTCATCGGCAGCACCTCGGCCGCCCCCCACCAGGCGTGGTCGGGGTTGCCGCTGCCGACCTGGCCGTACAGGACGTTGGACGACGGGTGGGCCTTGATGAAGTAGTCGTTGACGAAGCGCAGGTTGTTCAGCAGGTAGGTGAGCTGCCCCGACGAGGCGTAGGCGTCGCGGTAGTCCACCGCGCCCCACGCGAGCATCGTCGTGCTGAACGCCATCGGCAGGCCGAACTTGACGTGGTCGCCCGCGTCGAACCAGCCGCCGGTCAGGTCCAGGCCGGCGTCCTTGCCGTCGTTGAGAGCCGAGTCGCCGCGCCAGGTGACGCGGTTGGTGGACGGCAGCGTGCCGGACTGCTGGGCCTCATAGAAGAACAGCGACTTCTGCAACGCCTCGCCGTAGTTGAACGCCGGGGCCGCGGAAGCCGCGGTGGGAACCGCGGCGGGGACGACCGCGGTGGAGAGGATCAGCGCCGCCAGTGCCGGAAACGTACGCCGCATGGATGTATGCCTCGCATGGGTGGGGGGAATCGGGGGCGCGGCAGCGGGTCAGGCGCCGCCGCGCCCCGGTTTACGTCGGTCGTGTCCCGTGGATCGGCGAGGATCACGGGACACTCCCTTGGGGGTGCGGTGAAGGGTCAGGCGACACCGCACCCCGGCTTACGGGGCTCGCTCAGCCGTTGGGGAAGAGCAGGCCGTACTGTCCGAGCGCGGTGGCCACGTCGGTCTGCGCCCAGAATCGGTGGTAGTGGAAGACCGGCGCGGAGCCGCCGTTCAGGTACGACTGGACCTTCGGCCAGTCCGGGTCGCTCTTGAGGAAGGACCGGATGGAGATGAAGGTCGAGTTGCTGTTGATCGGGTCGCCGTTCGGCATCTTGCCGGTCCAGCCGGACGGGACGTAGATCGGGTCGTCGATGCGGTTGTAGTCCGCCTTGGTCTCGGCGACCGACACGCCCTTGGCGTCCTGGTCGTGCTGCCAGACGCCGTCGAGCAGCGCCTTGGCGGTGTTCTTGGCCTGGGTGTTGCCCGACTTGGCCGCGTAGAACATCAGGGTCTTGGCGTACGCGCCGGCCACGCCGACGTCGTCGGTGTAGTCCTGGATGGTCACGTGCAGGCCCGGGTTGGCGTTGGGCCAGTCATTGGGGCTGTTGAAGTTGCCCACGGGCTGGCCGGTCCACCTGAGGGTCGAGGGCATCCGGAAGGTGCCGTCGGCGTTGATCGTGGTGCCCGACAGCGCCCAGGCGACCCACTTGTCGAGGATCTCCTTGGCGTGGGCGTTGCCCGTGGCGTAGTACAGCTCCGCCACGCGCTCCATCGTCCAGACCTGGAAGCCGAACCACTGGTTGGACGGCGGGTCGTGGTAGACCGGCTGCCAGTCGTAGGCCATGCCGAAGAACTTGGGCAGGCTGGACGGCGGGCTGGCGTAGTGGCCCTCCCAGCTGTTGGTCGCGCCGCCGGCGATGGCGCCCTCGTCCGACTGCAGCCACTTGTAGAACTGCAGCTGACGGTTGAGGCTGGTCGACCAGTCGTTGACGGCGGTCGAACCCTTGGGCTTCAGCGAGTTCACGCTCGACAGCGCCCAGGCCGCCATCGGGTTCTGGTAGCCCGAGTGGTTGTGGCTGGAGCCGATGCGCCAGGCCCATCCGGCCGAGGTGTCCGTCGCGCCGCCCCAGGCGTAGTACCAGGACAGCAGGTAGTTCGACGCGTTCTTGCCGGTGCCGGCCGCGCAGGAGGTGCTGGTGCAGCCTGGCTGCTTGAAGTACTTGTCGTACATCGCGTAGCGCAGGTAGTCGCCCATCTTCGCCGCGTTGGCGACCGCGGTGGAGACCTGCGACTGCTTGCCCTGCTCGGTCGCCCAGGTCAGCGCCCAGTAGGCGGCCTGGACGGCGCGGGCGTCGGCGTCCGGCGCGTTGGTGTACTTCCACTGCTTCGCGTAGGAGGCGTCGCCGGTGAACAGGTCGAGGTACCCGTTCGGGCCGCCGAACTTGAAGGTGTCGCACGACGGCTGCGGGATGGTCTCGAAGACCGACTCCTCAGGGCCGCGCTGATAGGTGTTGATGTACGCCGGCTTGGTGGTGCCGTCGCCGCAGCGGCCGTAGCCGTAGACGTTGTCGACGTCCAGCAGCCAGTGCATGCCGTAGATGTCGCTGGTGCCGTAGGCGCTCTTCAGCTCGCCCGCGATCGGGTCGGAGCCGACGCTGACGCTGCTGTCGAGCCGCGACGGGTAGCCGCTGATGTCGTTCCACTCACCCGCGTACGTCGCCGGCTTGCTGGCGTCGTACTTGTCGTTGGTGGGCTGGTCGGCGTGCGACGGGATGATGTACTTCTCCATCGTCGTCCACGCGGTGTTGAACTTCGACCAGTCGCCGGTGACCTTGCCGTACATGGCTTCCAGCCATAGGTAGTAGCTGAACGCCTCGGACGTGGTCTCGTGGCCGTGGTCCGGCGCCTCCACCATGAACGTCTCGACCGAGTGGTACGGCACGCCCTGCGGCGAGAAGTACCCGTTGACCGGGTCGTGGATCTTGTTGTACATCGTCAGGAAGTTCTTGACGTACTCGTTGTCCGTGCCCGGGGTGGGGCTCGTCGACGGCGACGCCGAGGGCGACACGTCGGGCGAGGGCGACACGTCCGGCGAGGGCGACACGACGGGCGACGGCGACGGGCTCACGGGTGGGGAGGGGCTCACGGTCGCCCCACAGGTCACCCCGTTGATGGAGAACGAGGCGGGCTTGTCGTTGCTGCCGGTCCACGTTCCCTGGAACCCGATGTTGGTCGCCGCCCCGGAGCCGAGGTTGCCGTTCCAGGACATGCTCGTGGCCGTGACGGTGGTGCCGCTCTGGCTCCAGTTCGCCGACCAGCCGTTCGACAGTTTCTGCCCGTTGGGGAAGGTGAACCGGAGCGTCCAGTTGTTGATCGGGTCGCCGAGGTTCTTGATGTCCAGGCTGGCCGTGAAACCGCCCGAGCCGGAACCCCAGGAGTTGAGCGCATACTGGACGTCGCAGGCCACGGCGGCGGAGGCGGGGGTCTGCGCCAGCCCGACGAGGAGGCCGCCGCTCACGGTGGCGGCCGCCAGCAGGGCGAGCGGTCTCCGCGATCGTGGGAGCGCTCCCGTACTAAGAGCTCTCGTTCGCATTTGTGGAGGATCTCCAAAGTGGGTTGGGGGTGGGAGCATCGGGCGAAGAAATGCCAGGTAGCGGATTTCGTGGCCGATGCGGGCAGGGGTGAATCTGAACCGATACGATGGGAGCGCTCCCACATCAGGATTGTGGATTGGGCCCCCGGTATGTCAATGACAGGTTGCCTGCGCCTCACCCCGGGATCCCGCCCGGCGGTGAGCCGGGGCCCCTTGCTGGCCTTTTGCGTACCTCTGACAGATGTGAAGTGAATTCATAACTGAAACTTTCATCTGTAACAGCCGGGCCGTTCACCCCGCCGAGGGCCGTGGTTAGGGCTCTCGGCTGCGGGTAGGCGCTTCCCAACCCTGGAAGGGAGGCAGGCCATGACCATCCAGAAGGAGTCGCTGTCCACGGGCGAACTCGTCCGCCGGCTGTCCGAGGACGTCTCCCGGCTGATCCGCGACGAACTGCGGCTGGCGCGGCTGGAAATGACTCGCAAGGGCAAACGCGCGGGCATGGGCGCGGGCCTGCTCGGCGCCGCCGGTCTCATCGCGTTCTACGGCGGGGGAGCCCTCGTGGCCACGGCGATTCTGGCGCTCGCGCTCGTGCTGCCGGGCTGGGCCAGCGCCCTGATCATCGGCGTCGCGTTGCTGGCGCTCGCCGGGCTGCTCGCCCTGGTGGGCAAGGAGCAGGTGTCCCGTGCGGCGCCGCCCACTCCCGACGAGGCGATGCGCAGCCTCAAAGCGGACATCGACGTCATGAAGGAGAGTGCGCGCAGATGACCGAGACCGAACCCGGAGCGGCCCGGCCGAACGCCGGGACCGTGGGTGTGCACAGACAGGACGTGTCCGATCCGGTCACGGAGCCGGAGTCGCTGAACGCCGTACGGCAGGCGCGACCCGGGCCTGAGCCCGTCGCCGCGGCCCGGGACACCGGGACCAAGAGCGAGGGCGGGGAGAAGAAGGGCCACGACGAGATCAGCGAGGTCCGCCAGGAGATCGAACGGACCCGCGACGACCTCGGCGACACGATCGAGGCGCTGGCCGCCAAGGCCGACGTGAAAGCGCGCGCGCAGGAACGCGTGCACGCGACCACCGCGGCCGCGCGGGCCAGGGTGGCCGGAGTCACCGGCCGTGTGCGGGAGGCCACGCCGGAGCCGCTGCGCGGAGCCGCCGGCAGGGTGGGCGAGCAGGCGAAGCGCCGTCCCGGCCTGGTCGCCACCGCCGGCGCCGTGGGCACCGCGCTGCTGCTGCTCCGCCGGATCACCCGGAGCCAGGGCCGTACGACGAGGCCCGGCATGACCGGGATGTTCCAGAAGGGCATTTCCGGCAGGGCGAGCATTCCGAAGGCCCGCGGACTCGGCAGAGCCCGTACGGGCCGGGGCAAGGGCCTGTTCGGGACATCCGGCATGACCGGCAAGCCGCTCGGCTCCCGGATGTCCGGCTCGAAGATGTTCGGTTCCAGGATGTCCGGGTCGAAGATGTTCGGCTCCCGGAAGAGGCTCGGCGGCATCGGCCCGCTTGGCGGCAAGGGCGCGTTCGGCGGCAAGCGCCCGTTCGGCTCCCGACTCGGCGGCTCCCGGATCGGCGGCGGTTCCCGAATGCTCGGCGGGAGGAGCATGTTCGGCCGCACCAGCGTGCGCGGCGCCTTCGGCCGGAGCCGCATGGGCGGCGGACGCCGGATGTTCTCGCAGTCACGTCGCACGCTCATGCGGAGGTTCGCCCATTGATCACCGACCCCGAGGACGAGCAGGGGCCGCTGGAGAGGCTGTCGCGCCGCGACTGGATCGCGGTCGTCAAGCGCACGGCCAAGGAGTTCAAGGAGGACAACGTTCCCGACTGGGCGGCGTCGCTGACGTACTACGCCGTCCTCTCGATCTTCCCCGGGTTGATCGTGCTGGTGTCGATACTCGGCCTGCTGGGGCAGAGCGCCACCGGCCCGCTGCTCGGGAACATCAAGTCGCTGACGCCGGGGCCGGTCCAGCAGATGCTGCAGACCGGCCTCGCCAACGTGCAGCAGCACCAGGGCACGGCAGGGGTGTTCGCGATCACGGGTCTGCTGCTCGCGCTGTGGGCGGCCTCCGGCTACATGGGCGCGTTCATCCGGGCGACCAACGCGATCTTCGACATCCGCGAAGGCCGTCCGTTCTGGAAGGTGACCCCGCTCCGGGTGGGGCTGACGCTCCTGCTCGTGATCCTGATGGCGGCCTCCGTGCTCGCCGTCACCTTCACCGGCCGGCTCGCCGAGATCGCGGGGAACCTGATCGGTCTCGGGCCGACCGCGGTCACGGTCTGGGGCATCGTGAAGTGGCCGGTGCTCGTGCTGCTCGCGGCGGGCATGATCACTCTGCTCTACTACGCCGCGCCCAACGTCCGCCAGCCCGGCGTGCGGTGGCTCAGCCCCGGCAGTCTGTTCGCCGTCGTGGCCTGGGTCGTGGTGTCCGCCGGTTTCGGGCTGTACGTCGCGAAGTTCGGCTCCTACAACAAGACGTACGGCACGCTCGCCGCCGTGGTCGTCTTCCTCGTCTGGCTGTGGCTGTCGAACCTCGTCATCCTGAGCGGCGCCGAGCTCGACGCCGAGCTCCAGCGCGGTCGCAAGATCGCCGAAGGCGAGTCGCCGGCGGAGCCGTACGTCGACCCCCGTGATCCGCCGAAGGACCCCGAGCCCGAGGAAGGGCTGAGCGAAGCCCCCACCGGACGCACCTGAGACCCGCCGGCGCACCGGGCGGACACAGGGCGGACACAGGGCGAACTCAGTGCAGCAGCGCCGTCGCGGGGCGGCGTGCGCGTGCTCCGGTGATCAACCGAGATCGGCCGTCGCCGTGGCGCCGATGGCCAGGGCGAGCCGCGCGGGCAGAGGATAGGGGGCCTCCGCCGGCAGCAGGTCCGTGACGTCCCGTCCGTGGCGCAGCGCCCGGTGGATGTCATGCACCTGACCGGTCAGATCGGTGATCGCCACGATCCACTGATCGACATAACGGGCGACGGCCTCGCCGGACAGGCCTATCTGCACGGACCGGTACGGCAGCGGGTTGTGGTGCGGGTCGCGTTCGGGGTCCCACTGAATGCGGACCGGACTGTCGCGCAGACGCTGCCTCCATGCCGCGTGGTCCGTGTTCTCCGGATGACTGAGACAGGCGTGCCCGAGCGCCCACTCGAATCCCTCCCGGGTGATCTCGATGGCCAGCACCCTGGTCTGGCCGGGCTTCGCGGCCCAGCCGCAGCGATACATCATCCACAGGAAGGACGGCTTGATCCAGGTCATCCGTTCGCGCTTGAAAGGCGGGACGAAGCGTTGCGCGGCGACGGCCGGGGCCGCGACGGCCTCGTCGTACGCCTGATAGACCGTGACGGTCGTGGCGGTGAAGGCGGCGCGGATCTGCCGGTACGGAATGCTCATTCCCCTGAGAATGGCGAACGGTGCGGCCGCCGGACAACGGCTTTTCCCGCGCGGGCGTGCGCCCGGTGCGGGACCGCCCGGCGGCGGCCGGGAGAGACGGCCTCGGGCGGATCGTCTTTTCGAGCCGAGGCATTTACCCGCCGACGTCGCCTGTGTAAACGGCCATTGTCAATGAACGTCCGCGGCGATCTCGGTGTGATCTCGCGCCAGAAATGACGAATGAATGGGCTCATTGTTGGGCGGTGGCAGACCCCTGCCATGAGAGCACCCCCCAGCCGAAGGCGGAGCCCCCATGGTCAGACGCGCCCTCACAGCCGCCGCCCTCTCCTCCGTCGCGTTCCTCGCGGCACCGCTGCCCGCGCACGCCGCGACGCTCGAACAGAAGCTCGCGGCGTTGTCGTCGTTCACCCAGCCCACGGCGTCGAGCGCCGCCGGTTGGCGCTCGGCGTGGCAGAACCAGCAGGCCTGGGCGGACTACGCGTTCGACTGGTCGACGGATCTGTGCTCGAGCAGTCCCGACCAGCCTCTCGGGTTCGACTTCAGGATGCCCTGCCGGCGTCACGACTTCGGCTACCGCAACTACAAGGCGGTGAGCCGGTTCCCGGCGAACAAGACGCACATCGACGACGCGTTCTATTTCGACATGCGGCAAATCTGCGCGGGATATTCCGGCGTCGGCAAAAGCACCTGCGACGGCATCGCCTGGACCTACTACCAGGCGGTGAAGCAGTTCGGCGCCCTGAACGTCACCCAGGCGCAGCTCGAACGGATCCGCAGCGCCGGCGAGCGGGCCGCTCTGGACGCGCAGAGCTGATCCTCAGGATGGGCCTGCTCCGCGGCCGTCACCGGACGGGGCGGCGTTGCGGCGGGCGCGGAGTGCGCGAACCCTGCCCCGGCTCGCGCACGCGGGGGACGGGCACCAGCGCCTGCGTCCCGGCGGATCGACGAAGACACCCCTGCAGTCGGGCTCGGGACAGCTCTTCAGAGCGAGCCGGTCGGAGCCGGTCATCTGGTCCACCGCCTGGCGGGCGATCCGGGCGAGCGCGTGCGCGGTGGTCGCCGGGGGCTCGCGCCGCAGGCGGTCGTCCGCGCTCAGCCGGACCGGGTCGTCGTGCTCCTCGATGAACGCGGCCAGGTGGGCCACGGCCTCCGCCGACGGCGGCCGCTCCTCGACGGTGGCCAGCGCGAGCATGCGCAGCGTCTCCCGCAGCGCCCACGTGTGGTGCAGGTCCTCCTGGTCCGGGGGCCGGACCGGGGACAGCTCGCATCGCTCCAGCCACTCGGCCAGGCGGGCGGGGGTGGCGAGCCGTTCCACCGGCGCCGCGCTGAACGTGCGCCCTCTGGTGGCGAGCAGGTTCAGCCAGACGGCGCCGCAGTCGAAGCGGAAGGCGAGCTTGTCGTCACTGGTCACCCAACCAGGGTAACGCTTCAGCCGTTACATCGGTTACAGTCCTCCTTGTAACGCCCGAAGCGTTACATGGACGAGGAGGAATGGAACATGACGACGAGGCAGGCGCTGACGCGGGCCCGGCTGGACCGCGAGGAGGGATACCGGCTGCTCGGACTCCTGCAGGACGAGGCCACCCGGCAGGCCGTTCTCCCGGGTCTCGAGGAGGTCGCCCCGGGGTTTCCCGACTGGATCGTCACGGCTCTGTTCGGAGGCACCTATCTGCGCGAGGGACTGTCGCTGCGCGACCGGCAGCTCGTCAACCTCGCCGCCCTCACCGCTGTCGGCGGCGTCGACCCGCAACTGGCCGGTCACGTCACGACCGCGCTGCGCGTGGGGATGACCCGGCAGGAGATCGTCGAGGTGTTCGTGCATCTGGCCCCCTACATCGGCGTGCCCAGGGCGCTGGCCGGGCTCCGCGTGGCCGTCGCGGCGCTCGGCGACACGGAGCGGGAGGAGCGGCGATGACGGTGGCCGTCCGGACCGTGCTCGGAGACGTGCCACCGGAGGACCTGGGGGTCTGCGACGCCCACGATCATCTGTTCCTCGCCTCGCCGGCCCTGCCGGGTCAGGAACTGGACGACGCGGGGGCCGCGCTCGCCGAGCTCGACGCCTTCGCCGCTCTCGGCGGGCGTGCGGTGGTGCAGTGGACCCCCTGGGGACTGGGGCCGCGGGCGGAAGAGCTGCCGGGCCTGTCCCGGCGGTCCGGCGTGCACATCGTCTCCGCCACCGGCCTGCATCAGGCCAGGCACTACGACCCGGACCGGCTGCGGCGCGTGCACGGCGGGCTGACCGGCCTGTTCGTCCACGAGCTGACCGCCGCTCCCGTGAGAGCGGGCCTGATCAAGGTCGCCGGCGCCTATCACCGGCTCGACGACCACGCGCGGCACGTCATGGCCGCCGCGGCGGAGGCGCACCACGCCACCGGCGCGCCCATCGGTGTCCATCTGGAGGCCGGAACCGCGGCCATGGACGTGCTCGACCTGCTGTGCCGTACGCACGGGGTCGCCCCGCACCGCGTCATCCTCGGGCACCTGCACCGGTTCCCGGACACGCGCGTCCACCGGGAGGCCGCCGAGGCCGGCGCGTTCCTGGCGTTCGACGGCCCGTCGCGGGCGCACCACGGCGGCGACTGGCGCCTGCTGGACTGCCTGGAGGCGCTCGCCGGCGCGGGTCACTCCCGTCAGATCCTGCTCGGCGGCGACACGGTCACCGCGGCGGCCAGGTCCGGCGCCGACGGTCCGGGCATGCCGTTCCTGCTCGGCGGACTACGCCCGCGGATCAAGCGGGAGCTGGGCGATGACGTCGCATCCGCGATCTTCATCGGCAATCCGGCCCGCGCGTTCGCGACGGACTGGCGATCGTGATCGGTTCCAGCCGGGATCAGGCTTCTCCTTCCGGTGGGGCATGGACGTCTGGTGCGTCCAGCCCCTCACGGACCGGTTTCCGCCGCCGTGTTCCGATGCTCGCGCGGTGACATGCCGTAGGCGGCGCGGAAGGCCCGGCTGAAGGTCGCGGCGTCGGTGAAACCCCAGCGGGCGGCGATGCTCTGGACGGAACGAGAACCCTGCCGGGGATCGGCGAGGTCGCGGTGGCATCGTTCCAGCCGGCAACGGCGAATCCAGGACGCGACGGTGACGCCCTGGTCCTGGAAGATCTTGTACAGGTGCCGGACGGAGATCTGGTGTGCCGCGGCGATCGTTTCCGGAGTCAGGTCCGGGTCGCCGAGCCGCTGCCGGATGAAATCGTGAACAAGCGACAGGAGAGCCTGGTGCCGTGCTTCGGGCGACAGCAGCGCGGTGGTCTCGAACCGGTCGGCGCAGGTGGCCGCGATCAGATCGAGGGTGACGGTGGCGACCGCCTGCGCGTTGCGAGGCGTGAGGCCCTCCGCGTGTTCCGCCAGGTGCGTGAGATGCCCTGCCAGGACCCCGGTGATGCCGTGCTGGACGGGAATCGGCGTCGCCGCGAGCCGCCTGACCATGCCGGACCGCAGGCCGAGCGCCTCACGGGGAAACTGGACGATCAGCGAACGGGCCGGATCCTCGCCGGCTCCTCGCCACCCCTGATAGGGCACGGAGGAATCGATGAAGTAGAACTGCCCCGACTGGAAGGCGGCATCCCGTCCCCCCTGACTTATGCCGCCACCGCCGGTGAGGACGAGGTGCAGCTGGAAGACTTCCGGGTCCGACCGCCGGATGAGTTTCGCGGGCCGATTCGCCTGCAGTGTGTGGTGGCTCATCGCCGAGAAGTGAAAATCGCCGAAATTGACCACTCGGGCCGACGCGTCGAAGGAGGCGGGACGGTCCGTGGTCAACCATGTGCACACGAGCAGCGTCTGCGACATCGTCTCGCGCCAGGAGGCAAACCGATCCTGAACGGCCAGGTCCCTGGTGTGCCACTCGGTAACTCTCATGCCTGTCCTCGGCGAGCCGTCGCTGTGAGATGTGGTCACCATCATGATCGCGTGCCGCCGGGGGTGCCGCGGCGGCGCGTCGGCGGCTTCTCCCTGCGCGGGAGTGATCCAGAATAGGCTTCTGGTGTGACGGTCCATGAGGCCCGCATAGGGCGCTATTACGAGGACTTCGTGGTCGGCGACGTCTACCAGCATCCGCTCGGCCGGACGATCAGTGAGGCCGACAACACCTGGTTCACCCTGCTGACGATGAACACCAACCAGAACCATTTCAACGCGCACTTCGCCGCTCGGGCTCCGGTCGGGAAGATCATCGTGAACTCGGGGCTCTCGGTGGCGATCGTGCTCGGGTTGTCGGTCATCGACGTCAGCCAGACGGCCATGATGAACCTCGGCTGGGACGAGATCCGGCTGACCCATCCGGTCTTCGTGGGCGACACGCTCTACGCCGAGTCGATCGTGGCCGGCAAACGCGAGTCGAAGTCCCGGCCGTACGCCGGCATCGTCACCTGCCGCACGCGGGGCCTGAACCAGGACGGGGACGAGGTGATGTCGTGGCGTCGCGCGGTCATGGTCTACAAGCGCGACGCGCCCCACGACAAGGGGTATTTCCCGCGTGCCAAGACCGGCCCGATGGAGGCCTGATGGACTTCGAGTTGAACGAGGACCAGCGGCTGTTCCGGCGGACGCTGCGGGCGTTCGTGGACAAGGAGATCGTCCCCGTCGCCGCCGAGTGGGAGCGCACCGGGCGCTATCCCGAGGAGATCGTCCGGCGGTTCGCGCAACTGGGCCTGTTCGGCATCACCGTCCCTGAGGAGCACGGCGGGCTCGACCTCGACCGGGTGTCGTTCGCCCTCGTCTTCGAGGAGATCGCCCGGGGCTGGATGGGCGTGGCGGGGGTGCTCGGCTCCCACTCCCTGTCCACCTGGATGATCGCCAGATACGGCACCGACGAGCAGCGCCGCCACTATCTGCCCGACCTGGCGACCGGCGCCAGGCGCACCGGGATCGCGCTGACCGAGCCGGGCGCGGGCACCGACCTGCAGGGCATCGCCACCCGGGCGGTCCGCGACGGCGACCACTACGTCGTCACCGGAACCAAGACGTGGATCACCAACGCGCGGCACGCCGACCCGCTGCCCGTGCTGGTGAAGACCTCGGTCGAGACACCCGCCCACCGCGGGATGTCGGTGCTGCTGGTGGACGCCGGCAGCGAGGGGCTCACTGTCAGCCGTGACCTGCCCAAGCTCGGCTACAAGGGCACCGAGACGTGCGAGGTCGTCCTCGACGGCGTGCGCGTGCCGGCGTCGCGCCTGCTCGGCGACACGGAGGGGCGAGGCATGCAGCAGGTGCTGTCGGCGCTCGAACTCGGCCGCCTCAACATCGCCGCCCGGGCCGTGGGCGTCGCCCAGTGCGCCTACGACGCGGCCCTCGGCTACGCCCGCGAACGGCACGCGTTCGGGCAGCCGATCGCCGACTTTCAGGCAATCCAGCTCAAACTGGCCGACATGGCGACCGAGATCCAGGCGGCCAGGCTCATGACCTACTGGGCCGCCGTGCGGTCGGAGGCGGGACCGGTGCGCAGCGAGGCAGCGATGGCGAAGTACTTCGCCTCCGAGGTGGCGCTCAGGGCGACGATGGAGGCGATGCGGGTCCACGGCGGCTACGGCTACTCGCAGGAGTTCGTCGTCGAGCGTCTCTACCGCGACGCGCCGCTCATGGCGATCGGGGAGGGCACCAACGACGTGCAGCGGCTGATCATCGCCAAGGCCCTCATCGAGGGCGAGGCCCGGCTCGGATGGTGACCGTGGACGGCTGCGTGTTCTGCGAGATCGCGGCGGGGGAGCGGCCCGCCCACGTGGTGCTGGACGACGAGGTCGCGGCGGCCTTCCTCGACGCCCGGCCCGTGTTCAAGGGGCACGTCCTCGTCGTGCCGCGCGGCCACGTCGAGACCCTGCCGGACCTGCCGCCGGAGGCGGTCGGACCGTTCTTCGCCCGGGTCCAGGCCGTCGCGCGGGCGGTCGAGGCGGGCACCGGCGCGGCCGGCACGTTCGTCGCGATGAACAACCGGATCAGCCAGAGCGTGCCCCACCTGCACGTCCACGTCGTGCCGCGCAACCGCAAGGACGGCCTGCGCGGCTTCTTCTGGCCCCGCGTCAAGTACGACGGGGACGCCGAGATCGGGGACTACGCCGCCCGCATCCGCGCCGCGCTCGACGACCCTGCCACGGCCGGGCCCCGATGAGCCCTGCCCCGATGAGCCCTGCGCCGATGAGACGGGCCCGATGAGCCGGATTCGGTGTCGTCCGTAGCCGGGCGGCACCGCGCGCACCGGGCGGCTCGATCCCGGCATGCGACCGGGCCTCGATGCCCGCAACGCTCCCGCGAATCTACGTCGTAAAGGACGAGAGCATGGATTTCCTGCGCACCCCCGACGAGCGCTTCACCGGCCTGCCCGGCTTCCCCTGCGAACCCCGCTACGCCGAGGTGACCGGCGGCGCGCGGATGGCGTACGCCGAGGCGGGCCCGATCGACGGGCCGCCGGTGCTGCTGCTGCACGGCGAGCCGAGCTGGTCGTTCCTCTACCGGCACGTGATGGCCGTGCTCGCCGAGGCGGGCTGCCGGGCGATCGCCCCCGACCTGATCGGTTTCGGCCGGTCGGACAAGCCGGCCCGCCCGGAGGACCACACGTACGCCCGGCACGTGGAGTGGGTGCGGTCGCTCGCCTTCGACGCGCTCGGCCTGCGCGACGTGACGCTGGTGGGCCAGGACTGGGGCGGGCTGATCGGGCTGCGGCTCGTCGCCGAGCACACCGGCCGCTTCGCCCGGATTGTCGCGGCCAACACCGGGTTGCCGACCGGCGACTTCCCGATGCCAGAGGTGTGGCACCGCTTCCGGGAGGCCGTCGAGAAGGCGCCCGTGCTCGACGTCGCCCGGTTCGTCCAATCCGGCTGCGTCACCGAACTGCCCGAGCCCGTACGGCGGGCCTACGACGCGCCGTTCCCCTCGGAGGAGTTCAAGGCGGGGCCGCGGGCTATGCCCGGCCTGGTGCCGATCACCCCCGACGATCCGGCCGCTCCCGCCAACCGCGCCGCCTGGCAGACCCTCGTCACCCTCGACCTGCCGTTCCTCGTCGCGTTCTCCGACCGCGATCCCATCACCGGCGGGATGGCGCCGATCCTGAAGAAGAGCATGCGCGGCGCGGCCGGGCTCGACCACCCGGTCATCGCCGGCGCCGGTCACTTCCTCCAGGAGGACGCGGGCCGCGAGCTGGGCGAGGCGGTCGCCGCGTTCGTCCACAAGACGCCCGTCCGGTAGGCGCCGAGACCGTCACGCGCGGATCCGTCACCACTGCTTGTAGGGCTCCCACAGGATCGCGAGCACCGCCACGACCACGAGGGCGGTGAGCTGCATGATCACGATTCCCGTGCGTCCACGCCGCCTGGCGACGACCAGGCTGGCAATCATGATCGAGGCCATGACGGCGAACGAGCCGTACGCGACGGTGGAGCGGACAGCCATCTCCGCCCGCCACTGCGCGAAAGTGGGGTCCTCGCCCGAGCAGAACACCGTGCCGCCGTCGCACAGCACACCGCGGTCGCGCACCCAGTCGATGGCGCCCCCCGTCGCCATCAGCAGGGCGAGATCCACGATGAGAACTCCGACGGCCATGGTGACACGCTCGGCGGGGTCGCCCGTCTTCATGAGGACGAACCTAGAAGGCCCGCGGCTCCGACGCGCTCGCCCGACGTCCCGGCGCGCGGTGACGACCGTTCACCGCCGCGCCCGCGTTCGGGCGGCGGACGGGGGATAGGCTGCGGCGGCGTGGAACCGGTCGTCACCGCGCTCGTCGTCGCCGTCCTCGTCGCCGTGCCCGCGGTCGTGCTGTGGCGGGTGCTGCGCGGCCGTCGCGACCTCGGCAGCAGCCCCGCCGAGCGGGCGACGTTCGAGACCCTGCACACCGCTTCGCTGGCCGCGCCGCCGCTGCGCGCGGGGCTCACCCAGGCCGGCACGCTCAAGGCGTCGCGGCACCTGCGCGAGCTGCTCGGCTCCCCGGCCATCGCCATCACCAACGGCGAGGAACTGCTCGTCTACGACGGCGTGGGCGACCACCACGCGGCCGAGGCGTTCGACCACGCCGCGGAGACGCTGAAGGACGGCCGGACTCAGGTGCTCGCGCTCGACTGCACGCGGCCCGAATGCCCCATCAGGAACGCCGTCGTCGTCCCGCTCACGACCGACGACCGGGTCGTCGGCTCGCTGGCGGCGTACGGCGACCACGCCTCGGCCGGGCTCGTGCGGGCGGCGCAGGAGGTCGCGCGGTGGGTCGACTCGCAGCTGGAGCTGGCCGAGCTCGACCGCTCCCGGACGATGCTGATGGAGGCGGAGGTCCGGGCGCTGCGGGCGCAGATCTCGCCCCACTTCGTGTACAACTCGCTGACCACGATCGCGTCGTTCGTCCGCAGCGACCCCGAGCAGGCCAGGGAGCTGCTGCTGGAGTTCGCCGACTTCACCCGCTACTCCTTCCGGCGGCACGGCGACTTCACGACGCTGGCCGAGGAGCTGCGCTCGATCGACCGTTATCTCACGCTCGAACGGGCCAGGTTCGGCGACCAGCTCCAGGTCACGCTGCGCATCGCGCCGGAGGTGCTGCCCGTGGCCGTGCCGTTCCTGTGCCTGCAGCCGCTGGTGGAGAACGCCGTGCGGCACGGCCTGGAGGCCAAGCCGGGCGCGGGCCGCATCACGATCGTCGCCGAGGACGCGGGCGCGGAGTGCGGCATCACGGTCGAGGACGACGGCGTCGGCATGGACCCAGAACGGCTGCGGCGGGTGCTCGCCGGGGAGGACCGCTCGGGCGCGGGCGGCATCGGCGTCGCCAACGTGGACGAGCGGCTGCGGCAGGTCTACGGCGACGAGTATGGCCTCGTCGTGGAGACCGGCGAGGGCGCGGGCACCAAGGTCACCGTGCGGATCCCCAAATATCACCCCGGCGTCCAAACCTGAACCGAGAGCGTCCCCGGCGTCCGTGCCGTTCGAAAAGCTGTACGTATTTATTTGGTTACCGTTAGTGTTCACATCGGTCGGGCCGCTCCTTGCCCGGAGGTTTCCAAGCTCATGAGCGTGACGATCGAGTTCGGTCAGCACGGGACGCTCTACCCGTGGACCCGGGACGACACGCGTGACCTGCCGGAAGGGTTCCGGTACGAGATCGAGGACGGGAACCTCCTGGTCATGAAGTCTCCCGCGCCCGAGCACCAGTACGTCGCCTACCGGCTCATGCGCCTGCTAGATGACGCGGCCGAGGACGCCGGGCTGGATCTGATCACCATCGGCCCGGTCGACGTCGACGTCCCGGGGCCACTGCCCGGCTATCGCAGTCCCGATCTCGTCACCGTGCCGGGCGAGCTGGCCGAGGGTGGTTATGACCTGCTCAAGGGGCAGGACGTCCTGATCGCCGTCGAGATCACCGGAAAGGACGCGATCACCCGTGACATGATCACCAAGCGTGAGGTCTACGCGAGCATCGGCATCCCGTTCTACTGGGTGGTCCGCCTCGATCAGCCGGAGCCGCGCCTCATCGTCTTCGAGCTCGCCGCGGGCGAACACCGCCAGCGCCATGACGTGCGGATGGGCGAGCCGGTGACGCTCGACGAGCCGTTGCGGGTGACGCTCGACCCGGGGGCGCTGCTCCGCCGCCGTCCGGCCTGACCCCGGACTCGCCGCGATCCCAGCCGTGATGCGGTCGTGATGGGGAGGCGTTGACTTCCACACGTTCCGGTCATCACTCTCTTAGGGATCGGTCGGTGCGAGAGGGGTGATCGTGAGCGGTCTGCGGGTTCTGGCGGTGGACGACGAGCAACCCGCGCTGGAGGACGTCGCCTACCTGCTGCGCGCGGATCCCCGCATCGGCGACGTGCTCACCGCCCGCGACGGGGCCGCCGCGCTGCGACTGCTCGACCGCGCCATCGCGGACGGCAGGCCGGTGGACGCGGTCTTCCTCGACATCCGCATGCGCGGGCTCGACGGAGTGGTGCTGGGCCGGTTGCTGACCCAGTTCACCCGCCCGCCGAAGATCGTCTTTGTGACGGCGTACGAGGACCACGCCGTGGACGCCTTCGAGCTGAAGGCCGAAGACTACCTGCTCAAGCCCGTACGGCCGGAACGGCTGGCCGAGGCGATCCGCCGCGTGTGCGGCAGCCGGGGCGAGCAGGGGGAGGGGCCGCAGGCGGACACGATCCCGGTCGAGCTGGGCGGCGTCACCCGGTTCGTCGCGAGCACCGAGGTGCGGTATGTCGAGGCGCAGGGCGACTACGCGCGGCTGCACACGGCGACCGGCAGCCACCTGGTCCGCATCCCGCTGGCCACGCTGGAGGAGCGCTGGGCGTCGGCCGGCTTCCTGCGCGTGCACCGCAGCCATCTCGTCGCCGTCAAGCACATCGACGAGCTGCACATCGACTCGGGCAAGTGCGTGGTGCGCGTGGGGGACACCGAGATCCCGGTGAGCCGCCGCCATACCCGGGAGCTGCGCGACCTGCTCGTCCGCCGGGCCCGCAAGGGCCAGACCCGGTGAGCGGGCGGTGAGGGCGCGATGACCGGCAAGCCCCGCAGAGCGGCGGCGACCGGCGCGCGCGGACAGGGCGAGGGGGCGGCGCCGGCCGGGAAGCCCCGCAGGGTGACGGTGACCAGCCCGCGCACGGCGGCGGCCCGCAGGCCGCGGCACCCGCTCACCCGCGAGATCGACGAGCAGACCCGCCTCGGCGAGGTCTACATGCGCTCCCTGGTGCGCACGCAGTTTCGCCTGGCGTTGTTCGTGTGCACCCTGCTGGCCTGCGTCGTGGGCGGGCTGCCGCTGCTGTTCCTGCTGGCCCCGGAGCTGCGCGCGGCCGAGCTCGCCGGGCTGCCGCTGCCGTGGGTCGTGCTCGCGGGGCTGATCTACCCGGCGCTCGTCGGGGGCGCCTGGCTGTACGTGCGGCAGGCCGAGCGCAACGAGCGCGACTTCGCGGACCTCGTGGAACGCCGATGAGGACGGCGCGCGCGGGCCGAGACGGCGCGCGGACGAGAGCGACGTGCCGGTGAGCCAGATCGCGGCCGTCGTCCTGGTCATGCTGGCGACGGTCCTCATCGGCGCGTTCGGCATCCGGATGTCCCGCACCACGTCGGACTTCTACGTCGCCTCCCGCACGGTCTCGCCCCTGTGGAACGCCTCGGCGATCGGGGGTGAGTACCTGTCGGCGGCCTCCTTCCTCGGCATCGCGGGGCTGATCCTCACCTTCGGCGCGGACATGCTGTGGCTGCCGGTCGGCTGGACCGGCGGTTACCTCGTGCTGCTCGTGCTGGTGTCGGCGCCGCTGCGGCGATCGGGGGCCTACACCCTGCCCGACTTCGCGGAGGCGCGGCTGGAGTCGATGGCGGTGCGGCGGCTGTCGAGCGTGCTCGTCGTGCTGATCGGCTGGCTGTACCTCATGCCGCAGTTCCAGAGCGCCGGGCTGGTCTTCCGTACGATCACCGGGGCGCCGCCGTGGGCGGGCAGCCTGCTGGTGGCGGGGGTGGTCGCGACCAACGTGCTGTCGGGCGGCATGCGGTCGATCACCTTCGTCCAGGCGTTCCAGTATTGGCTGAAGCTGACCGCGCTGGCGGTGCCGCTGGCGTTCATGCTGGTGGCCTGGTGGTCGCACGGAAGGCCGGGGCTCGCCCCGGGCGACGCGTGGGCGCTGCCGCTGCACGGCCGCGAGCATCCCGTCTACGAGACGTACTCGCTGATCCTGGCGACGTTCCTCGGGACGATGGGACTGCCGCACGTGCTCGTCCGCTTCTACACCAACCCCGACGGCCGCGCCGCCCGCCGCACCACGCTCGTCGTGCTGACGCTGCTCGGCGCCTTCTACCTGATGCCCGCCGTGTACGGCTACCTCGGTCACGTCTACGGCATGCCGCAGAGCGACACCGTGGTCATCGCGCTGCCGGGGCGGCTGGTGAGCGGGCCGGTGGGCGAGTTCCTGACCGCGCTGGTGACCGCGGGGGCGTTCGCGGCGTTCCTGTCGACCTCGTCGGGACTGACGGTGTCGGTCGCCGGGGTGATCGCGCAGGACATCCTGCGCGGCGGGGTTCGCGCGTTCCGTGTCGCGACCGTGCTCGCGGTGCTCGTGCCGTTCGCGCTGGCCGGCGCGGCCCGGTCGCTGCCGGTGGCGACCGTCGTGGGGCTGGCGTTCGCCGTTGCCGCCTCGTCGTTCTGCCCGCTGCTCGTGCTCGGCATCTGGTGGCGCAGGCTGACGACGGCGGGCGCGCTGGCCGGGCTGCTGGCCGGGGGAGGGCTGGCCTGCGCGGCGGTCGTGGTCACGATCATCGGCGGGCCGCACACCGGCTGGGCGGGGTCGCTGCTGGCGGAGCCGGCGGCCTGGACGGTGCCCGTGTCGTTCACGGTCATGGTGGTGGTGTCGCTGCTGACGCCCTCGCGGGTGCCCCGCGGCGTGGCGCGTACGATGGTCCGCCTGCACACGCCGGAGACGCTGAACGTCGACCGCGGCGACTGGCGCCCCCGAGTCATGTAGTCCACGCGGTCCTGGTTTCGTCCGGCCGGCGTTCTCGTGCGGCCCGCGGTGCGGTGACGCGGTGATGTGACCGCTCGGCGCGAGCAACCGACCATTCGTCGCACGGATGCGCCATGTGAACGAGCGGCAGGTACGGCTGGGCGACATGGCGGGCATCGGGACTCGTCGGCGGACGCGCCGCGCTCCTACGTTGAAGTGATTCAGATCACTTGCCGAAGGAGATCTTGTGACCGTCCAGCATGATCCATCGGTTTACGAGCGTATACAGGCGGGTGAGCAGTTCCAGGAGCTGCGCCGCCGCTTCCGGTCCTGGGTCTTCCCCATGACCATCGCCTTCCTGGTGTGGTATCTGCTCTACGTGGTGCTGTCCGGCTTCGCCCGCGGCTTCATGGGCACCAAACTGTTCGGCAACATCAACGTCGCCCTCGTCTTCGGCGTGCTGCAGTTCGTGTCGACGTTCCTGATCGCCTGGGCGTACTCGCGGCACGCCGCGGCCAAGCTCGACCCGATCGCCGACGAGCTGCGTGGCGAGGCCGAGACCCGCGACGAGATCGGGGAGGGCGCCAAGTGAGCCACGAGACGCTGTCCACGATCCTCTTCCTGGTCTTCGTCGCCCTGACCCTGGGGATCACGTTCTGGGCCAGCCGCAACACCAAGAGCGCGGCGGACTTCTACGCCGGCGGCCGGTCGTTCAGCGGCCTGCAGAACGGCCTGGCGATCGGTGGCGACTACATGTCGGCCGCGTCGTTCCTCGGCATCGCCGGCATCATCGCGCTGTCGGGCTACGACGGCTTCCTCTACTCCATCGGCTTCCTCGTCGCCTGGCTGGTCGCGCTGCTGCTCGTCGCCGAGCTCATGCGCAACTCGGGCAAGTACACGATGGCCGACGTGCTGGCGTTCCGGATGTCGCCGCGCCCGGTCCGTACGGCGGCCGGCGTGTCCACGATCGTCGTCAGCATCTTCTACCTGCTCGCGCAGATGGTCGGCGCGGGCGCGCTCGTCGGCCTGCTGCTCGGCGTCCACTCCGAGGCCGGCAAGATCTGGACGATCATCGCCGTCGGCCTGCTGATGATCATTTATGTCGTGTTCGGCGGCATGAAGGGCACCACCTGGGTGCAGATCGTCAAGGCCGTCATGCTGATGGTCGGCGCCGCGCTGATCACCCTGCTCGTGCTCGGCAAGTTCGGCTTCAACCTGTCCGGGCTGCTCGGCGACGCCGCCGCCCAGAGCGGTAAGGGCGACAGCTTCCTCAACGCGGGCCTGAAGTACGGCACCGCCGCTCAGGGCACCTGGGGCAAGATCGACCTGATCAGCCTCGGCCTGGCCCTGGTGCTCGGCACCGCCGGCCTGCCGCACGTCCTCATCCGCTTCTACACGGTGCCGACCGCCAGGGACGCCCGCAAGTCGGTCCTGTGGGGCATCGGCATCATCGGCGTGTTCTACCTGCTGACGCTGGTGCTCGGCTTCGGCGCCGCCGCCCTCGTGGGCTCGAAGACGATCGCCTCGGCCGACAAGGCAGGCAACACTGCGGCCCCGCTGCTCGCCCAGAAGGTGGGTCAGGACATCTTCGGCGACGTCGGCGGCACGGTCCTGCTGGCGGTCATCGCGGCCGTCGCGTTCGCGACGATCCTCGCGGTGGTCGCGGGCCTGACCCTCGCCTCCTCCTCCAGCTTCGCCCACGACCTGTACGCCCACGTCTTCAAGCGGGGCACCGCCACCGAGCGCCAGGAGGTCGTGGTCGCCCGCGTCGCCGCGTTCGTGATCGGCGCGGTCGCGATCGCGCTGAGCATCTTCGCCCAGTCGCTCAACGTGGCGTTCCTCGTGTCGCTGGCCTTCGCGGTCGCCGCGTCGGGCAACCTGCCGGCGATCCTCTACAGCCTGTTCTGGAAGAGGTTCAACACCGCGGGCGCGGTCTCGGCCATCTATGGCGGCCTGGTCTCCGCCGTGGTGCTGGTGATCTTCTCGCCGGTCGTCTCGGGCGCGCCGACGGCGATGTTCCCCGACGCCGACTTCCACCTGATCCCGCTGTCGAACCCGGGCATCTTCTCGATCCCGATCGGCTTCCTGTGCGGCTACATCGGCACGGTCGTGAGCAAGGAGTACAACGCGTCGAAGTACGCCGAGATCGAGGTCCGTTCGCTCACCGGCCTCGGCGCCGAGCAGGCAACGGGCCACTGACGCCGGTTCCCGGCCCCACGTCGCCGGCCTCCCGGCGGTGCACCCACCGCCGCCGGGAAGCCGGCGCCCCCGTACGCCCGCCCGCCGGTCACCGCCGGCGGGCGGGCGTATGCGTGCCCTGTCCCTCGCGTCATGGTGTTGGGGCGCCCACTCTGGTTATGGTTCGGACCGTGGACAGCCCTCTCCAGACCGCCAAGGCGTGGTCGCGCTCGCGGAGAAGGGGGCAGCCGCCCGACGGCGACGCCCGCACCCGCATCCTCGACGCCGCCGAGGAACTGTTCTCCGGCGGCGGCTACGAGGCCACGCCGACCGCGCGCATCGCCGAACTCGCCGGCGTGCCC
Organism: Microbispora sp. NPDC088329; assembly: GCF_040685655.1. Taxonomy (NCBI): domain Bacteria; kingdom Bacillati; phylum Actinomycetota; class Actinomycetes; order Streptosporangiales; family Streptosporangiaceae; genus Microbispora; species Microbispora sp. NPDC088329. The sequence continues at coordinate 427,782 of NZ_JBFBIP010000004.1, forward strand.
AAGGGCCTGGTCTTCCACTACTTCCCCCGCAAGATCGACGTACTGATCTCGCTGGTGGACGAGCGCACCGTGGTGGTCGAGGAGGAGATCGAGGCGGTCCCCGGCGACGCGGCCGGCGCGCTGTCGCGGCTCGCCCGCGGGCTGCCGCTGCACGCGTCGCCCGCGATGCGGCGCATCCTGTTCCGGGAGGCCGACACCCACCTGTCCGTACGGGAGCGGCTGGGCCGGTTGAACGCCGAGATCATCCGCAGGGCCAGGTTCGCCCTGGAGCTCGCCCTGCCGGGCGGGCGAGGCGACGCCGCCCGGCTGGAGGCCGCCGCCGCGACGTTCGCCGCGGTGCTGCTGTACCAGGAGAGCATCTGCCTGCTCACCGGCCACCACATCGACCCCGACGCGGTCGCGGAACTGATCGCCCGAGCCCTGGGGTGACCCGGCCTGACCACGTCAGACCGGAACTCCCGGGGAGGGGCGATCGGGTGCCTCCGTAGTGCACGCGACGTCCTCACCTCCCGTCATCACCGGCAGAGCGGACAACCAGCGCCTGAACTCGCGCCGGCTCTGAATACTGAGGCGTACCTCTGTCCAAGTGGTCACTTCGCCGCTCAGCCGTGCAAGTTGCGGCGGAGGAAGGTGTGCCAGGTCTGCTCGAACGAGTGGGCCAGGGTCGACGTGGCCGCGAAGCGGTCCCAGGCGTGGAACGCCCGAGCGTAGAGGTGCAGGTCGACCGGCACACCGGCGGCGGTCAGCCGGCGGGCGAAGTCGATGCCCTCGTTCCGCAGCAAATCGAACTGAGCGACGGCGACGAATGTGTCCGGCAGGTCGGCGAGGTTTGTGGCCCGGCCGGGCGCGGAGTACGGGTGCACGTCGTCCGTGCCCAACCGGTCGCCCAGGACCGCGGCCCACGCGAGCCGGATGTCCGGACGGGCGAAGACCACCTCGGAGATGGCCTCGAAGCTCGACGGCGTCTCCAGGCGGTCGTCGAGCATCGGGTAGAGCAGGGACAGCGAGCACGGCCGTACAGCCTGCCGGTCGCGCACCATGAGCGCGGTGGCCGCGGCGGGTGCTCCGCCGCCGCTGGCACCGGCGAGTCCGATCCGGTGCGGGTCGATCCGGTGCTCGACAGCGTGCTCGGTGAGGTGGGTGTAGGCGAGGTAGCCGTCCTCGGCGGCACCGGGAGCCGGGGTCTCCGGGGCGAGCCGGTAGGCAACGGCGGCCAGGACGCAGTCGAGGTGCAGGGCCAGAGCGGAGTGGTAGGCGTCGTCGTCGCGGGCGTTGTCGCCGAGGACTTGGGCTCCGGCGTGGAACCAGACCAGGGCGGGGAGGGCGTGCTCGGCACCGGCTGGGCGATAGAGGACCACCTCGAGTTCGGTCCGATCGGCTCGGGGGATGCGCAGCGTCTCGATCGTGACCCGCGGGTCCGCCGAGGTCGGGGCCGACTGGGCGCGGGCCGCGCGCAATCGCGCACGCAGGCCCGGGATGTCGGAGAGTTCGAGCAGGGTGCCGTTCGCGGCCTTAGGCATCGCGGCGAACGCGGCGGCGAGTTCCGGGTCGAGCGCGTCGATGGTTCCGGGCATGGGAGGTCCTTTCAGAACAGAGAGGGCTGGCCGCTGCCGGCCGTGATGCCGCCGTCGACGGGCAGGATGGCGCCCGTGATGAAACGGGCGTCGTCTGAGGCCAGGAAGCTGACCGCGGCGGCGACGTCGGCCGGGGTGCTGAACCCGGCGAGTGCCCGGCGCTGGTTGAAGCGTTCGATCAGGTCGGCGTGCCTCGTCGCCAGTTCTTCCGGTCCGGTCAGTGACGGGGCGACGGTGTTCACCCGGAGGCCGAGGCGATCTGGACGACGCTGCCGCGGCTGTCCTTCAGGTATGGCAGCGCCGCCTGCGCGCCGAAGAAGCAACTGTCGACGTCAATGCACATGACCAGCCGCCAGTCCGCCAGCGTCGTCTCCGCGAACTCCTTGCCGAGGCCGACGCCGGCGTTGGAGACCAGGACGTCGATGCCGCCGAACCGGGCGGCGCCGGCGTCGATCATCGCCTGTACCTCGTCCTGGCTGGTGACGTCGGTAGCGATCGGGAGCGCGCGGTGGGTGCCGAACTCGGCCGCGAGGGCCTCCAACCGGTCCTTGCGCCGCGCGGCGAGGAGCCGCCCGTGCCGGGGTCACCGAGCGGACCTTTTTCCGCCACTTCGCCGACAAACGTGAGGTCTTCTTCGACGGCGAGGCGCAGCTGCGGGACCTGCTGACGGGCGCGGTCGCAGCAGTGCCGGCCGGCACGAAACCACTGCCCACCCTGCGGGCCGCGTTCCACCAGACCGTGCCGCTGATCGAACGCAACCTCCCCATCACCCAGCGGCGGGCGCCGGTCATCGCCGCCACGCCGGCCCTGCAGGAACGGGCGCTGGCCAAGAGCGCGGCCCTCGTCGCCGCGCTCACCGACGCCCTCCGGGCCCGCGGCGTCGCCGAGCCGCTCGCGGCCCTGTGTGCCCAGGTGGGCATGGACGCCTACTCGATCGCCATCCGTCGGTGGGGAGCCGGCCGCTCCGACGACCTGCACACCCACCTCGACCGGACCTTCACCGATCTACGGCTCGCCGCAAACGCCCTGAAGTGACCGGCCTAGCTTCCTCGCGTGTCGATGGCATCGCGCTGTATCCGCACGATGAGCGGTGGTGAGCGGGGCGGCGAGCGGTTCTGCGACAGATCAGGCCGGCACCATGTCCTCCCGTTTCCCGTTCTCCCGCTCCCGCTGCTCCTCCTGCGTGGTCTGCCGTACGGCGGGCGCGGGGTCGTGCCCGAGCCCGTCCCGCGGGCTTGCGTCGTCCGGGGCCTGGTCTCGGGAGGGGCCGTCGAGCAGCGCGGTGAGTTCGTCCATCGCCTCGCGCAGGTAGCCGATCATCGTCCACACGTCCGGCAGCCGGGTGGGGCAGGCGACGACGCCGAAGTCCAGCCGGTCGTCGTAGGACGCGCAGGTGATGCTGATCCCCCCGGTGGCGTCGGTGACCACCGACAGCGGGTGATAGGAGAGCATCCGGGCGCCGCAGAGGTACAGCGGCCGGCGGGGGCCGGGCACGTTCGACACGATGAGGTTGACGCCGGCTCCCGCGACCCCCGCGAGACGGAACACCACCGGTGTGGCCAGCGCCGCGAAGGCGTTCGGCACCATCGCGCACACATCGTCCAGCCAGGTGCGGTGTGAGACGGCGAAGCGCCGCTTGGCGGCGGCCAGCGCCGAGCGCACGGTCGCCAGCCGGTCTCGGGGACAGGCGACGTCCGTGGCCAGCGGCGTGATCATCGCCGAGATCCGGTTGCCGACCCGCCCGTCCCCGGAGTCACGGGACGAAGCACCGGCGCCTGACGAGTGAGAGCGCAACGCCACCGGCACGGCCGCCACCAGCGGCCGGTCGGGCAGCGCGTCGTGGGCGACCAGCCAGCGCCGCAGCGCCGAGGCGCACAGCGTCATCACCACGTCGTTCGGGCCCATGCCGAAGGCTCTGGCCACCTTCCTGACCTCCGCCAGCGGGACGGAGCCGAAGGCGACCGCCCGCTGCCCGGAAATCGGGCCGTTGAACGGCGTGCGCGGCGCGACCAGCGGCGGCGTCTCGGGCAGCGGTCGCGCGTCTCCGGCGAGCGCGCGGGCGGCCTGAGCCACGAGCCGGGCGTCGGGCAGCGCCGCCACCACCGGGATCGCGTCCAGGTCGGTGGCGGCACGGGCGAGCGAGCACAGCGTCTCCACCGGCTGGACGATCGAACGGGCGACCGCCCCGGCGAGCATCGTGAGCAGCCCGGGCGCCCCCGGTGGCGCGGGGGCCGGAGCCGGGGGAGCCTCCACCTGGCGAGGCTGCGGCGACGGATCGAGCAGCGCGGCCAGGATCTCCGAGCCCGACACGCCGTCGATCGCACAGTGGTGCACCTTCGTGTAGAGGGCGCAGCGGCCGCCCGCCAGGCCGTGGATGAGGTGCGCCTCCCACAACGGCCGTCCGCGGTCGAGGCGCCGCGCGTGGACGCCCGCCACGTACGCCGCCAGTTCCCGCTCCCCGCCGGGCGCGGGAAGAGTCGCCTCGTGCACGTGCGCGTCGAGGTCCACGTGCGGGTCCTCGATCCAGTACGGCCGGTCGAGACCGAAGGGCACGTCGGCCAGCCGCATCCGCAGCGGCGGCGTGAGATGCAGCCGCTCACGCAGCAGGGCGAGCAGCGCCTCCCTGGTCAGGGAGCCGGATGGCGAGGTCGACGGGTCCAGTATGGCCACGCCCGCCACATGGGCCGCCGTGGTCGCCGACTCCACGCTCAGGAATTGCGCGTCGAGTGCCGTCAACTGGCGCATCTCGTCTTCCTCCCGCTCACGCCGCTCACCCCGTCCGGTCGTCCCGCGCCTGGCTCAGCTCGCCCCGTCACCCCGCCCGGTCATGCCGCCGGGCGCACGGCCGGACCCTCCGGCCGCTTGCGGGACCGTCCGCGGGCACCCAGGGGAGCCGCCGCGACCGCAGTGACGCCCTGGCGCGCGATGATCGCCCCCGTGCGCACTGTAACCATCATCGCGGCGCCGTGTTACCGGCGCATGTCTCCGGCGTACCGGCGGGGGATGTTCAGCCGAACCCGTGACCTCCGCGAGACGATCTGCCTCCGGCCGTGCCGGCGTGCTCCCGGCCAAGGGGGGCGAGCCCTGCGGCGTCCGGCGGTGAGGAGGCGAAGACCGCTCGCGCGACCGTCCTGTTCTCACCGGGCCGCCGTCACCCTGGCGGCTCTGCTGATACGGGCTATGACATCTGATGAGACTGGCGGGGGAGCGGGTCAGTCCACGGGGGCGCACATCGCGTAAAGCTCGACGCTGATTTTCTCGCTCATGGGGTTCACCACGACGAAGTCCCAGGCGTTCTGCACGGCACCGGGAGTGTCGCTCGTGCTGCCGGGCGCGCTTACCGGAAACGCCACCGGCTTGCTGAGGTCGTGGGCTCCGCGAAAAGCATGACCTCCGCCCACGGCCCGCAGGCCCTTTCCGCACACCACGTTCGTCGACAGGATTTCGCGGCCGCTGACCCATCGCGCCTCCTTCACCACGGTCACGTCCGACCCGTTGGACCGGTTTGCCGTAGCGACGCCGCCCAGCGCGAGCGCCGCCAATGCCAGCGCTCCGACCGCGGCCAGTGCGATCTTCTCGCCCAGCTTCCCGCGAGATGTCATGGCGTTCCTCTCTGGTGTCTGTCCCGTTGATCAAAGTACGTGAGGAAAAGCGGTTTCGAAACCGTCTGCTGGGACGCCGGCGCCGGCCGCATGGTTCGGCGACGAGTGACGAGCACCGGGTCGCGCGTACGACCTGCAAAGGGTGACCATCCTCATGCGGCCGTTGTGCCGTTGACAGACGCGACCCGGGTCTCCCAACTACTTGCCATTACCTACCAGGTTTGTGGGTATACTCTCCGCATGGGCCTGGATCCGATCCGCTCATCCGGCGAGCGGGCAGAGACCCCACTGACAGCCGCCATCATGGCGGGGCGGTGGATCCGCGCGGCCGCCGTCGACGACGAGCGGGGGCGGCGATGGCGGGCCAATCCCGACGCGCACGGCAGGCCCGCGACGACCGCCGGGCCCGCCTCCCTCCACTCAGGGGCGGCCGGGATCGTGCTGTTCTTCCTGGAGCTCGCCGCGGGGACGGGACACGAGGCCTACCTGGAGGACGCCCGTGCGGGCGCGAGTCACCTCGCGGCCACCTGGCCGGAGCAGACGGACGCGTCGCTCCACCACGGCCTGGCGGGAATCGTCCTCGCCTTGAGCGAGGCCGGTTGGGCGCTGGGCGAGGAGCGTTTCGAGGCCGCCGCCATCGCGGCCGCCGACAGGGTCGTCCGGGACGCCCGCGCGCTCGACGGCGGCGGGCTCGGCTGGTCGGGGGACATCACGCTTCGGGGTGACGGGGGCGTCGTGCTCGGGCTGCTGCGCGCGGCGGCGGCGCTCGGCGTGCCGGCGTACGAGGAGGTGGCCGTCGAGGCGGCACGGCGGATCGCGGGTCTGTCCGTGCCCCGCCGGCGGCCCGCGGCGTGCCCGGCCCTGCCCGCGGAGGCGGCCTCGCCCGGGTTCCTGGCCGGTACGGCGGGCACGGCCTTCCTGCTCGCCCGCCTGTTCGGCGCGACGGGCGAGGAGGCGTTCCTCGACGCGGCACGCCGCGGCGCGGGCCTGGTACGGGCGGCGAGCGTCCCGGCCGGGCGCGGGGCGACAATCGGCGACCATCTGGGCTACTGCTCGGGCTCCGCCGGGATCGCGCGCATGTTCTTCGAGCTGTATCGGGTGACCGGCGACGCCGCTGAGCTGGAGTGGGTCGACCGCCTGGCCCGGGGTGTCAGGGAGTCCGGTGCGCCTTTCCGGCAGACGGCGGGATTGTGGAACGTCGCCTGCCAGTGTTGCGGCACCGCCGGACTGATCGAGCTGTATGTCGGGTTGTGGGCGGTGACGGGCGAGCAGGAGCATCTGGAGTTCGCCCGCAGGCTCGCCGACCACCTGATCGGCCGGGCGACCGGCTACGACGGCAGGGGATACCGATGGTATCAGGCGTACCGGCGGCAACGCCCCGGCGAGGTGTCGGCCGACACCGGCTACCTGACCGGGGCGGCGGGGATAGGGGCGGCCCTGCTGCACCTGGACGCGGCGGGACAGGCGGACCGGCCGCGCCGGGTGATCCTGCTGCCCGACAACCCCTTCCCGCCCATTCCCGTGCCCGCCGTCGCCCTGCGGAGGCCGACGAGCTGACGGACGGGCGTGACGCACCGAAGGAGCGGGAGGCATGGACCCACGGTTCACGACCACGAAGGACGATCCGGGGACGCGCGAGGCGGTCGCCGGAGGGGGAACGCCGCCCGCGCCCCTAATGCCACCCACGCCGCCGGTGCCACAGCTGCCACCCGCGCTGCCCGTGCCACCCGTGCCGCCCGCCCGGCTGGCCTCGCCCGCGCCGCCCGGCCAGTCCCGCTCTCCCGGGCCGTCCCACCGGTCCGGCGTCCGCAAGCCCCTGCCGCCCCGCCTGTTCGCCGTGCACGGCACCAACGCGGAGACCCGCTGGGAGGCGCTGCGCGAGGTGGACTACCTGACGCCTGACCACCTCTTCTTCGTCCGCAACCACACCGCGACGCCGCTGATCGACGCGGCTTCCTGGCGGCTCACGTTCTGGGGCGACGGCCTGCGCCGGGGGCCGGTCGCGTTCACCTACCGCGACCTGCTCGGCATGCCCGCCGAGGAGGTGACGGCGTTCATCGAGTGCGCCGGCAACGGACGCCGCCTGTACGGCGAGCAGCAGAACCAGCAGGTGTCGGGCACCCCCTGGCGCCTGGGCGCGGTCGGGGTCGCCCGGTGGCGGGGCGTACGGCTCGCGACGCTCCTGGAGAGGGCGGGCATGAGCGACGGGGCGGTCGCGCTGATGCCGCGGGGCCTGGACGCCGACTACGTCGAGGCGGGGGAGAACCTGGGAAGGGTGCGCCGTCCGCTTCCGGTGGACAAGGCGCTGGACGACGTGCTGGTGGCCTACGAGATGAACGGGCGGCCGCTGCCGCCCGATCACGGTCATCCGGCGCGGCTGGTGGTGCCGGGGTGGGTGGGTGCCGCCTCCATCAAGTGGCTGGGGGACGTCGAGGTGTCGGCGGAGCCGCTGGAGTCGCCGTGGAGCACGCGGCTGTACCGGATGCACGGCCCCGGTCACCCGCCCGGGGGCGGCCCGCCGCTGACCCGGGTGGGGGTGAAAAGCGCGTTCGAACTGCCCTGGCCGGCCCGGTTGGAGGCGGGGCGTGAACACCTGCTGCGCGGCCGTTCGTGGTCGGGCGGCGGACGGGTGGTCCGGGTCGAGGTCAGCGACGACGAGGGCGTGTCCTGGCGGCCGGCGCGGCTGCGCGACGACCGGGACCCGCGCGGCTGGGTCCGCTGGATGTTCCCCTGGACCCCGCACGGGGCGGGGAACCTCAGGTTGCTCGTGCGCGCCGCCGACGAGACGGGCGCCTCACAGCCCGATCGTGCGGCGTACAACGCCCTCGGCTACGCCTTCGACGCGGTGGTGCGCCACCCCGTCGTCGTGACCTGACTCCGGGGTGGGCCGCCGCCCGGGCGTCAGGCCGCCACGACGGGCCGGAGGCGGGGGAGGACGTACTCGCCGACGCGGTACGCCTCCTCCAGATGGGGCCAGCCGGAGAGGATGAACTCCTTCACGCCCAGCGCCGCGTACTCGCGCAGCAGCGCGGCGACCTCGTCGTAGGACCCGACGAGGGCGGTTCCCGCGCCCTCGCGCACCAGGCCGACACCGGCCCAGAGGCCCGGGTGGATCTCCAGGTCACGCGTGTCGCCGCGGTGGAGGTCGACCATGCGGCGCTGCCCCACCGAGTCGTACCGGGCGAAACGCCGCTGGGCCTCGGCGATGCGGGCGGGGTCCATGCCGGCGAGCAGGCGCTCCGCCTCGGCCCAGGCGGCGGCGCCGGTGTCGCGGGCGATGACGTGGACGCGCAGGCCGTAGCGCAACTCCCTGCCCGCCGACGCCGCGAGGGCGCGCAGCCGGTCGATCCGCGCCGCGACGGCCCGCGGCGGTTCCCCCCACATGAGCGCGACGTCGGCGTGACGGGCGGCGACGCGTTCGGCGGCGGGGGACGCGCCGCCGAAGTAGACGTCCGGGGCCGGAGCGAGCGGCTCGGTGAGCCCGCCCGCCTCGACGCGGTAGTGCTCGCCGTGGTGGTCGAAGGGCGCGCCCGCCCAGGCGCGGCGCAGCACCTGAAGGAACTCGCCGGTTCTGGCGTAGCGGGCGTCGTGGTCGAGGAAGTCGCCGTACGCGCGCTGCTCGACCGGGTCGCCGCCGGTGACCACGTTCAGCAGCAGTCGCCCGCCGGAGATGTCCTGGAACGCCTGAGCCTGCTGGGCCAGCAGAGTGGGCAGGGTGTACCCGGTGCGGAAGGCGACCAGCGTCTTGAGCCGCTCGGTGTGCTGGGTCAGGGCGGCGCAGACGATCCACGGGTCGGGGCAGCCCGCGCCGACGGGAGTGAGCGCGGCCTCGAACCCGGCCTGCTCGGCGGCCCCGGCCACCTGCGCCAGGTATGCGAGGGTGGCGGGACGCGCGGCCGGACGGAAGCTGTCGGTGGTCGTGATGGCGGAGCGGACGTCGTGGCCGTCGCCCGTGGTCGGCAGGAACCAGTGGAAGCGCATCAGGTCACCTCGGAATCGGTACGGGGATCGGGCGCTGGATCGGGCGCCGGGCCGGACGCGGACCGGCGTACGGCCGTGGCGATGGTCTCGCGCAGCGCGGGAAAGGCGGGATCGGTGCGGGGATCGGCGGCGAACGGCAGGCCCGAGGGGTGGTCGAGGACGATCCGGCCCGGCCGGCGGCTGAGCACGATCACCCGTGTGCCCAGGTAGACGGCCTCGTCGACGCCGTGCGTGACGAACAGCACGGTCTTGCCGGTGGCCCGCCAGATGCGGCGGATCTCCTCCTGCAGACGCTCGCGGGTCAGCGCGTCCAGGGCCGCGAACGGTTCGTCCATCAGCAGGATCGCCGGGTCGGGCGCCAGCGCGCGGGCGATCGCGGCGCGCTGCTGCATGCCACCCGACAGTTCGTACGGGCGGCGTGCGGCGGCGTCGGCGAGCCCGACGAGGTCGAGGAGCTCCATGGCGCGCTCGCGCCGCCGCGGTGCGGGCATCCCGCCCATGCGCAGCCCGAATTCGACGTTGCGCCGGACGTTGAGCCAGGGGAACAGCCTCGGTTGCTGGAACACCACGCCCCGGTCCGGCCCGGGACCGTTCACCGTCGATCCCGAGACGGCGATCCGCCCGGTGCTGGGAAAGGCGAAGCCGCCGACGAGCCGGAGCAGCGTGCTCTTGCCGCACCCGGACGGCCCCACTATCGTCACGAACTCGCCGGGGCCGACGTCAAGGTCGAGATCGCGCAACGCCTCGACCTGCTCTCCCCGGCGACGGAAGGGGCCGCCGCCGCGCGTGCCGTACGTCAGGCTGACGCCGGTGAGCCGCACCGCGGCGGTCCGGACGGTGAGCGCCTCATCCGGGGAAGGCATCGCGCAGTTCCTTCGTGGCCAGGCCCGCCTGGAACACCGAGAGTTCGGGGACGGAGGGCAGCTTGTTCTGCGCCTTCAGGAACTCGGCGGTGCTGCGCAGGTTCTCCGCGAGCGTTCCCGGCCGGTCCGGCGTGCCCAGATAGTCGGCGCCCGCCTGCTGCCCGCCGTCCAGCAGGACGAGTTCGCCGATCTGCTCGGCGGCCTCCGCGGGGGTGATGTTGAGCTGGCGGCCCACCGCGGCGGCGGCCGCCTGCCCGTCGGAGCGCACCAGCTTGACCGCCCGGTCCTGCTGGACCAGCCAGGTCCGCAGGGCGCCGGGGAAGGCCGTGGCGAACTCGCTGCGCACCACCGCCAGGTCGGCGGTCAGTTTGCCCTTGGCGGCCAGGTCCTTGCTGGTGATCAGCACCGTGCCGGTCTTGCGCAGCTCGCCGAGCACCGGCGTCCACACGTACGCCGCGTCGATGTCGCCGCGCGTCCAGGCGGCCTGGATGTCCTGTGGCTCCAGGTCGACGACGGTGACGTCGGACTCCTTCAGCCCGGCCTGCTGCAGCGCCGCGAGCAGGCTGTAGTGGGAGGTGGAGGAGAAGGGGGTGGCGATCTTCTTGCCCTTCAGGCCGGCGATCGAGGTGGCCTGCCTGGCCACCAGCGCCTCGTTCTCGCCGATAACGTCGAAGATCCACGGCACCTTGTAGGGGATGTTCAGCGGCGCGGACAGGCCTCGCGTGACGGGGGCGCTGCCGGCGAGCCCGATGTCGATGCCGCCCGCCACCATCGCGGTGTTCACGTCGCCGCCGGAGTCGAACTTGGTCCAGGTGATCGTGGTGTCCGGCAGTGCGGTCTCCAGCCACCGCTGGTCCTTGACGATGAGGTCGCCGTTGGGGATGAGCTGGTAGCCGATGCGGATCTCCTTGGGCGAGCCGTCGGCGTTGCGGGCGGGCGCGGCGGCCTGTCCTGCGCCGGTGCCCGCACCCGTCGAGGGGGCACAGGCGGCGAGGCCGAGGACGAGCAGCAGCGCCGGGACGAGTCGGTGTCTCATTGCGGTGTCTTTCTTCGGGGGGCTTCCCCGGGCTCTGCTCTGCCCGGGATCCTTCTCAGGCTTTGTGTTGTCCGGGACCCTTCTCAGGCTCTGTGTTGTCCGGGAGCCTTCTCAGGCTCTGTGTCGCCCGGGAGCCTTCTCAGGCTCTGTGTCGCCCGGGAGCCTTCTCAGGCTCTGCCGCGCCAGGGCACGAGCGTGCGCTCGAGGAGTTGCAGGAGGGTGTCGATGAGCAGGCCGGACGCGCCGATGACGAGCAGCCCGAGGACCACCACGTCGGTCTGGTTGTAGCGCTGGGCGTCGCGGATCATGCCGCCGATGCCCGGCACGCCGTTGACGGTCTCGGCGGCCACCACGGTCGTGTAGGCGACGCCCACGGCGACCCGGACACCGGTGATCACTTCGGGCAGTGCGGAGGGCAGCACGATGCGGTACGGCAGTTGCCACCGCTTGGCGCCCAGAGAGCGGGCCGCGTGCAGATAGTCCTCGTGCACACCGCGCACCGCCTCCGCGGTCGCCACAGCGACGGGGGGCATCGCGGCGATGAGCAGCAGCCAGATCTTCGGCAGTTCGTCGATGCCGAACCAGATGATCAGGAGGCTGAAGTACGCCAGCGGAGGGAGCGTCCGCACGAAGGTGACCAGCGGCCCGAGCAGCGCCCGGACCGTCGGCACCAGGCCGATGAGCAGGCCCACGGCGATGCCGCCGGCCACGCCGTACAGGCTGCCGAGCCCGATGCGGCGCAGGCTGACCAGCAGGTGCTCGTAGAGCAGGTAGCCGCTGTACCCTCGCTGGCCGTCATGGGCCGAGGAGGTGAGCCACAGCTGCCGCCACACCGCGCCGGGTGAGGGGACGAAGACCTCGGGCCAGACGCGGGCCGCGGCGACCGCCCACCAGATCGCGGCCAGCAGGAGCACTCCTCCTGCCCGGAGCCCGACAGCACGCATCATCGACCGACCTTCAAAACCGGGTAAACAGACTCAATTAGTGGGGAATCTAGAGGCTTCCGACCTTCCACGCAAACCGGGACGCCGCTGTCGAACAGAGCTATCTATGTAAACCTAGTAGGGAATGTTGACTTCCGTCCGAACGGGTCGTAGCGTCGCGGTATGAGCCAGGGGGTGCAACTGACCCGGCACCCCGACGTGAACTGCGACCGCGTCGCCGGCGCTCGGTCCCGGACCGGGCGCGCATGTCGAGGTCCTCCCGATCGCCGGACCGACCCCTCAGCCAGCTGTGACCAACACGGAGGTTTCCATGACGGAGACTCTGCCCGCCCCCTCTCTGGACGCCGACGGCTTCAAGCGTGCCCTCGCGGTGCACGCGGCGGGCGTCGTCGTGATCACCGCGCAGAGCGACGGCGTACCCGTCGGGCTGACCGCCACCTCGTTCTCCTCGGTCAGCCTGGACCCGCCCCTCGTCTCCTTCTATGTGGACCAGGCGTCCACCACCTGGCCTTCGCTGCGCTCGGCGGACCACTTCGCCGTGAACGTGCTGGCCAGCGAGCAGGCCGAACTCGCCGCCAGGTTCGCCCGCAAGGGCATCGACCGGTTCGCCGAGCCCACCCGGTGGCGTCCCGGGCACCTCGGAGCGCCGCTGCTCGAGGACGTGGCCGCGCATCTGATCTGCCTGCCGCACGAGACCGTCGAGGTGGGCGACCACATCCTCGTCGTGGGCCTGGTCGCCCAGGCCGACGTACGCGGCCCGGATCGCCCTCTGCTGTATCACCAGGGCCGGTTCGGCCGTTTCATCGCCCATCCCTGACGGTGGCGTTCCGCCCCGGCGACGCAGGGGGCCCCGCCTCCCTTCCCCGGCGCGCGCCGATCCCCGGCCACCCGCGGCGGCCTGATCACCGGCGCTCGAGTGCCGCCGCCGCGTTTCATGGAGATGACACTCCCGCGGTGCGCAGGTCCACGATGCTCCGGCGCTCGCGTGCGGGGGGTGCCGTGTCGCCCCGGAGCGGAACTCCGATGGCCGTCATCGTGAGAATGTGCCAACCGGGCAGAACGCCGAGTCGGTTGTGCAGCCCCTCGAGATCGAAGGCGCGAAACTGCCTGCACGCCAGGCTCATCGCGTGGGCCTGCACGGTCATATGGGCCACCGCCTGGCCGAGGTCGTAGTCGGCGAACTCGGAGTACAGCAGGCCGTCGTCGACTTCGCGGCGGGCCAGGTTGACGACCAGCGCGCTGGCATCCGGCGCCCATCGGCGCGAGCTGCCGGCGAGGTGCGCGACGAGCCGATCGTGTCCTTCCTCCCCTCGGCGGCGCAGATGGAACGACCAGGGCTGGGCGTTGCCGGCGGACGGAGCCCATCGGGCCGCCTCCAGCAGGGCTTCGACGTCCGGGCCGGACAGCCGATGATCCGGATCGAAGCGCAGCGGACTGAAACGCCCCTGGAGCGCCGATGTGAGTCGTGGGGCGTTCACGCCTGAATTCATGCACTCCAGCGGAACCTCGGCAGGCGACGGGGGAATGCCGTCCCTGGCTGGCTTTGTCTCCGGGCTCATCGGGAGTTCCTTTCACCGGTTGATGAGATGGGCGGTGCTCTCATGGTCATCGTGTGACTTCTCGGGTGCGCGCCTGCCCCGGTGCGGCGTATCACCTCGGGTACCACGTGGTGTGGTGTCCGAAAGTACCGCGTCCCGTTCTGGGTGGCCGGGTGAAGGCCCGCCGTGAGGAGCTGATCCGCGGCCTGCTTCGGCTGCTCGGTGATTCCCCGTTTCCCTCCGTCCGGGTTGTGCCGGCGCCTTTCTCGCCGCTCCCTTCAGGGAGCGGAGGAGTCAGCGAACAGCGGTCGCTCAACAGGGCGGCCGGAAGGCGCCGGCGGGAGTGAGGGCCCGCGCGCCGTGTTCTACAGTCCGCATATGAGGCGTGACGTGGACGGGCGGCTCCCGGACTGGCTGTCGATCGGGGTCGTGGCGGCGTCCATCCCCCGGGAGGCCGTCGACCGGGCGCTGCTGGAGACGGGGCGGCAGGCCCGGAGGTCCGACGGCAAGCTGCCGCCGTACCTCATGGTCTACTTCGCGATGGGGATGGCGTTGTTCCCCGACGGCGACTACGAGGACGTCGCCGGACGCCTCGTCGACACCTTCTCCTCCTGGGGCTGCTGGGATCCGCGGCGTGAGCGGCCCACCTCCGGCGGCATCACCCAGGCACGCAGGCGGCTGGGCCACGAGCCGCTGCGCGAGCTGTTCACGCGGGTGGCGGTGCCCGTCGCGGACCCGGGCGTCCCCGGCGCCTTCCTCGGCCCGTGGCGGATCACCGGGCTCGACGCGGCCGACTGGGACGCTCCCGATTCCAAGGAGAACGTCGCGGAGTTCGGCTACGGCGTGCTGAACGGCGAGGTCTCCGCGTTACCCCGGATCCGCCTCGTGACGGTGACCGAGTCCGCCTCGCGCACCGTCGTCGCCGCGGAGATCGGCGGCCAAGGGGAGAGCCTGCGGACCCTGGCCCGCAGGCTCCATCCGCGGCTCGGCGGCGACTGGCTGCTCATCGCGGGAACGGACTTCTTCGGCTGGCCCGACTGGTGCGGCGCGGCCCGGACGGGCGCGCAACTGCTGTGGCGCGTCCCCGCCGGGTTTCCGCTTCCGGTCGTGGCCGCCTGCGCCGACGGGTCCGCCACCGCCGTGCTGGCCGACCCGGACCTCGGCGGTGAGACCCGTGACGCGCTGGTGCGGGCCGCGTCGGCGGGCCGCCTGCCGGCCGGAGACCCGGGCGAGGCGGGCGCCGCGCTCGTGCGCGTCCTGGAGTACGAGACGCCCGGCGGCGAGCGCGTGACCCTGGCCACCACCATCACCGACCCCGGCGCGGCGCCCGCGGCGACGCTCGCCCGGGCACACCACGAGTGGGGCGTGCGCCGCTCCGGGCGCGACGAGCTCAACGGCATGCTGCGCGGCCCGGGCCGGATGCTGCGCTCGCACAGCCCCGACATGGTGCGGCAGGAGATTTACGGTTACCTGCTCGCGCACCGCGCGATCGGCGGGCTCGTTTCCCGGGCCGTCGCGGAGGCGGCTGGGCCTGCCGTGAACGTGCCGCCGGAGCCCGGGATACGCGTCCTCGGCCGCTTTTCCCGGTCTATTCCGGACGGCGTTTCCACGGCATAGCCGACGGTTCTCCGGCCCGAATTCCTGCTTAGCTTGACTCGTGACTCGGTAGGTTCCGGCTCCAAGAGCGGGTGAGTCGACCGGAGATATCTCCCTGTATCGGGCAGTTCCTCCTCTTTGTCCGATCGTGCTGATGGACGTAGGCTAAGTGGCTCCCCGGCGACTCATAACGCGCTGAACAGCCGTTTTCCGCAGCAACCTACTAAGCAAGTAGGTAATGTTGACATGGCGGGAAGGGCGCATTTAGAGTGACGCCCTGAATGCATCCGTTTTTTGTTCGCGCCTGACGATCGGCCGGTTCACGTATGCCTTCCCGCCCGGCAACGGGCGTCAGCGGCGTGCCCGAATGACAAATCCCGGGAGTAGCCATGGGCCACGTTCTCCACGCGCAATCGCCTCCGCCGGAGGCAGGCTCGCCCGCGACGGCGAGCCCGACCGAGTTCTTCCTCCCCGAGCTGCCGCGGCTGCTGCCGTTCGCCTACCACCCCAACGCCGCCCAGATCGAGTTCGCCTCGAACGGCTGGGTGCGGACCATGCTTGGCGAGTGCTTCGCCGGCGAGGAGCACCTGCTGTTCTTCCTGCGGCAGCGCAACGGGCTGTACGGACCGCTGACCGTGCCGTACGCCACCGAGCAGCGGGCCAGGGACATCGCCGACTGGTACCAGTACGTCACCGTCATCGACAGCTTCGTCTCCGACCGCTCCGCCCTCGGCGCGAGCGACGGCAGGGCCAGGGAGGCGTTCGCGGCCATCCTGGCCGACTTCAACGGCGACACCGGCGCGCCCGGCGACGACCCGTACGTCAGGGCGGGCAAGGACCTGTGGCGGCGGATCAGCCCCGGGCTCGGCGAGGGACAGGTGCGGCGGTTCGCCGCGAGCCTCGACGCGTTCCTGCGCGGCTGCGCCACCGAGATCCGGGCGAAGCTGGCCGACGAGGTGCCCGACTACGAGACCTGCCTGGCCGTGCGGATGGACAGCTTCGGCTGCGACTTCATCGAGCTGATGACCGAGTACGGCGCGGGCGTCGACATGAGCGACCTGATCCCGCGGCTCGCCGAGGTCCACCTGCACTGCCGGCGCCAGATGATCATAATCAACGACCTGCTGTCGTGGCGGAAGGAGCACGCGCAGGACGACAAGATGACGGTGGTCCGGGTCCTGACCGAGCGGGAGGGCCTCTGTCTCCAACAGGCCGTCGACCGGCTGTGCGAGCTGGCCGAAGACCACGAGAAGGCGTACATCGCGGCCCGCGACGCCGTGCTGGAGGGGCCGCTCGGCGAGCGGGCGGACGTGCGGGCCTACCTGCGCGCCCTCGACCACATGATCGGCGGCAGCCAGGAGTTCGAGTACCTCACCCCGCGATACTTCGGTGACGGCTCGGTCTGGGACGGCAGCACCTCGGGCTGGGTCGACCTGCACGCGCCCGTGACGAGGTTCCGCCAGGAGCCGTACGGCGTGGAAGGGGGCGCCGCGTGACCGTCCCCGAGCCGCGCCCGTCCGCCGAGAGCCCCCGCCAGGGCTGCCCGGTCACCTCCGCCGGGCCCGGGCTCTCCGCCGCGACTGAGCCGTCCGCCGGGCCCGAGCGTTCTGTCGGGATTGAGCCGTCCGCCGGGCCCGAGCGTTCTGTCGGGATTGAGCCGTCCGCCGGGCCCGAGCCGGTTCCGGCCGCAGGGAGCCCCGGCGAGGCGTGCCCGGTCACCTCCGCCCGGCGTGCGCCGGCCACGCCGTCCTACCGGTTCGTCGTGGCGCCGGGCGCGCTCCCGGTCCTCGGGCACGCCGTCCACCTGTGGCGCCGGCCGCTGGAGTTCCTCGCCGCGCTGCCGCCGCGCGGCGACCTGGCGGAGGTACGGCTCGGCCCCCGCAAGGCGTACCTCGCCTGCCATCCGGACGTCGTGATGTGGATGCTGCAGCGGTCGCGGACGTTCGACAAGGGCGGCCCGCTCTTCGAGAAGGCCCGGCTGCTCGTGGGCAACGGCCTGGTCGCCTCCGAATGGGAGGACCACCGGGTGCAGCGCAGAATGCTCCAGCCGGCCTTCCACCACAGCCGGATGCCCGGCTACGTCGCCCTGATGGCCGAGGAGATCGACGAGGTCGTCGGCGCGTGGCGGGAGGGCGAGCCGTTCGACGTGAGCGACGCCATGCACGCGCTCACCCTGCGCATCACCGCGCGGACCATGTTCGCCACCACGGTGGGCGAGCGGGCCGTCCCCGAGGTCGCGTACTGCATGCCGATCATCATGCGCGGCGTCTACAAGCGCATGGTGGCGCCGCTCGGCTGGCAGGAGCGCATCCCCACCCCGGGCAACCGCCGGTTCGAGCGGGTGCGCGCCCGCATGCACGCGGTCATCGCGGAGACCATCGAGGACGCCCGCCGGGCCGGGACCGACCGCGGCGACCTGCTGTCGATCCTCGTCAACGCCCGCGACGAGCGCACCGGTGAGGGGCTGTCCGACGCGGAGGTCTACGACCAGGTCATGACCCTGCTCATCGGCGGCACGGAGACGACGGGCAACACCATGGCCTGGGTCCTCCACCTGCTGGCGCGTCACCCGGAGATCGAGGAGCGCCTGCACGCGGAGGTGGACGAGGTGCTCGGCGGCCGCCCGCCGTCGTTCGACGACCTGCCCCGGCTCGACCTCACCTGGCGGGTGCTCAACGAGACCCTCCGCATGTATCCCCCGGCCTGGCTGCTGACCCGCGTCACCACCGAGGAGACGGAGCTGGCGGGCAGGCGGCTGAGCGCGGGCACGACGGTCATGTACAGCCCGTACGCCCTGGGCCGCAACCCGGCGGTGTTCGAGGACCCGGACCGGTTCGACCCGGACCGCTGGCTGCCGGAGCGGGCCGGGCACGTGCCGCGCGGCGCGATGGTCCCGTTCAGCGCGGGCAGCCGCAAGTGCATCGGCGACGGCTTCGGCAAGGCGGAGACCACCCTGACGCTCGCGGCGATCGCCTCCCGCTGGCGGCTGCGCCCGGCGGGCGGCAGCAAACCGCAGATCGCGGTGCCGAAGGCGTCGCTCGGCACCGGGAGGCTGCTGATGACGCCGGTGCGCCGCGCCCGGAGCAGAGTGGGGGCGCTGTGACGGTCTCCGAGGACAGCGCGGTCGGCACGCTCGGCCGCTGCCGCGCCCTTGTGCTGCCGGCGCTGCGGGAGGCCGTCGGACGGCTGGACCCGTGGGCCGGGCGGATGACCGCCTACGCCTTCGGCTGGACGGACGCCGCGGGCAACGCCGTTCCCGGCGACGGTGGCAAGGGCATGCGCCAGGCGCTCGCGCTGCTCACCGCGCAGGCCCTCGGCGCCCCGGCCGAGGCCGCGGTCCCCGGGGCGGTGGCGGTCGAGCTGGTCCACGGTTTCTCCCTCGTGCACGACGACGTGATGGACGGCGACGAGCGGCGGCGGCACCGTGACACGGTCTGGAAGGCGTACGGCGTGGGGGCGGCGGTGCTGGCCGGCGACGCGATGCTGGGCCTCGCCATGGACACGCTCGCGAACGCCACCCCCGGCACCGGCCCCGCGGCCGTGCGCCTGCTGTCCCGCGCGCTGCTCGACCTGGCCAACGGGCAGGCCGCCGACCTCGCGTTCGAGGGACGCCCGTGGTCGGGCCCCGGCGCGGTGGGCGTGGACGAATACCTGGCGATGGCCGCGGGCAAGACCGGCTCGCTGCTCGGCTGCGCCGCCGGGCTCGGGGCCGTGCTCGCCGGGGCCCCATCCGAGACGGTCGCGGCCGTGACCGGCATGGGACGCGAACTCGGCCTGGCGTTCCAGGCGGTCGACGACCTGCTCGGCATCTGGGGCGACCCGGAGGTCACCGGCAAGCCGGTCCACAACGACCTGCGCCGGCGCAAGAAGACGCTCCCGGTGGTCGCGGCGCTCGCGGCCGACCGGTCCGGCCGGCTGGCCACCCTGCTCGGCGCGCCGGTGCCGCGGCCGGCCGAGGCGGCCGCCCTGATCCGCGAAGCGGGCGGCCGGGCGTTCGCGGCGGAGCGCGCGGCGCGACACCTGGACGCCGCCCTGCGGACCCTCGACCGCGTGACCGTCGATCCCGTGGCCGCCGCCGAGCTCGCCGGGCTGGCCGAGTTCGTCGTGGCCCGCACGCATTGACCACCCGCATTGACCACCCGCACTGACTACCCGCACTGACCACCCGCACTGACCACCCGCACCGGCCGCCCCCACCGATCGGCGGCAGCGCCGCCCGTGTGCCGCCGGCGCCCGCCCGCACGGCACCGCCCCCGCAGTCGCCTGAGGAGATGAGGACGATGACCGCCACCCTGCCCGAGGTGAGGCCGGCCCCCGGCGGCGCGCCGCTGTTCGGCCACCTCCACCGGATGCTCACCGATCCCCGCGGCTTCTTCGAGTCGCTGCGCGGTCACGGCCCCGTCGTGACGATCGGGCTCGGACCGGTCCGGGCGTACGTGGTCAACGACCCGGCGCTGGCCCACCAGATCCTCACCAAGGACGTGCGCAAGCTCGACAAGGGCGTGGCGTACGAGAAGTCGGCGCCGTTCCTCGGCGAGGGCCTGCTCAACTCCAGGGAGCCGCAGCACATGGCCCACCGCAGGCTCGTGCAGCCGGCGTTCCACCACCGGCGCATCGCCGCGTACGCCGAGCAGATGCGGGAGGCCGCCGATCAGCGCGTCGGCGCGTGGCGGGACGGGCAGACGGTGAACCTCGACCTGGAGATCCACGCCTTCGCCGTCGCCGTGGTCTGCCGGGCGCTGTTCTCCTCCGGGCTCGGCGACCCGGTCGCCGTCGCCGTGGAGGAGTCGCTTCCCGTGCTGCTCAAGGGCGTCACCAGGCGGATCGCCTTCCCGGTGGGCTGGCTGGAACGGCTGCCGACCCCCGCCAACCGCCGGTTCGAGCGGGCCCGCCGCCGCCTCGACGAGGCGCTCGCCGGCGTCATCGCGGAGTACGAGGCGCGCGGGACGGACGCCGGGACCGGCGACGCCGACATGATGGCGATGTTGCTGCGGGCCCGTCCGCACCTGAACGACCGGCAGATCCACGACGAGGCGATGGCGCTGTTCCTGGGGGGCGTCGAGACGGCGCGCGACGTGCTCAGCTGGACCTGCCACCTGCTCAGCACCCACCCGGACGTGCAGGACAGGCTCGCCGCCGAGGTCCGCGAGGTCCTCGGCGCCCGGCCGCTCGGCCACGACGCGCTGGCCGAGCTCGGCTTCCTGCGCCGGGTGCTCACCGAGGGGCTGCGGCTCTATCCGCCCGCCTGGCTGTTCACCCGGCGGTCGGTGGACGACGTCGATCTCGGCGGCCACCGCGTCCCGGCCGGCAGCCACGTGCTGTTCTCCGTCCACGCCATCCAGCGCGACCCGGCCGTGTACCCCGAGCCGCATCGGTTCGACCCGGACCGCTGGGCCGGGGACGCCGGAGCGCGCGTTCCGCGCATCTCCTACCTGCCCTTCGGGGCCGGCAACCGGAGCTGCATCGGCGAGCCGTTCGCCTGGGAGGAAATGATGATCTTCATGGCCGCGCTCGTGCGGCGGTGGAGCCTCCACCCGGCGCCCGGCGAGACGATCCGCCCGGCCCGGTCTCCGATGCTCCAGCCCCGGCGGCTGCCCATGGTCGTCAGGGAAAGAACCCGCTCACGAGAGAACTGAAGTCCTATGTCCGCATCGTCCACCACCTCGTCCACCGGGGCTCCGCCCGCACAGGCCCCACCGAGGTACGGTCACCGCCCGGGCGTCGTCCTCGCGCTGATCGTCACTTGCTACATGATGATCATCGTCGACAACAACGTGATGACGATCGCCCTGCCGAAGATCCAGGCCGGTCTCCACTTCACGCCGACGGCCCTGTCGTGGGTGCTCAGCTCGTACATGCTCACGTTCGGCGGCCTGCTGCTGCTCGGCGGCCGGGCTGGCGACCTGTTCGGCCGCCGCCGGGTGTTCGTCGCCGGCGTCGTGCTGTTCACGCTGAGCTCGCTGCTCGGCGGCATGGCCGTCACCTCCTGGCAGCTGCTCGCGGCCCGGGCCGTGCAGGGCGTCGGCGCCGCGCTCGCCTCGCCCGGCGCGATGTCGCTGCTGATCACCAACTTCGACGAGGGCGCCCCGCGCAACCGGGCGCTCGCGGTCTACGCGACCGCCGCCGGGCTGGGACAGACGCTCGGCATGATCCTCGGCGGCGTGGTCACCGAGTGGACCTCCTGGCGCTGGGTGCTGTTCGTCAACGTCCCGTTCGGGGTCGCGGTGGCGGTGCTCACCCCGCTGTTCGTCACCGAGCCGCGGCGCGGCGCCGGGCGGCTCGACCTGGCGGGCGCGCTGACCGGGACGGCCGGCATGGCCGCCCTGGTGTACGGCTTCATCCGGGCCGCCGCCACCGGATGGGAGGACGCGGTGACGATCGGCGCGTTCGTCCTCGCGCTCGTGCTGCTGGCCGTCTTCCTCGTGACGCAGGTCCGGGTGGCGCACCCGACGATGCCGCTGCGGCTGTTCCGCGACCGCAACCGGGCGACCGGCTACGCCACCGTGCTGCTGACGATGGCCTGCCTGTTCAGCGTGCTGTTCTTCGTGTCGCAGTTCCTGCAGGACGTGCTGGGATTCAGCGCGCTCGCGACCGGCCTGGCGTTCCTGCCGATGTCGCTGGGCACGTTCGTCACCGCCCGGTTCACGCCCCGGCTGCTGCCGCGCACCGGGGCGATGCCGCTCATCGTCGCCGGGCTGCTGCTCGTCGTCGGCGCCGCGTTCTGGCTGTCGCGCCTGGACGCCGGCACGCCGTACACGCCGCATCTGCTGGTGCCGGTCCTGATGTTCGGCGTCGGCATCGGCGCGTTCCTGATGCCGCTGAACGCGACGATCCTCGCCGGTGTGGGGCCCGCCGACGCCGGCGCCGCCTCGGGGATCATGCAGACCATGCAGCAGATCGGCGGGTCGCTCGGCCTCGCCGTCCTCGTGACCGTGTACGGCACGAGCCTGCGCCAGGCCCGCACCGCCGACCACGCCCAGGCCCTCGCGCAGGCGATGGGGACGGCGTTCCTGTTCGCCACGGTGTTCGTCGCGGTCGCCCTGGTGCTGGTGGCGGTCCTGATACGCACGCCGCGCCGCCCCGGATGAGCGGTGGGAGGCTCGTGACTCCTCCGCTCCCTGAAGGGAGCGGCTTCTCGCTACGCCGCTTCGGCAGCGTCGCGAAGGGCAAGCCCTGCCCTGAGAATGTTGATCGCCGCGTTCACGTCGGCGTGCGCGGTGTGCCCGCACGCCGTACAGGCGAACTCGGCCTGGGTGAGACGGTTGTCCTTCGCGCAGTGCCCGCACCGCGAGCAGATGCGGGAGGTGTTGGCGGGGTTGACTGCGATCAGCTCGCGACCGGCGCTTTCAGCCTTGTCCGCGAGCACACGCAGGAACACCCCCCACCCCGCGTCCAGGATGCTCCGGTTCAGCCCCGACTTGGCCGCCACGTTCCGCCCTGGAGCCTCGATCGTGCCGGACGCGGACCGGGTCATGTTCGCGATCCGCAGGTCCTCATGCACGATCACGTCATATGCCCGGACCAGGGCCAGCGCCGCCTTGTGCGCGGTATCACGACGTTGACGCCCGACCTTCGCGTGCAGCGCCGCCACCCGCGCCGCCGCCTTGAGGCGTCGTTTGCACCCCCGCTTCTTGCGGGCGAGGGCCCGCTGGGCCGCCGCGAGACGACCGGCGGAGGAGGCCAGGGGGCGCGGGTTGGCCAAAGGCTCACCGTCACTGGTCGTGACCAGCAAGGCCACGCCCATGTCGATCCCGACGGCCGAGCCGGTCGCGGGCAGCGGCTGCGCGGGCACGTCTTCGCACGACAGGATCACATACCAGCGGGAACCCTCCCGCTTGATACTGATCGTCTTCACCCGGCCCTTGACGGGGCGGTGCCGGTGCACCCGGACGTGCCCGACGCCCTGAAGGCGGACGAACGTCGCCGTGGGGTGCTCGGGTTGGGAGTTCCACCGGCAGCCGTCCCCGTCTTTCGGCCAGGTCACGGTGTCGAACCAGCCGCGCCCCTTGAACCGGGGGAACCCGGGCACGCGTCCCTGACGAACCCGGGCGAAGAACTCACGGAACGCCGTGTCCAACCGGCGCAAGGTGGCCTGCTGGGAGGAGAACGACCACCGGCCCTGACCGGCGGGGTCATCGGCACGGATGTGCTTCAACTCCGCGGACTGGTCACCGTAGCGAACGGTTACGCCCGCCTTTCGGTAGGCGGTCCGCCGGTGCTCAAGGGCGGCGTTGTAGAGGACCCGGTGATCCTCAAGGCAGGCGGCGAGCGCGGCGGCCTGCTTACCGGTGGGGCGCAGCAGGAACGTGAACGACCGGCGCACACCCACCCCCCACGTTCGTTCCACGCTCAGTAATCAGATCACCACGCTACTGGAAGGCGCCGACAAAACCCGGAGACAGCACGCGCGGAATCGCCGGTCAGCCGAAACAGGCCGCCGATCAGCTCCCCAAGGCCGGCCTTCACCCGGCCGCCCAGAACGGGACGGCGGTACTTCGGGCACCACACCACGCGGTGCCCGAGGTCATATGCACCGGGGTAGGCGCGCACCCGAGGAGTCACATGATCACCATGAAAGCACCGCCCATCCAATCCACCAGTCAAAGGAACTCGCCATGAGCCCGGACAGAAAACCAATCAGGGACGGCATTCCCCCATCGCCTGAAGGCGACGGTCCCCTGCCGAGGTTCTGATGGTGGACGCGGGGGCCGCCCGCGGCGCGTCCGGCGCCGTGGAGAAGTCGTACCTGATTCTCGGCGCACTGCCCGCGCAGGGCTGGATCGGCGCCGCCGAGGTGGCCCGGCGCACCGGACTGCCCCGGTCGACGGTCCATCGCATCCTCGGGCTGCTCGCCGACCTGCGGCTGGCCGACCGGCACCTGAACGGTTACCGGCTCGGTGAGCGCATGCGCGACCTCGCCGTCCAGGCGTCCGGGATACGCCCGTCCGCGCTGCGCGACCGGCTGCTGCCGTACCTGCTCGACCTGTACCGCGTGACGAACCACGCGGTGCTGCTCGGCGTGCCCGGAGACGGCGGCGTCCTGTGCCTGGAACGGCTGCACGGCCACCACGGCGTGCACCTGCCGATCACGGTGGGGTCGGTCACCCCTCCCGGCAGCACGGCGATGGGCAGGGTGCTGCTCGCCTTCGCCGACGGCTCGCTCATGGCCGGGCCCGACGGGCTCAGGCAGGACCTCGGCCGGGTGCGCAGGACGGGCATCGCCGTGGAGGTGGGCGGCTGCCGTCCGGGCGTCACCAGCCTCGCCGTGCCGGTGTGGGGACCGGGACGACGCGTCGCCGCGGCCATATCGGTGGCCGGGCCCGCCGGCGGCCTCGACGTCTCCGCCGTCTCCGGGGTGCTGCGCCGCGTGGGGCACGCGGCGTCGCAGGCCGTCGCCCGGTGGCCCGAGGCCCGCGCCGCCGGGTAGGCGGTGCCGGGTCGTCGCGTCAGCGGACGACGACCTCCGGACCGGTGGTCTCGTCGTCGTCGAGGTCGACGTCGACGCCCATCTCCTCGGCGATGCGCAGGGCCTCCTCGATC